>DATBHM010000107.1:0-11509 GCA_036557505.1 Actinomycetota bacterium | reverse complement strand
CGAGCACGCGTACGCGGACGGGCCCCCGAGGTCACGGACGGTGGTGGTGCCGCGCTCGAGGTGCTTGCGGCCGTTCCGCAGGGCCTTGATCGTCGCCAGCGCGTCGTTCCCGGCGACCCGCTGCCCCTCGCCCTGGAAGTCAGAACCGCCGTCGAAGCACAGATGCACGTGGCAGTCGATCAGGCCCGGGGCGAGGGTCCGGCCCTTCCCCTCCACCTCGTGCGCGGCCCGCGACGCCCTGGGGGCGCGTCGGTGGGGGCCGACCCACTCGATGCGTCCGCCCGCGACCAGCACGCCGGCGTGGCTGCGAACCGTCCGTCCGTCGAACAGCTGGACGCCGGCGAAGTACGTCGCCATCAGGCGCCGCCCGAGGCGCCCGACCCGCCGCCCCCCAGCCCGGCCGCCCGTCGGAACGGGGACGCGGGCGGCCGGTAGACGCGCTCACGGTCCCCGAACAGATCGTCCATCCGCCCGGCGAGCTCTGACGCGGTCCACCGCGCGTCCTGCTGCAGGGACGAGACCGGGTGCCACCCCCGATACAGCTCGACCAGGCCGCCCTGGATCCCGAACACCTGCCCGGTGATGCCGGCGGCCGCGTCCGAGGACAGGAACACCACCAGCGGGGCGATGTTCTCCGGTGCCAGCTGGTCGAACTCCCCTTCCGGCGACTCGCCCATGTCGCCGAAGGTCTTCTCCGTCATCCGCGTCCGTGCGCCGGGCGCGATGGCGTTCACGCGGACGCCGTATCGCTCGAGCTCCATGGCCGTGATGGCGCTGAATGCCGCGATCCCGGCCTTGGCCGCGCCGTAGTTCGACTGGCCGGCGATGCCGAGGATGCCGCTCGTCGACGACGTGTTCACGATGGAGGCCCGGACGTCCTCGCCGGCCTTCGACCGGTCGCGCCAGTGCGCCGCGGCCTCGTGGGCCACGAGGAAGTGGCCGCGCAGGTGGACCTTGATCACCGCGTCCCATTCCTCGACGGACATGTTGAACACCATCCGGTCGCGGAGGATCCCGGCGTTGTTCACCACTGCGTCCAGCCGGCCCCACGTGTCCAGCCCCAGCCGCACGACCGACGCGGCGCCTGCAGGTTCGCTGATGTCCTCGAAGTGGGCGACCGCCTCGCCGCCCGCCGCGGTGATCTCCTCGACCACCCGGGAGGCCGCGCGGGGATCCGAGCCGGTCCCGTCCCACTCGCCGCCGAGGTCGTTCACCACGACGCGGGCGCCCTCCTCGGCGAACAGCAGGGCCTCACCCCGCCCGATCCCGCGGCCGGCGCCGGTGATCACGGCGACCTTGCCATCCAGCACACCCATCCGAAGGTCCTTTCGCACGTCGGTCGACGACCTGACGAACGCGGGCGCACGCGAACGGTACCCGAATCGGGCGGCGCCGCCGAGACGATCGGCGGAGGCGCGACACGGCTTGCCTTCCTTTACAGGAGTTGATGCCGTCTTTACAGTGACCGTCCGCACCAGGTCCAGGGAGGGGCCCGCGGGTTTCCGCGGGTGCAGGTGCATCCCAACCGTGGCGCGCGCCGAATCGAACAGCCATGGGGGGGAACGTCTCGATGCGATCCAGGATCCGTTCAGCGCTCATCCTTGCCGTCGCCGCCATCGTGGTGGCCGCCATCGCTCCGGGGACGGCCCCCGTCGCGAACGCGTCGAAGCCGACCGTCGCGACGGCCGATCCCATGGCCATCCTGCGGGCGAGCGCGAACGAGCTCGGCATGGGCGATCCGGACCTCCCCCCGGTCGGGCACGAGATCGACCCCGCGACCTACCTCCGCCTCCGGTCCCACCAGGAGGACCTGTATCGCGGCGCGCCGTTCACGCTGCCGTACAACGCGCGCCTCACGGCGATCCGGCGGCTCGAGCACCAGCGCGCCGACCGTGGCAAGGGCGGGGCGGGCCCGGCCTGGACGGCGCTCGGCCCGGACCCCATCCCGAACGGCCAGACGAACCCCACGAGGCCCGTGAGCGGCCGCGTCACCGCGATCGCCGTCGACCCTGCCGACCCCAACGACGTGTACGTGGGCACCGCGCAGGGCGGCCTGTACCGATCGCGGGACGGCGGCTCGACATGGACCGCGATGATGGATGACGCCGCCACCCTCGCGATCGGCTCGCTGGCCTTCGCGCCGAGCGACCCCTCCGTCCTCTACGTCGGGACCGGCGAGGGCAACCTGTCGGGTGACTCGTACGCCGGCGTCGGCCTGTACCGCTTCGACGACGCGAACGGCGCCTCACCGACCATGCACGGCCCGTTCGAGACCCGGATCGCCGGCACCGGCACGGGCGTAGGGAACGGGCATGCGTTCAGCTTCCTGGCCATCCAGGGCATCGCGGTCGATCCCGCGAACGCCGATCGGGTGTTCGTGTCGGCGACGCCGGGCGGCATCGGCATGGCCAACGACTGGGTGTGCTGCACGACCCCGTCGGCCGACCCAGGCCTGTACCTGACGACCAACGGAACGGCCACCACGCCGCAGTTCTCCAAGGTGGCGGGCGGGCTTCCCCAGTCGAACGCAGGCACCGGGTTCTTCCCGGCGTCGACGGACGTGAAGTTCATGCCGGGCAGCTCGACCACGTTGCTCGTCGGCATCGAGGACATCGGGTTCGACACGTCGGCCAGCAACGGCATCTGGCGCACGACGACGGCGACCGCGGGAACGCCCGCCTTCACCCACATCACGCTGTCGACCGACGTGTTCAACACGCGGATCGCGACGGGCCCGGGCAACACCGCCCTCGTGGGCGCCGAGACGGACACCGTCGGGAAGGCGTTCGTCTCGACCAACGGCGGCGCCACGTTCCCGACCACGGCATCCACGGGTGACTTCTGTCGGGGCCAGTGCTGGTACGACGTCGCTCCGGCCATCGACCCGTCGAATGCGCAAAGGATGCTGCTGGGCGGCTCGGCGGACTCGGGCGGCGCCAACATCCTGCAGCGGAGCACCAACGGCGGCTCGAGCTTCTCCTCCTCGGACGGCGGGCTCCACGCCGACTCCCACGCGACGGCCTACGCGCAGAGCAACCCCTCGATCGTGTACGCCGGGGACGACGGCGGCATCTTCAAGTCCACCGACGGCGGGGCCACCTGGTCAAGCCTCAACACCAGTGGGTTCTCGGCGACACAGTTCCAATCGATCGCCGTCCACCCGACCGATCCGAACTTCACGATCGGCGGCACGCAGGACAACGGGACGCCGTTCCTCCGGCCGAACGGCACCTGGACGCGGGCGGACTTCGGCGACGGCGGGTTCGCGGCGATCGACCAGACGGCGACCGGCACCACGCACGTGACGATGTACCACACCTACTTCAACCAGACGAACAACCTCATCGGGTTCGGCAGGGTCACGACCACGGCGAACGCCCACGACGGCTCGTGGAACTTCTTCGGATGCGGCGGCACGGGCAACGGCATCGCGTGCGGCGACGATCCCCTGTTCTACGCCCCCCTCGTGCTCGGGCCGAAGGCTCCGGACTCCAACGGGCACGACACCGTGTACTTCGGAACGAACAGGCTGTACCGCTCGGCCAACCAGGGGTCGAGCATGTCGGTCGTCAGCCAGAACTTCGGCGGCGGGACGTCGGGGCGGATCAGCGACATCGCCATCTCGCCGCAGAACGACAAGGTCCGGATCGTGGGGCTGAGCGGCGGCGGCCTGTTCGGCACGACGACCGGCGCCACCTCGCTCAGGAACCTCGACCCCGCCAAGGTGATCCCCAACGCCTACGTCGCCCGGGCGGTCGTCGACCCCAGCCACCCGAACACCGCGTACGTCTCGATCAACGGGTTCCTGGGGGGAACGAACGCCGCCGACTCGCACGTGTGGCGGACCACCAACCTCGACGCCAACCCGCCGACGTGGCACGCGATCAACAACGGGCTGCCGGACGTCCCGGCCAACGCGATGGTGATCGACCCCGTCGACCCCACCCACCTGTACCTCGGGACCGACATCGGCGTGTACGCCTCCACCAACAGCGGCGGGAGCTGGACGCCGTTCGGGACCGGGCTCCCGATCGTGGCCATCTTCGACATGGCGATCGCCCGGCCGGGGACTGGGAGCGAGGTGCTGCGGGTGGCCACGCACGGCCGAGGGATGTACCAGGCGACGATCGGCACCGGCGGCGACCTCACCAAGCCCACGGCGGCCATGACGGCGCCGGCCAAGACCGTGACGATCTCGAAGTCGATCACCCTGAAGTGGAAGGCCTCGGACAACGCCGGCGGCAGCGGGCTCGCCAACGTCGACCTCCGCGTGAAGAGCGCCAGGTTCAACGCGGGGTTCGGCGCGTTCACCCAGCCGGCGGCCCTCCAGCACCTCACGGGGACGTCGCGCCTCTTCACGGGCACGGCCGGCACCTCCTACTGCTTCGCGGTACGGGCCCGGGACCACGCCGGGAACCTGTCCGGGTTCAGCGCGCAGAAGTGCACGATGGTCCCCGTCGACGACAGGGCGATGGCCGTCGGGGCCGGATCGTGGACCCGGAAGTCCGCTCAGGCGGGCGCGTTCCTCGGGACCCTGTCGACCACGTCGGCCCACAACGCCACGCTCAAGCTCAACGGGGTGCACGCCCGGCAGCTCGGCGTGCTGGTGAAGCGGTGCTCGACGTGCGGGACCTTCTCGATGACGTTCGCCGGGCACACGGTCACGGCGAACACGAAGGGGTCCGGCTTCGTCGTCGTCACGATCCCGGCGTTCCCCTCGGTGAAGACCGGGAACCTGGTGGTCAAGGTCACCTCGACCGGGAAGCCGGTGCAGATCGACGGGGTGGCGGCACCGCAGACCGGAGCCGTCACGACGGCCGGCGTGCATCTGGTCCGCTGACCCCGCTCAGGGCGTGAACTCGCCCCCGGACGGCGCGGGGGCGGGCGGCGTCCCCCCACCGGGCGGCGGCACCGCCGCCGCGCCGGGCGGTGGACCCGCCGGGCTGGTGGCCCGCGGCGGGGCGGGCGTGGGTTGGAGGTCGCGCACGTAGCGCAGGAGGCGCGTCACGGTCGCGGCCGCCCACCCGCCCTCGGGGACGCGAACGTACAGCTCGCGCCGGACCCGCCAGGCGCGGATCCGGTCGGTCGATCCGTCGTCGACGGCCAGGTAGAACTGTGGCTGGTCGTCGCTGCCGTACCGCCGGGCCCGGAGGATCTCGCCGGTCACCTGCCGCTTCGCGAACAGATCGATCGCCCCCCGCAGGAACATGATGGCCGCGGCCACGGCCACCACCACGCCCAGCGCGAGTGCGGCGATCTCGCCGATCGTCAGGTTGTCCGCTTGATTCGCCGGTCCGGTGTCGGCGAGTCGCTCCAGCCCGCCGGACAGCACGAACAGCCCGAACGACGCCGCACCGGCCACGATCGACAGCAGGACGATGCCGGACGGCCGCCGTCCCCAGCCGGGCGATGCGACGTTCCCCGGGTACACCACCTTGACCTGCCGCCACTCCCCCCCGACCGAGCTCCAGGCCCGGCGGTCGCTCTCGGCTCCCATCGCGATCGGCCGGGCCGCGCCGGCTGCCTGCCCCATCGCCGCCCCGTACCCGAGGTACCGCTCCCAGGTGATCACGGCGGTCGGCGGGAGCGTGTCGAACACCGAGTCCTGCTGCAGGTACTCCCGCACCCCGAGCCACCGCGCAGCCGCCTCGACGCCGGCCGGCGTCGAGCGCTGCCTGCCGCTCCCCCACAGGGCGCCGGTCAGCGCCACCGCGAACACCGCGAAGTAGACGGCGCCGTACAGCGGCACCGCGATCCCGAACAGGATCGCCGGAACGAACGCGGCCACGCTGACCACGGCCCGGCTGGCCGCGTTCCACATGTCCTCGGACAGCCCGGCGTCCTTCGCGTCGCGGACGACCTCCTTGCGGAACCCCTTCCACCACCTGTCGGCCGCGTCGGTGGGTCCGGTGGTCATCGCCCGCGTCGGCACGACCCCGCCGGATTCCTTCGACCGCAGCAACGTCATCACGCGCCGTTCGTAGGTGGCGAGGCTCGGGTCGTCCTGCTTCCGGATGCGGCACTGGAACTCCCCGGGCGCGACCTGCTGGAACTCGACGAAGCCGCGTGCCGCGAGGTCGAGCAGCGTGGCCGGGACCGCCTCGGGCGTCGGCTTCCAGTTGTTCGTGAGCATGTTGGCGAGGGCCGGCGTCTCGGGTCCGAGGTCCATGGTCGCGGGGCCGGGTTCGGGCTCGTCCGAGCGCCGGAACACGCGCACGATCAGGACGACGAGCAGCCACGCCACCGCCGCGACCGCGCCCGCGATCAGCAGCGCGCGGCTGACGACGTGCAGCGCCGGGTGGTCGGTCGAGGTGGCGAACGCGACGATCGACATCGGGCGAATGGTCGCCGACCGGGAGCCCGACCGCAACGGGTGGCGGTTCCTTCCTCCGGGCACGGGCGCGGCATACACTCGCGGCTCCGCGACGACCGGGAGGGATCTCGCTGTGGACGACGACCGGGGGAACCACGAGCAGGAGACCGAGCTCCACGCCCGCGAGCACCACCTGATGGCCGAGGGCGTGGAACAGGAGCTCCACGCCGAGCCGGTTCCCGAGGAGGTGCTCGCGGTCCCGACGCAGGGACTCGAGCAGCGGCCGCAGCCCCAGAAGCGGGTGATCATCATCGGCGGCGGCGTCGCCGGGCTGGTCGCGGCGTTCGAGCTGATGCGGCAGGGGCACGAGCCGCTGGTGCTCGAGGCCCAGCACCGGGTCGGCGGCCGCGTGTACACGCTGCGCCACTGGGCGCCCGGCCTGTACATCGAGGCCGGCGCCATGCGGATCCCCCGGGTCCACGACCTCACGCTCGAGTACTGCAGCCTGTTCGGCCTGCAGCTCCGGCCGTTCGTCATGGGGAACCCCCGCGCGCTGGTGTACGTGGGGGGCGAGCGGATGACCATGGCCGAGGCGGACGCCAACCCGGAGCGGCTGCCGTTCGAGCTCGAGGCGCACGAGCGCGGCCGCACGTACAGCGAGATGTGGAACGAGGCGACGCAGGAGGTCCGCGACCTCTACGAGCGCGAGGGGCACGACGCGTTCGAGAGGATCCTCGCGGAGTACGACCAGTACTCCATCCGCGAGTTCCTCCAGATGCGGGGGTTCTCGGAGGGCGCGATCGAGCTGTACGGCGTGATGTCGTTCCGCGAGCAGAACATGAACGCCGCCGTCATCGAACAGCTCCGGGAGATCGTCGGGCGGTCGTTCGAGGACATGCAGGAGATCGTCGGCGGGACCGACATGCTCCCGCGGGCGTTCTACGAGCACGTGAAGCGGTACGTGCGGTTCGGCGC
Source organism: Actinomycetota bacterium (assembly GCA_036557505.1). Classification (GTDB taxonomy): domain Bacteria; phylum Actinomycetota; class UBA4738; order UBA4738; family JACQTL01; genus DATBHM01. The sequence continues at coordinate 4,221 of DATBHM010000107.1, read as the reverse complement.
CGAGGTCAACGCGATCCAGCAGACCGACCACGACGTCACCGTCCACTACAAGAGCGGGGGGAACCGGTTCAGCGTCACGGGGGACTACGCGATCTGCACGCTCCCCTACCCGGTGATGCGCTCGATCGAGATCACCCCGGCGCTCTCCCGCGGCAAGCAGAAGGCCATCCGCGAGCTGCACTACAACTCGTCGACGAAGATCGTGTTCCAGACGCGGTCGCGGTTCTGGGAGCGCGAACCCCTGGGCATCGTCGGGGGGACCTCGGCCACCGACCTGTCCATCCGGCGGATCGTGTACCCGTCGTTCAGCGACCCGACCGAGGAACGCGGCATGCTGCTCGCGTCCTACACCTGGGGCAACGACGCCATTCGGTGGTCGTCCATGGGCGAGGAGGATGCCGTCGAGCAGGCGCTCGAGGACGTCGCCAAGATCCACCCGGAGATCGTGAACGAGTTCGAGCTCGGGGCGATGCACTGCTGGGACGCCGACCCCTATGCGGGCGGTGCGTTCGCCCTGTTCGAGCCGGAGCAGGAGACGGAGCTCCAGGCCGACATCACCGCTGCGGAGGGTCGCGTCCACTTCGCCGGCGAGCACTGTTCCCTGTACCACGCGTGGATCCAGGGCGCGCTGGAATCGGGCATCCGCGCGGCGAAGTCCATCCACGAGGCGCCGATGGTCATGGAACCGGCGAAGGACTGAGCCGTGGCCGGCGGGGACGAACACACCAGGGAGCACGAGCTGCTCGCCGAGGGGGCCGCCCAGCCGGTCGTGACCGAGCCGGTGCCCGAGGAGACCATGGGCGTCGCGCAGCACGGGCTCGACCGGCGGCCGGGCGCGCGCAAACGGGTCGTGGTGATGGGCGCCGGCATCGCGGGACTGGTGGCGGCGTACGAGCTGAAGCGTCAGGGCCACGACGTCGTGGTGCTGGAGGCCCAGAACCGCGTCGGCGGGCGCGTGTTCACCTGCCGGGACTTCGCGCCGGGCCTGTACGCGGAGTTCGGGGCGATGCGCATCCCGCGCAGTCACGACCTCACGCTGAAGTACTGCGAGCTGTTCGACCTCCCGATGCGGCCGTTCGTCATGGGGAACCCCAAGGGCCTCGTCCACATCGCCGGGGTCCGCATGACGATGGAGGAGGCGAACGCCAACCCGGAGCGGCTGCCGTTCGACCTGGCGCCGCACGAGCGCGGGAAGACCGCCGACGACCTGTGGATGCACGCGATCGCGGACATCAAGGCGCTGCTCGACCGCGACGGCGACGCGGCATGGGACGAGATCCGCGCACAGTACGACCGGTTCTCGCTCTACGACTTCCTGGTGCACCGGGGCTTCAGCGAGGGCGCCATCGAGTACTACGCCGTCATGAACTTCGTCGAGACCGACATGCACAACGCGGTGATGGAGGTCCTTCGCGAGGACCTCGAGGGCGCGTACGTCGACATGCAGACGATCGACGGCGGCATGGACCAGCTGCCCAACGCGTTCTTCCGGGACCTGCAGCAGGAGGTCCGGTTCGGATCGCAGGTCCATGCGATCGAGCTCGCCTCCGACGGCGTGACGGTGCACTTCAAGACCGAGTCCGGGCGGTTCAACGTCACCGGCGACTACGCGGTGTGCGCGCTGCCGTTCCCGTGCCTGCGGACCGTCGAGATCCTGGGCGGGGAGCTCTCCCACGAGAAGCGCAAGGCCATCCGCGAGCTGAACTACCATGCCTCGACCAAGGTGCTCTTCCAGGTCCGCCACCGTCTGTGGGAGACGGTGGACGGGATCGTGGGCGGCGGAGCGACGGTGACCGACCTGCCGATCCGGCGCATGAACTACCCGGCCACCTCGACCGAGACGGAGCGCGGCGTGCTGCTGGCGTCCTACTCGTGGGGCCAGGACGCGCTGCAATGGGGGGCGATGGACCCCGAGACCCGTCTGGAGGAGGCCCTCGACGACGTCTCGAAGATCCACCCGGGCATCCGCGAGGAGTTCGAGGTGGGAACCTCACACGCCTGGTACGGCGACCGGTGGGCGCGCGGGGCGTTCGCCCTGTTCTCGCCGGATCAGCAGACCGACCTCCAGGCAGCGATCGTGGCGCCCGAGGGCCGCATCCACTTCGCCGGCGAGCACTGTTCCCTGTACCACGCATGGATCCAGGGCGCGCTCGAGTCGGGCATCCGGGCGGCGACGGAGATCCACGAGGCGCCGTAACTGCACTCCCTTCTCTAATCGAGAAACTTGCATGCTCGAATCGAGCAGTTACAATTCTCGCTGTGGACATGGATCAAGGCCTTCTCGACCAGGCCCTCGCGATCCTCGGGGACACACTCGACGCCCGGGGTCTGAGATACGAGGTCGTCGCGATCGGCGGAAGCGGCTTGATGCTGCTTGGCCTCATCGCGCGGCCGACCAAGGACCTCGATGTAGTGGCCCTCGTCGAGAGCGGAGAGCTCGTTTCGGCGCAACCGTTTCCCACGCCGCTCTCGGATTCGGTCGCAGACGTCGGACGGTTGCTCGACCTTGACGAACGATGGCTCAACCCCGGACCGACCGAACTGCTCCGGTTCGGACTCCCCGAAGGCTTCGAGGCCAGGCTCGGAGCTCGCCGATACGGAGGGCTGACACTCCATCTCGCGGGGCGCTTCGATCAGATCCATTTCAAGCTTTACGCGGCGGCCGACCAGGCGACGACAAGCAAGCACTTCGCCGACCTTCGAGCCCTGGATCCCACCGAGGAGGAGCTTCTGGCCGCGGCCCGGTGGAGCCAGACTCACGACCCTTCGGAAGGTTTTCGGCAGGAGCTTGTCAGGGTCCTGGTCGCGCTCGGAATGGACGATGCCGATGCCCGCGCTTAGCGATCGGCTCCAAGAAGGGGCCCTCGAGCTCGCGTGGAGCCTGTGGGCGGAGCTCGGGGTTTCAGGCTGGCGCCGGCGACATGTTTCGCACGCGATCGATCCGGAGCCCCTCATCCTGTTCACGGCGTTCCTCGGGGATACCGATCCGCGACTTCGCGACGAAGCGACCGACTGGTGTATCGGCTACGGACGCTACGTGTCCGCGGTACGGCTCAGAAACCTCCTGTCGAAGGCGTTGCCGGAAGAGCGGAGGGCGTTCGGGCCGTTCGCGGCCACAATTAACGCACACTCAACCCTTCGATGGCCCGGCAGCACCGATCCTCGCCAGTACCAGCGGACGGGTCGCGCCCGGATCCCCGATTTCGCTCGGCCGTCGCTGGTCGTTCTGCGATGCCGGGCCCTGTTCGGAGTCGGAGCACGAGCCGAGATACTCCGGACCTACCTGTCGGACAGCTCTTCGAGCCTCTCGGCAGCCGACCTCGCTCACGTCGTCGGATACACGAAGCGGAACGTCGCAGATGCGCTCGAGGCGTTGAAGATGGGCGGTCTCCTCGAGGTGATCCCACAACGTAACCAGCTCCGCTATCGGTCCGCGAGGACATCGGAGCTCGCGGACCTCGTAGGAGACTTGCCAGGGGACTTTCCCAACTGGCGGTCGATCTTCCGCATCCTGGAGACCATGCTCTCGACGGCGCGGCGCACGGAAGGACTGAACCCCTCCGTCCGAGGGGTCGAGGCGGCTCGCGCGCTCCACGAGCTCACCGATGATATGCGCCTCGCCGGCCTGAAGGCGCCGCCGTTCGCGGACGCCGGGGAGGCCTGGGCGAGATTCGAGTCATGGGCGGTCGTGACCACCGAAGCCTGGGCATCAGCCGCCGTCTAAGGCAGACAAGCGTCAGGGTCCCCTCCATCGCGGCCGTGCTCAGATCGACCGCCAGCCCGCTGGGGGAACCCCACGCGCCAAGCAATCGAGGAACGCACAGCCCTCCGTCAGGCGCTGCCGGCGGCGAGGGCCCCGAGCGCGTCGACCTGGAGCGTCGTGGCGATCAGCGTGGTGACGCCCGCGTCGCGCCAGATGGTCATCCGCTCGGCGATCCGTTCCGGCGGCCCGCACAGCGAGACCTCGTCGACGAGATCGTCGGGGACGGCGCCGGCCGCCTCGCCTTTGCGGCCCTCGAGGTACAGGTCCTGGATCCTGGCCGCCGCCTCCTCGTAGCCGTAGCGCCGCGCGAGCGAGTTGTAGAAGTTCCGCCCCCGCGCGCCCATCCCGCCCATGTACAGCGCGAGGAACGGCTTCACCAGGTCCCGGCACTGCTGGACGTCGTCACCGACGAACACCGGCACCATCGGCGCGATGTCGAACGCGGTCGAGGCCGGGTC
>DATBHM010000106.1:0-2110 GCA_036557505.1 Actinomycetota bacterium | reverse complement strand
AGCCGCAGCTGGTCGTAGAAGAAGCTGTCCTCCTCGTCCCACAGCCCCTGCTGGTAGGCCGCCTCGGCGATGTACGCGAAGTGCTCGAAGAACTTCGTCGCCATGTCCACGTAGGTGCGGTCGTTGAGGGCCAGGCAGATCGCCATGTCGAGCAGGTTCAGCGCGTACATCGCCATCCAGCCGGTGCCGTCCGACTGCTCGAGCACCCCGGCCACCGGCAGGGCGGCGGACCGGTCGAACGGGCCGATGTTGTCGAGCCCGAGGAACCCGCCCTCGAAGAGGTTGTTGCCCTCGGAGTCCTTCCGGTTCACCCACCAGGTGAAGTTGAGGAGCAGCTTGTGGAAGATCCGCTCGAGGAATCTCGAGTCGTCGTCGCCCGCGATCTCGTGCACGCGGAGCGCTGCCCAGGCGTGCACCGGCGGGTTCACGTCGTCGAACGACCACTCGTACGCGGGCAGGGCGCCGTTCGGATGCATGAACCACTCGCGGGTGAGCGCGAGCAGCTGGTACTTGGCGAACCACGGGTCGACGTGCGCGAAGACGACCGTGTGGAACGCCAGGTCCCACGCGGCGAACCACGGGTACTCCCAGGGGTCGGGCATCGACATGACGTCGGCGGCGTCGAGGCTTCGCCAGTCGGCGTTGCGGCCGGAGCGCCGCTCCGGCGGCGGGGCCGGCTGCCCCGGGTCGCCGTCCAGCCAGCGGTTCACGTCGTAGGGGTAGTACTGCTTCGACCAGATCATGCCGGCGAACCCCTGCCGCATGACCGCGGCCTCCTCCGGCGTGGCGTCCGCCGGTGTGAGCGTCGCGTAGAACTCGTCGGCCTCGGTCTCGCGCTCGTGGACGATCGCCTGCAGGACGTCGCCCGACCAGGGCACGCCGAGCGCGTCGGGAACGGAGTCGTCGCGGAACCGCAGGTGGACCTCCGCGGTCTCTCCCGGCTGGACCTCCACGCGGTACCACCAGGCGGACTTGGTGCCCTCCTCGGCCGGGTTGACGGTCGGGAGGCCGCCGACCACGTGGTCGTTGATGCCGTCCTTGGCGTAGTCGGGCCCGCCGGCCGCGCCGAACACGGCCCGCTCGTTGGTCTCGTTGTCGCAGAACAGCGGCTCCGGCATCGCGCCGTCCGGGCCGGGCGCCGCCTCCAGCCGCCACGCGCCGAGGTCCTCGTGCTCGGCGACCAGCGCGTCGGCCCCGTCCAACGAGATGCTCGGCAGGCGCGCGTCCGGATTCCACGACCACGTGTTGCGGAACCACAGCGTCGGGAGGACGTGGATGGTGTCCGTCTCCCGACCGGCGTTGCGGACGGTGACCTTCAACAGGATGTCGTTCGGCTCGGCCTTGGCGTAGGTGGTCTCGACGATCCAGTACCCGGCGTCGAACACGCCGGTGTCCAGCAGCTCGTACTCGGGGTCGAGCCTGCCCCGCGCCCGGTTGGTGGCGACGAGGTCGCCGTAGGGGAACGCCTGCTGGGGGTAGTGGTACCGCCACTTCAGCAGCGCATGGCTGGGGAGTGCCTCGGTGAACCACCAGTAATCCTTGACGTCCTCGCCGTGGTTCCCCTCGTTGCCCGTGAGTCCGAACATCCGCTCCTTGAGGATCGGATCGCGGCCGTTCCACAGGGCGAGGGCCAGGCACAGCCGGCCGTGGACGTCGGAGATCCCGGCCATGCCGTCCTCGTTCCACCGGTAGGCCCGCGAACGGGCATGGTCGTGCGGGAAGTACTCCCACGCCGTCCCGCCGGGGGAGTAGTCCTCCCGGACGGTGCCCCAGGCCCGCTCGGACAGGTACGGGCCCCACTGCGCCCACGGGCCGGCCTCGGAGAGCGGGCCTTCGGGGCCGCCCGCGCCGGAAAGGCGTTGGTGTTCAGGGGTCGAGAGGGGCGTCATGGACGGCAAGCCTGCGGGCAACGGCCGGGCTGACGCAAACGCCGACGATCTGGCGGCCGGCGACGAGCCGAACTTCGGAGGTCAGCCCGGTCGCCGGCGCCCGAGCTCGGGGATCTCCCCGATCTTCCGGTCGTCGAGGTGGCCCCACAGGATGCCGGGCGGGCGCCTCCCGGCGCGGGTCCGGACCACGGCCGTCGGCGTGATCACGAGGTCCACGCGGA
>DATBHM010000105.1:0-2090 GCA_036557505.1 Actinomycetota bacterium | reverse complement strand
TCTTCCACAGGGTCGCCGGGGCGCAGTTCCCCGGCGACTCGTTGAGCTTGCAGGTCGACACGAGCGCGTACACACCGTCGGCGTCCGCCGCCAGCACCGGGACCATCCGCCCGCCGCCCGGGATCGCGTGCTTGTGCCAGGTGTGCCCGCCGTCGGCCGTCGACCACAGCGAGGGCCCGAACGCCCACCCGTGGAGGTCGTCGGCCATCCGGATCCCCGTCACCCCGCCGATCTTGTCGTAGGTGAGCGGAGCGTTGATCTTCCCCACCACGCCCCACACGCCACCGCCATCGGTCGTCCCGAGGACGGTGGTGCAGGTGGTCTGGCCGCAGGGCCCGACGCCGAGGATCCATCCGTCCTGGGCGGACACGAAGCTGATCGACTGGGCCCGGAACCCCGTGGGCAGCACCGAGCCGGCGAGGGCCGGCGGGGAGGCCACCAGGCCGAGGGCGAGGACGACGAGGGCCAGGATCGGAACGGAACGACGCATGTCATGACCTCCCCGCGGGACGCGACGGTCGGCGCCAGGCGCGCCGGGACGCACCCAGGACGCCGGAGGGGGCCGTTCGGTTCCATCCGGATCCGGGCTGGGTGGACCGAGCCGTTTTGGGGCCTCCCGAAGGCCCGCGGCGGGAGAGGGGGCTTCCGGTTGAGCCATGTCGCCGATCGGCGACCTCCGAGGTCGGTGAACGTTGACATCGTTCCGAAGTAGTGACGGCTCAGGCTGCCGGATCGTGCTCACCCTCATGGCAGGGGCTGGGTTGTTGTCGTCGATCAGTGCCACCGGGCTGTCGACGAACGTCGACGTACCGCCACAGACCTTGCCCGGGGTCGACCACGGCTGGGCATACGGCCGTGCGATACTCCGCCCCCGTGCAGGCATCCGAACGCGGCGACGGGCCGGGTCCGCCCGACACCGGGTACTACGACCGGACGTACACCCCGTCCGCCGGCGACCTCAACGCGCGGATCCGACAACGGGCGTTCGGCGAGGACATCGGACAGTTCTCATGGACGACCGCCGACGAGCACCGTCGGTTCCAGCTGGACCTCGGGATCGACGAGGCGTCCACCGTGTTGGACGTGGCCTCCGGGTCGGGCGGCCCGGCGCTGTTCCTCGTTCGGTCGACGGGCTGCCGGGTCGTGGGGATCGACCTCCACGAGGGCGGCGTCGACGCCGCCACCAGGGCAGCGGAGCGGGCCGGCCTGGCGGACCGGGCGTCGTTCCTCGTTCACGACGTCCGCGAGCGGCTGCCGTTCGACGACCGGTCGTTCGACGCGATCATCTCGATCGACTCCATCAACCACGTCTTCGACCGGGGACCGGTGTTCGCCGAGTGGCGCCGCGTGCTGCGCCCGAACGGGCGAGCCGTGTACACGGACGCGGTCGTGGTGACCGGTCCGCTCCGCCGCGAGGAGATGGACGCCCGGAGCGGCTCGATGGGCGAGTTCGTGTTCACGCCCGCCGGCGCCGACGAACCGCTCCTGCGCGAGGCCGGGTTCGCGGACGTCCGGATCGAGGACGTGACCGGCAACATCGTGGACGTGGCCGCGCGCTGGCGCGCCGCGCGGGAGGAGCTCGCCCGCGAGCTCGACGAGGCCGAGGGCCCGGAGGCGAACGCCGCGTTCCAGTCGTTCCTGCGTACCGTCCACCTCCTGGCGGCTGAAGGGCGACTGTCCCGGCTGGCGTACCACGTGGAGGGCTGAGCGTGGCCGGGCCGGCGACCGTGGAGCAGTACCTCGCCGGGCTGCCGGCCCCGGAGCGCCGGGCGCTCGATCGGCTCCGGGCGACGATTCGGTCGGTCGAGCCCGAGGCCACCGAGACCATCAGCTACCAGATCCCGACGTTCAAGCTGCACGGGCGCCTCCTGGTCTCGTTCGCGGCATTCCGCGACCATTGCAGCCTGTTCCCGGCGAACGATCGAGTCCGCGAGGCGTGCGGCGACGCGCTCACGCCCTATCTTTCCGGCAAGGGGACGCTCCGGTTCACGGTCGAGCAACCGATCCCGACCGCGCTCGTGAAGAAGATCGTCCGGACTCGCGCGAGGGAGACGCTCGAGCTCGAACGGGCGCGTCGCGCGCGCGGGCGC
>DATBHM010000104.1:0-5417 GCA_036557505.1 Actinomycetota bacterium | reverse complement strand
CGACCAGCCGGTCGAACAGCTGCATGCAGAGCTGGATGTTCGGCCACGCGATCGCCGACTTGGGGTCGTTGTCGTTCGGCAGGAAGCTGCTGGCCAGTCGGAGCGTCTCGGTGGGCGCCTCAGAACGGGGCTCCGGCGGTGCCCACAGGTCGAACGCCCGCTGGTAGGTGTCGTTCGCCTCGGCGAACCGCAGCGACACGTGCAGGGCGAGGGCCAGCTTGAACAGCACGACCGCCATCTCGCTCCGTTCGCCCCGTCGCTCCATCAGCGGGAGCAGCTCGCGGTACTGCGCGATGGCCTCGTCCAGGGCGTACTCCTGGCGGGCCCGGTCGGCGGCGACCGTGAGGTACCTGACGGCCTTGTCCTCGTCCTCGGCCGCGAGCCAGTGGTGGGCGAGCACGCCGTAGGAACGCGACTCGCCCGACGACTCCTCCTCCAGCCACTCGGCGGCCCGGCGGTGCAGCCGGCGGCGCTCCGCCCCCACCAGCGTCCGGTACGCGGTCTCCTGGATCAGCACGTGCTTGAACCGGAACTCGGGCTGGGGCCACCGCCGCTCGAGCCGCAGGAGGTCGAGCCGCTGCAGCTCGGCCAGCGCCGGTTCGACGTCGCCCTCGGGCTCGCCCTCCGCGGCCAGCACGGCCTGCAGCACCGGTTGGCCGAACTGCCGGCCCAGCACCGACGCCGCGGTCAGGACGCGGTGGCAGGAGGGCGACAGCCGGTCGATCCGCGCGAGCAGCACCTTCTCGACGCTGGCCGGGACCTCGACGGCGACCTCGTGGTCGAACCGCCACCCGGACGGCGTCGACTCGTCCCGGGTGAGCGCCCCGGCGTCCACCAGCGACCGGACCAGCTCCTCCAGGAAGAACGGGTTCCCCTCGGCCCCCGCCACGACGCGGCGCTCGAGGTTCTCCGGCAGCACGTCCTCGCCGACCAGCGCGTGGAGCAGCTCGAGGTCCGCCCGGCCGGAGAGGGCCTCCAGGGCGAGGTCGCGGGCCCGGTGGGGGAGCGTCCACAGGGCGCTCTCCCGCACGGACCACGCCGGGTGGTCGCGTTCCGGCCGGAGGGTCACGACGAACAGCACGGCCGACGACTCCGACAGGGGCATCAGCCGCTGGACGAGCTGCAGCGAGGTCGCGTCGGCCCAGTGGAGGTCCTCCAGCGCGACGACGACGGGGCCGTCCTTCGCCATCTTCTCGATCAGATGGTGGACGACCTCGAACGTCCGGTACTGCAGCGCTTCCGGCGAGAGCGTGGCGAGGCGGGCCTCCGCCTCGGGGTCGGGCGTGAGGCCCAGCACGGCGGCGAGGTACGGTGCGACCTCCTTCGCCCGGTCGCCGAAGACCTTCTCCACCGAACGCTGCAGCGAGATGCGGACACGGATCTCGGGGTCGTCGGCCGACCCGCCCAGCCACCGCCGGAGCAGATCCCGGAACGGCCAGTAGGGGAGCGTCTCGCCGTAGGAGACGCAGCGGCCCTCGAGCCAGGTCACCGGGCGCTCGGAGGGCAGGCCCGTTGCCAGATCGTGCGTCTCGGCGAGCAGCCGGCTCTTGCCGATGCCCGGCTCCCCCGTGACGAACAGGATCGCGCCGGCCCCCGCCAGGACCTGGTCCACCGCCTCCCGAACGAGGTCCAGCTCGGGCTGGCGACCGACCATCCGGACCTGCGTTCCCTCGAGGCCGCGGACCTTCGCGCCCTCCTCCTGCGCCCCGAGCACCGGGCTCGCGGCGACCGGCTCGTCCTTGCCCTTGAGGTCGAGCTCGCGCTCGTCGCCCCATTCGAACAGCGGCTCGACCAGGCGGCGGGCGGAGTCGGCCACGAGCACGCCGCCGGGGTCGGCCGCTCCCTGGAGGCGCGCGGCGATGTTCACGGCGTCGCCGGTGGCGCCGTACTCGACGCGGTTCCCGGCCCCGATCTCGCCGACCACCACCGGACCGGTGGCCACGCCGACGCGGACCCGGAGCGGTTCCACGCCCCACCCGCGGGCGACGTCCTCCCCGTACTCGCCGATCTCCTCGGCCACGGCGAGGCCGGTCCGCACGGCCCGCTCGGTGTCGTCCTCGTGGGCGGTCGGGGCGCCGAACAGCGCGAGGACGCCGTCGCCGGCCAGGTCCTTGACCGTGCCGCCGTACGCCTCGACGCGCCGGACGATCCGGGCGAGGGCCTCCCCGACGATCAGCCGAACCTCCTCCGGGTCGAGCCGCTCGCCGAGCGGCGTCGAGCCCACGAGGTCGGCGAACAGGGCCGTGACGACCCTGCGTTCCTCCCTGACCGCGCTCGTCATCCCAGGGATTGTCCCATCGGCGTCCGCCACGTTGGGACGGGCCGGGGGATGGGTCAGCCGAGCGTCGGGATGCCGGGGTCGGCGTCGGGGTAGTTGCCCGCGCCGTACGTCGAGGTGCGGTCCTGCGTCAGCTTCAGCAGGAAGTCCTTCGGGAACACCCCCGAGAACTCCCGCTGGAGCCGCCGGCCCCGGTCGATCGAGGCCGGCGAGATGTACGGCCCGATGTTGTCGCCGTACCGGTAGTCGCGGAACGAGGCGGCGATCTCGCCGGCCGTCGTCCCGGAGTCGCCCATCGCCCGGCTGTCGAGGTACACCTCGGACGGCTTCACGTCGTCGAGCGTCGCCACCTCCCACACCGATTTGCCGAACCGGCTGGCGAGGTCCTCCTGGAACTGGATCGGGTCCAGGCGGACGCCCCCCGCCGTGTCCACCAGCGGGCACTGCCCGTGGTCGGCGGTGACGATCAGCGCCCACTCGCCCGGGTGGAACGCCTGCTCCAGCATGGCCCGCACCCGCCCGAGCTCGGCGTCCACCTGGTGGAGCACGTACCACTCGTCGTAGTCGTTCATGTTGACGACGTGGCCGGTGTAGTCCGGCGACTTGTAGTTGATGTAGAGCAGGCTCGTGGCGTCGCCGTGTCCGATCGGTTCGTTCTTCAAGGCCTGCGCGATGATCTCGCCCTGATACTCGACGATCGGTGGGGAGCAGCAGACCTTCTTTCCGCGACGGTCGATCTTCTTGCCGTCGCCCTCGCCGAACCATCCGATGAGCCTTTCGGTGAGGAAGTCCCGGGGCGGCATCCCGTCCGGCATCCGGAAGAGGTCTGGGTTCTGCGACTGCCAGTGGTCGGTGTCGTCCTCGTCCCAGTACATGGCGACCGGCAGTTCCCCGTGCGGCCCCCTGCCGGGGTCGGACGTCATTCCCAGGTGCCAGATCTGGTAGCCGATCTCCCCGACCCACGCCCGGTGGTTCGTCGCGTCCGCGTAGTCCATGGCGAGGGTCGGGATCAGGAGATACGAGGGATCGGCGTGCCCGAGTTCGCCCCACGCCTTCTGAACGTGGCCGTCCACGCGGACGTTGTGGCCGGAGATGCCGTGGTGCATCGGGAAGCGCCCGGTCCCGATGGTCGCGTGTGCGCACGCCGTGACCGACGGGAACGACCCCATGGTGGCATTCCGGAAGTTGGCGCCCTCGCCCATCATCCGGCGCAGGTTCGGCCAGGCATCGCCCCACTTGGTGAGGACGTTCCACCCCCCGCCGTCGATGACGTACGTGACGACGACCTTCACCTTGCCCGACGGCTTCGGGACGCCGGGGAGCACCTGGCCGTCCGGCGTCGAGAACGGGAACCCCATCAGCTGTGCGGTGGTCGGCGCGAGATCGGCCAGCGTCACCGGCTCCGTCGAGTCCGAGGGCGCGACGATGCCCGGAGCGACCACCACCAGGGGGATTCGTTCGGTGTAGCCCCACAGCATCGCGTGGCTCGACCGGGGGTCGTCGTGTTCGAGCTTCAGCGACTCGAACGAGTAGTTCGAGGTGTTCCACGGGGCGAGCACCAGCTGGATGTCGCCGGAGCGGTCCGCGTGCGCTCCCCGGCGGAGGAACTCCATCCCGGGAGCGCCGACGTTGCGGGCCATCGCCTCCAGCGTGGGACCGGGGTCGGGCTTGGTGGCGCGTTCGACCGCCCGGCCGATCCCCGACCCCACGACGATCGCCCCGACCCCGGTGGCGCCCATGGTCGTCAGGAACCGGCGCCGCGACACGTCGGTGGCCGTGTCGCGCTGCCGCCACGCGATCGCGGCCCCCCCGGCGAGGATCAGGAGGCCGACGACGATCGACATCAGCAGGCTCCCGACCAGCGCGATGACGAGCGCCATCGCGAACGCGGCAACCAGTGCCGCGATCAGGAGCACGGTTGGGGACGGGCGGCGTTTCAACTCCGGCACGGTGGTATCCATTGTCCCAGCAGCTGCCCGGAATTGCCGACGTGGCCCGCTACGTGCGCTTTCGTTCCAGATCGAGGAACGGCAGCGCCGTCACGACGGCCGGCACCCGGCCCCGCCGCGCCTCGACCGTCCACTCGACCTCGACCCGGGTGCCGGGTTCGGCGAGTGCGGCCGGGATCGACGCCAGCGCGACGTTCGCCTTGAGGATGGGGCTCCACGTCCCGCTCGTGGCCTTCCCGACCTGCCTGGTCCCGGAGAACACCGGCACCGCCGTGCGCCAGGCCGCGGTGGGGACCGCAGGCGTCAGCCCGCGCATCGCGTGCAGTCGCTCGAACCTCGGCCAGTCGAGCGTGATGCCGACCAGCCGTCGGGGGGGCCCGCCCCCCCGCTCCTCGCGCTCCAGGGCGCGCCGCCCCACGAACCGCGTCGGGCGCCCGAGGTCGACGAGCCGTCCGAGGCCGATCTCGCCCGGGGAGTACGCCTGCTCGGGGATCAGGGCGTGTCGGGCGCTCGTGTAGTCCACCTCGAGCAGGATCAGGCCGGCCTCGACCCGGACCACGTCGAGCGCCAGCATGCCCGCGGGGCGGATGCCGCACGCGGCGCCGGCCTGCATCAGCGTGTCCCACAGCGGCACGGCCTTCGACGCGTCGACCCACAGCTCGTACCCGAGGTCGCCCGTGTAGCCCGTCCGGGTGACGTCGACGGGGATGCGCCTGATCCTCGTCGACCGTTCCCGGAAGTACCGCAGATCGGTCCAGTCCGTGCCCGTCGCCGCCTGGAGGACGTCGCGGGACCAGGGGCCCTGGAGGGCCACGGCCGCGATCGAGGCGCTGACGTCCTCGATCCGGACGTCGAGTCCGCGGGCGTTCATCCGGAACCACCGGAGCTGGGGGTCGGCGGCGGTCCACCGGTACCGCTGCTCGTCGAGCCGCGTGATCGTGCCGTCGTCGATCACCTTGCCCTGCTCGTCGCACCAGCACGTGTACCAGACCTGCCCGACGGCGAGCTTGGCGGGGTTCCGGACCTGGATCCGGTCGACGAGGCGCGCGGCGTCCGGCCCCTCGACCGTGTACTTGTACAGGGGGGTGACGTCGATCAGCGCCGCCTGGTTCCGGATGGCGTTGTACTCGATGTCCCAGGAGTCCGAGTAGGCGGACGCCGCCCAGTAGCCGGACCACTCCCGCCACTGC
>DATBHM010000103.1:0-29821 GCA_036557505.1 Actinomycetota bacterium | reverse complement strand
GCTTCGCATCACCGACACCGGGCTGGGGATCCCGGCCCGGGACCTGGACCGGGTGTTCGAACGGTTCTACCGGGTGGACCCGGCCCGCAGCCGGGGCACCGGCGGGACGGGACTCGGCCTCGCCATCGTCCGCCACGTGGCCGAGTCGCACGGCGGCGACGTCGAGGTCCGGAGCGTCCTCGGGGCGGGGTCGACGTTCATCGTCCGCATCCCCCTCGCGGAGACCTCCGGGCCCCCCGTCGTGGCGGCGTCGTAACGCGGCGTCACGACGGCCCCGATATCCTCGGGTGCTCCCATGCCGCTGCTGCTGCTCATCCGCCACGCGCTCACCGAGGCCACCGGCCGCTCGCTCACCGGCTGGACGCCCGGCGTCCACCTGTCCGAGCAGGGACGTGGCCAGGCTCGTGCGCTGGCCGAGCGGCTCGTGCCCGTCCGGATCGCCGCCATCTACTCGAGCCCCCTGGAACGGTGCCTCGAGACCGCGGAGCCGGTCGCCGCGCAGAAGCGCCTGTCGGTGACCCGGGTGGACGACCTCGGGGAGGTCCGGTACGGCGACTGGACCGGACGAACGCTGGCCCAGCTCAGCAGGACCCGGCTGTGGAGGACCGTGCAGAGCGCGCCGTCCAACGCGCGGTTCCCGAACGGCGAGAGCCTGCTCGAGGTCCAGGAGCGTGCCGCCCGCGAGGTGGGTCGCATCGCGGCGACGCACCCCCGCGGCGTGGTCGCGGCGTTCTCCCACGGCGACGTGATCCGGCTGCTGCTGGCGCACTACTCCGGCGTACACGTGGACCTCTTCCAGCGCCTCGTCATCTCGCCGGCGTCGGTGACGGCCGTCGCGCTGGGGGACGGCGTTCCGCGGATCGTCCGGGTGAACGACACCGGCGCGGTGGCCGACCTCATCCCGTCGAAGCCGCGCTCCCGGAAGATGGGAACATGACGCGATGACCTCCATGGACCTCGACCCCGTGGACCGGATCACCGCCGGCGCGGTGGGGCCGCCCGGCCAGCGGACGTTCTACCTCCAGGGCCGGAAGGACGAGGACGTCGCGACGCTGATGGTCGAGAAGCAGCAGGTCCAGCTGCTGTCGGCGTCGATCCTCGAGATCCTGGCGCGGGTCGGCAAGGAGACCGGGGAGGGGCCGGACGAATCGGCCATGGACCTCGAGGAGCCCCTCGAACCGATGTGGCGGGCCGGTCGCCTGTCGATCGGCTACGTCGAGGACCGGGACCTCCTCCTCCTCGAGATCAACGAGCTCGTCGCCGAGGACGAGGAGGGCGTGGGCGAGGGCGGCGACGAGGACGAGGAGGACGAGGACGACGGCCTGCCTGGGGCGCCCGCGGAGGCGATCCAGGAGGCGGTGGTGGAGGAGGCCGTCGCCGAGCGGCTCGAGGCCATCGAGGAGCTCGAGGACCTCGAGACCCCCGACGCCATCGAGGCCATGGAGGCGATGGAGGCGATGGACGAGCCGGAGGGCGAGCGCGTGCGGATGTTCGCGACGCGGGAACAGATGCTGTCGCTCTCCCGCCACGGCGCGATGGTCGCCTCCCGGGGCCGGCCGACCTGCCAGGTCTGCGGGAACCCGATCGACCCCGAGGGCCACGTCTGCCCCGCGATGAACGGTCACGGCAGGATCGATCGTTCGGACCGGTGAACCAGTCGAAGGCCCTCACCGAGGGTTCGCTGGAGGTCCTCGGCCTGCTCCCGCGTTCCTCCAACTCCACGTTCCTGGCGCGGGCCCGCTCGGGCGACGACGAGGCGCTCGTCGTCTACAAGCCCCGCCGGGGCGAGGCGCCGCTGTGGGACTTCCCCGAGGGAACGCTCTGCCAGCGCGAGGTCGCCGCGTACGCCGTTTCGCGGGCGCTCGGGTGGCCCGACGTCCCGCCCACCGTGCTCCGCGACGGGCCGGCCGGTGAGGGCTCGGTGCAGCTGTTCGTCGAGTTCGATCCGGAGCAGCACTACTTCACGATGGCCGAGGAGCCGGCTCGCCGGGACGAGTTCCGCCGCATCGCGGCGTTCGACCTCATCGTGAACAACGCCGACCGGAAAGCGGGCCACTGCCTGTGCGCCCGCGACGGCGGCGGGGTGTTCGTGATCGACCACGGCGTGAGCTTCTCGATCGAGCCGAAGCTCCGCACGGTGATCTGGGAGTTCGCCGGCGAGCCCATTCCCGACGAGCTTCGGGAGGATGCCCGCCGGGTCGCCGGCTCGATCGGGAACGGACCCCTGCGCGAGGAGCTCCGGCCGCTCCTCGACGACGACGAGGTCGCGGCCACCGCCCGCCGCGCGCTCGCGGTCTCGCGTGCCGAGCGGTTCCCCTACCCGGCCGGTGGCCGCCCCTACCCGTGGCCCCCGGTGTGACCGGCGACCTCACGCCGGCCCGCCCCCGGGCGTTGTCCTGAGCGATGGAACGAACCGCGATCCCGCCGTTCAGCGTGTTCCTCGAGGAGCACCGTTCGCTCGTGTACCGGTTCCTGGCGGCGACCGTGGGCCGCGACGGCGCGGACGACTGCTTCCAGGAGACGTTCCTGTCGGCGCTGAGGGCGTACCCGCGCCTCCGGCCCGAATCCAACCTCCGGGCCTGGGTGATGACGATCGCGACGAACAAGGCGATGGACCACGGGCGCCGGGTCCGGCGGTCCGCCGTGCCGGTGGCCGACGTGCCCGAACGGGCCGCACCGGCGGCCGAGGGCGACGGAACCGATCCGGAGGTGTGGGCGGCGGTCCGGGAGCTGCCCCCGCTCCAGCGGGCCGCGGTGGTCCACCGGTACGTCCTGGACCTTCCCTACGCGGAGGTGGCCGAGGCCATCGGCACCTCCGAGGAGGCCGCCCGGGCGAACGCGTACGAGGGCCGCAAGAAGCTGCGCGCGGCCCTGGGAGGACACGAACGATGACGAACACCGACACCTTCGATTCCGCGCCGCGCCGCCTCGACGTGGAGGCCCGGTCCCGGACCGCCGCAGCCGGGTTCGCGGATGCCGCCGCGGAGGCCGGCCTGCTCGACGTCGCGTACGCCATGGTGGACTCGCCGTTGGGTCCGCTGCTGGTGGCGACCACCCGCCGGGGTCTGGTCCGGCTGGCCTATCCGAACGAACGCGTCGACGACGCCCTCGGCGAGCTCGCCGACCGGGTGTCGCCCCGGGTGCTCGAGGCGCCGTCCTCGCTCGATGCGCTGCGGCGCGAGCTCGACGAGTACTTCGCCGGCGACCGGCGGCGGTTCGACACCCGAATCGACTGGTCGCTGACCAGGGGCTTCACGACGAAGGTGCTGCGGGCCACGGCGCGGGTGCCGTTCGGCTCGGTCACCACGTACCGCGAGGTCGCCGGCCGGGCCGGCAACGACCGCGCCTACCGCGCCGCCGGCAACGCCCTGGGGTCGAACCCCATCCCGATCGTGGTGCCCTGCCACCGGGTGCTCCACTCGGGCGGCGGGCTGGGCGGCTACACCGGAGGGCAGGAGCGCAAGGAGTTCCTGCTCCGGCTGGAGGGCGTGCTGCCCTGATCCCGGGGTACGTTGCCGGCATGAACCGAACCGAGGCGCAGCAACGGTTCGCCGAGGCCCGGGTCGCCCACCTGGCCACCGTCTCACCGGACGGCCGGCCGCACGTGGTCCCGTGCACCTTCGCCGTGCTGGGCGACTGGGTCGTGACGGCGGTCGACGGGAAGCCGAAGCGCACGAAGCACCTGCAGCGCCTCGTGAACATCGGCCGGTACCCGAACGTCTCGCTGCTGGTCGACCGCTACGCCGAGGACTGGACGAGGCTGTGGTGGGTCCGGGCCGACGGGACGGCGGTCATCGAGGAGGAGGGGCCCGACCGCGAGGCGGCGATCGCAGCGCTCGCCGCGAAGTACCCGCAGTACGTGGCCGAGCCGCCCACCGGTCCGGCCATCGTCGTGGTCGTGGACGGCTGGAGGTGGTGGGCGGCGTCGCCCTCCGCCGAGCCGTGATCCCGAGGGGTCAGCCGGCCTCGCGGCGGGCGGCCGCCCTCACCGCGTCGAGCGCCTCCGGCGGCACCAGCCCGGCCACGTCACGACCCGACCGGACCAGCGCGCGGACCATCCGCGACGACACGGCCGCGATGCCAGGCTCGACGTCGAGCGGCCCGATGCGCCCGGCATGGCCCAGCTCCGCGGCGGCCGACAGCGCCGCGGCGGCGTCCTCCCCGGCCCGGACCGCGTAGCGGAGATCGGCGGCGGCGAACAGCGCGCCGAGCGTCGCCTCGCGATCCTCGTACCAGACGGGATCGAACAGCTGCGCCAGCTTGTCGGTTCCCAGGATCACCGAGATCCGCGCCCCCGGGAACCGATCCGTCGCCGCGGCGACCTGGTCGGCGAGCAGCCCGTGCGAGCACAGCCCCACGGCCAGGCCGGGCCGGGCAGCACACACGTCCGCCAGCACCCGCAGGCGTTCGTCCTCGGTCAACAGCGGACCGGCCGCGCCGGGTTCCTTGGGCAGCGTCCGGACCGAGTACGTCAGCACGGCCAGGTCGGCATGCTCCCGGGCGGCGCGGGCCAGCTCGAGGTGAGCGTTCGTCACCGGGTCGAACGACCCCGAGAGCAGCGCGACCGACGCCGGGGCGCCGTCCGAGTCCGGCCACACCACCAGCCGGGGCCGGCCGCCGGGCCGAAGCCCCGCCAGTATCGCCGTGGGGTCCATCGCCCGTACCATGGCACGGGCCATGACCGCGTGGGACGACATCGAGGCGCTGGCGGGCGACCGGACGATGGGCGCCGCCGAGACGGCGGACCGCGCCGCCCGCGCGCTCCCCGAGATCCCGGCCGACGAGCTGACGGACGCGGTCGAGACGCTCCTCGCCGCCCACCCCGTGATGGCGCCCCTGTGGCGGCTGGGCAACGCGATGCTCACCGCGGATGACCCCGCGGCGGCCGCGCAGAAGTTCCGGGGCGAGATGGCCGGCGACTCGACGGCGGCGTTCGCCCTCAGCCCCGCGTTGCCGGGGCGCATCCTGACGATCTCCTCGTCGGCCACCGTGGTCGAGGCCCTCACCGTCCGCAAGCCACGCACGGTCGTGTGCATGGAGTCCCGGCCGGGCGGCGAGGGCCTGTCCATGGCCGGGATGGTCAGCGCGTACAGCGACGTGGAGGTGGTCGACGACGACCGGGCGATCGCCGAGGTCCCGGCGGAGGCCGTCCTCATCGGGGCCGATGCGATCACCCCGACGTCGGTCGTCAACAAGGTCAAGTCCCTGGAGCTGGTGCAGGCCGCGATCGCCGCGAGCATCCCCCGATACGCCGTGGCCGGGAGCGTGAAGCTCGTGCCCTGTGAGCTCCCGGTTCCGGAGCTCTTCCAGGCGGTCCCGCTGCACCTGTTCACCGGGATCGCGCTCCCGGCGGGCCTGCTCCAGCCGCCGGAGGCCGCGGCCCGCGCCGCCTCGGTCCGGATGCACCCGGGCCTGGTGGCGCTGGCCGAACGGCTCCAGGCCTGAACCCGGCACCCCCGGGCAAACCGGGGGCCACTGCTACGATCGACGAGATGGAGCCTGAGGCCCCCTCCCAGGGGGCGACGTTCGAGTTCTGCTACCGGCACCCGCACGAAGTCACCGGGGTGCACTGCACCCGGTGCGGTCGCCCGATCTGCCCGGAGTGCATGATCCCCGCGCCGGTCGGCTACCAGTGCCCGGAGTGCGTGGCCGAGGCCCGCAAGGCCTTCCGGCAGGGACCGGTCCGGCAGGTCCGTCAGGTCCGGCAGGCCTCGCTCACCAACATCACCCTCGGCATCCTCATTGCCATCTACGTCGTGCAGGTGGTGACCGGGCAGGGCCTCGGGCTGGGCCTCACCTCGAGCGGCACCGACCCGCTCATCGTGCGGGGAGGGATGCAGCCGGCGGCCGTCGCGGCCGGTGACTACTACCGGCTGTTCACGGCGATGTTCCTGCACCTGTCGCTGCTGCACATCCTGTTCAACGGGTGGGCGCTGCTGATCTTCGGACGGTTCGTCGAACAGTCCCTGGGCCGGGTGGCGTGGGCGACGATCTTCCTGGTCGGGGGGCTGTGCGGGAGCGTGGCGAGCTACGTCTTCGGGCCGCCCGGCGTGGTCTCGGCCGGCGCGTCGGGCGCGATCGTGGCGCTGTTCGGCGCGTTCATCGCCTACAACTTCCGCCGGCGCCACGACCCGATGTCGCGGGCCAACCTCATGTCCGCCATCGTGATCATCCTGCTCAACGTGTTCCTCACGCTCGGCGAGAGCCAGATCGACTACCGGGCACACCTCGGTGGGCTGGTCGGGGGCCTGGTGCTCGGGGCGGTGTTCGACGGCCTCGGACCGCGTCGCATGCAGAACTTCGTCCGGGTGGGAACGGTCGTCGCGGTGATGGTCGTGCTGGTGATCCTCGTGGGAATGCGGACCTCGGACCTCCACGCGCAGTTCGGCGGCGAGCAGCTGGCGCTCGCGAAGCAGTGCCTGCTCCACCCCAACCTGCTGGCCTGCCGCTGACGCCGGCGGCGTCCTACTGCTTCGCGTCGCCGATCCCGTAGAACTTCCCGCCGCGGGCGCCGACCCACAGCATGCCGTGCCACACGGCCGGCGTGGATTCGATGCAGCCGGACAGCTGGACGGTCCACAGCGGCTTCGGGTGGCGGGGGTCGGAGATGTCGTAGTCGTGGAGCACCCCGGCGCAGTCGCCGATCACCATCTGATCGTCGATCGTGACGGGCGAGCCGTTGACCGGGGGCTGGACGTAGGTGTCGGACAGGACCTTCCCGGTCTTCGCGTCGACGGCCAGGACGTGCCCGTCGGTGCCGGGCGCCCACACGACGCCCTTGTACAGCGCGAGGGTGCCGAGCAGCCCGCCGTCCGGCCCGGTCCCCCCCATGTCCACCGTCCACACGACCGGGTTGTTCGGCCGGTGGGGGTCGAGCTTGATCAGATTGCCGCCGACGGCCTCGTCCCGGGCGCGCGAACGGTTGGGGTCGTTGAAGGAGAAGTGGCGGCCGATGTACAGGTCGCCCTGCTGGTCGATCACGATCGAGGCATCGGTCTCGTCGCCGTCCCAGAACTCGAACACCTTCTTGTAGTGCGTGCCGCCGTTGAGGATGTCGCTGATGTCCCACCCCTGCACGAGGCCGCCGGAGTTCGAGAAGTACACGACGCCCTTGAAGAAGGCGACCGAGTTCTCGATCGACACGTCGTCGTCGCCGAGCTCCTGGATGAAGTCCTCGGAGAACCCCGGCACGAGCATGACGATCTTCGGGTCGACCTGGACGAGGTGATGGGAGTCGTAGTGGCGGTTGAGCCTGATGATGTAGAACCACGAGTTCTCGCCGCCCTCGAGCAGGTAGTCACCGAGCTGCAGCGCGGCGCCGTCCCAGTCGTTGTTCCACACCGGGTTGGGGACGCTCGTGTCCGCGTTCACCGACCACAGGACCGTCGGCTTCGGGCGGTCCATCGCCACGATCCGGAAGTCGTTGTCGCGCGAGCCCGCGTAGTACAGCGGGTACCCGTCGGCGTCGCTCGTCGCCGACCCCTTCGCGAGGTCCCCCGTGACCAGGTCGGGGCGCATGGGCTGGCCGGTCTTCCCGTTCCAGAAGTGGTAGTGGTCGTCGTAGGCGCCCTCGCGGATCTCGATCTTGCCGTTGGGGTGGACGATGACGTTGGGCTGGCCGGTCCAGCCGGTCCCGCACCAGGTCTTCGTCCCGTCGATGCCGGTCGACTGGGAGCACATCCCGCCGGACTGGGGGTACTCCCACAGGATCTTGGGGTGCGTGGGGAGCGGGCCCTCGCCGTAGTAGTCACGCGTGGCGTTCCCCCGGAACGTCACGAGGCCGGGGAACTTCGTGTTGATGGGGCCCGGCGTCGTGGGATCGTCCTCGGTCGAGGTGGGCGACGGCGAGCCACCACCGGTCGAGCCGCCCGGCGACCCCGAGTGGCCGTTCGTGGTGGGACTGCCCGGGCCGCCGTGCGAGCCCGAGGTCGAGCCGTTCGTGGTGGCCCCCGCCTGTGGCCCGTCGTCGCCCTTCCCGCCGGTCAGGGCCTTCGCGCCCACCACCGCGCCCGCCACGAGCACCAGCACCAGCATGACCAGCCGGAACGGGAACCGCGGCGGCTTGCGGTGCCGGGAGGGCACGCTCCCGCGGGAGGGCGGAATGGACGACGGACGGCGAGCGGGTGGAGACGGCATCTCGGGGTTCGGGGAGATGGTACCGGTCGGGCGCCGGTTTGGAGGGAGGTCCGCGCGCTCGCCGGGTCCCGGGACGTCGCCCCGTCAGTCCCGGAGGCCCGCCATGAACGTCGTGAGCGCCTCCGCCGTGGTGGCGGTGGCCTCGAACTGCGGGACGTGGCCCACCCGCGGCAGGATCAGCAGGCGGGCGTCCGGGAGCTCCTGCGCCAGCTTCGGCGCGAGCCGGACCGGCACCAGCCGGTCCGCCGTGCCCCACACGATCTGGACGGGCACGCGCACGTGGCGCATCCGGGCCCAGAACGGCTTGGGCGCCTCCGTCAGGATGTGGCGGAGCGTGTCGAAGAACGCCATCCGCGCCTGCGGCGCCCGGTAGATCCGGATGAACTCCTCGGCCGCCACCTCGTAGCCGGACTCCGGCATCGCCGACGGGTCGCCCATCAGCCGCCGCACCGCCGCCTTCATCCACCGCTCCCGGAGGGGGAACGGCACGGCCCCCACCTCCGTCGGGATGACCCGGGTGAACCCGAGCACGTACCGCGCGCGGAACCCCGGCACGGCGGGCGCGAGCAGCCCGAGCGCCCGGACGCGGTCGGGCGACCGGACGACGAGCTCGAGCGCGACCCGGCCGCCGAGCGAGTTCCCGATCACGATGGCGCGTTCCATGTCGAGCGCGTCCATCAGCTTGCGGACCACGCGGGCGTACATCCTGGGCGTGTAATCGGTCGACACCGGCTTGTCCGACTCTCCGTGGCCGGGGAGGTCGGGGACGACGAGCCGGTGGGACGGCGCGATCGTCGGGACGAGCGGCAGCATCGACATCTTCGTGCCGCCCAGCCCGTGCAGCGCGATCACCGGCGGCCCCTCCCCCACCGCGTAGGTCGAGATGCGGACGTCGCCGGCCATCACGTCGAGCTGATCGACGTCGAGCGGCCCCCGCGCCCGTCCGTACGGCTGGAACAGCGACTGGAGCCGGGCGCCGAGGTCGAGGTTCCCCCGGAAGCTGAGCCGCCGGGCGAGGAACGCCTCCATGCCGGTCATCCGGCCGTCGTCGAGGGCCAGCCACGTCTCGCGGTCGGCGGCGATGCGCGCCGCGGCGCCGGAGCTTCCGCCGTCGCGGACCCGACACGTCTTCCGGCCGACGGCGATCGTGTAGACGTCGTCGTCGACCGAGAGCTCCCATTCGGCGGTGAGACCGTCGGCCGCCTCCTTGCGGAGGCGGCCGGGAAGGGACAGGACGCGGGTGCGTACCTCGTCCTCCGGGGGGGTGTCCGTGACGGAGATCGTTCGCTGGGCCACGTTGCAACCAAGCCTACCTCGGGAGGGGCGGTCCAAACCCCGTTGCGCACCGATGCATTGGACCCGGCGGACGGTGGTGTCGTTCCCCGTCAGGGCTTACGCTCGCCACATGGGATGGGAGCCGCGCCAGAAGGACCTCGTCCTGATCCTCGCGCGCGACATGGCGGCGCGCCTCGCCACGCCCATGTTCGTCGTGGACGCGGTCGGCACGCTCGTGTTCTTCAACGAGGCGGCCGAGGCGCTGCTGGGGCAGACGTTCGCCGAGATCGGCGAGGTGCCGGCCGACCACTGGGCGGAGACGTTCCGGTCGGTCGAGCCGGACGGGACGCCCATCGCCCGCAACGACCTGCCGCTCGGCGTCGCGCTGCTGGAGGGGCGGCCCGCGCACCGCGAGCTCGACGTCATCGCGGCCGACGGCGTCCAGCGCCACCTCGCGGCCACGGCGATCCCGCTCCAGCGCCACCCCACCCAGACCGTTGGCGCGGTCGCGCTGTTCTGGGAACGTTCGCCGTCGAAGGATCCGGAGTCGCAGGGAGAACCGTCGGCGTGAAGGCCAAGGTGTGGGGATGCCGGGGATCGCTGGCCGCGCCCGGCCCGGACACGGTCCGGTACGGGGGCAACACCTCCTGCCTGGAGATCTCGCTCGACAACGGCGCGGTGCTGGTGCTCGACGCCGGAACCGGCGCCCGGGCGCTCGGCCTGAAGCTCGCCGAACAACAGCCGAAGCGGATCGACGTCCTGCTGACCCATCTCCACCTCGACCACCTCGAGGGGCTGGGGTTCTTCACGCCGCTGTGGACGACGGCCTCCGAGCTCCACATCTGGGGGCCGGCCTCGCCGCTCAAGTCGCTGGAGGACCGCATCGCCACCTACCTCTCCCCCCCGCTGTTCCCGGTGCACCTGTCATCGATCCCGTCGCACCCGACGTTCCACGACACGCCCGAGGACGAGGAATGGGAGCTCGCCGGGGCACGGCTGTCGGCGCAGCGCATCTCCCACCCCGGACCGACCGTGGGCTACCGGGTCGAGGAGGAGGACCGTTCGCTCGTGTACATGCCCGACCACGAACCGGCCCTCGGGATCGGCGACCTCCGCAGCGTGTCCCCGGAGTGGCTGTCGGGGTACTCGGCGGCGTTCGGCGCGGACGTGCTGTTCCACGACTCGCAGTACACCGAGGAGGAGTACAACCACAAGGTCGGGTGGGGGCACTCCTCGACCGAGCACGTCGTGACGTTCGCGCAGCTGACCAAGATCCGGCGGCTGTTCATGACCCACCACGACCCGCTGCACAGCGACGACGAGCTCGACGCCATCCTCAAGCGCGCCACCGAGCTGTGGAACGGCAACGGCGGCGGCCACGACGGCAGCGAGATCACCCTCGCCTTCGAGGGCATGGAGGTCGAGGTCTAGCCGCTCGTCTCGTTCCACAGACGGAGGGCGGGGTGGCCGTGCTCCTCGCCGAGGCGGCTGAGGCTCCCCGCGTCGAGCGCCAGCACGCCGGCGACCCAGATGTCGAGGCCCAGGTAGCGCGTCGCCAGCGCACGGAAGCAGTGGCCGTGGCCGAACAGCAGGATCGGCTGGCGCTCGTCGGCCAGGTCCAGGAGGACCTCGTCCATCCGGTTCGCCATCTGCTCCGGGGACTCGCCGCCCGGGCAGCCGTCGCGGAACAGCTCCCAATCGGGGTGGTTCCTCTGGATGTCCTTCGTCGTGACGCCCTCGTACTCGCCGTAGTCGATCTCTCGCAGGCGTTCGTTCACCCGGGCGTCGGGGAACCCGGCCAGGCGGGCGGTCTCGCGGGCCCGCCGGAGCGGGCTCGTCATGACGGTGCCGAACCCGATCCCGCGCAGCCGGGTCGCCATCGTCCGGGCCTCCTCCTCGCCGTCGGCGATCAGCGGGAGGTCGGTCGACCCCGTGTGCTGCCCCGACCGCGTCCACTCGGTCGCGCCGTGCCTCGCCAGCCAGATCTCCGTCACGCCCACTGCACCTGCCCCGCACCTCGAGGACGTCCGAAGGGTACGCGCTCGCGACCGGCCCCCGGCACGCCATCCGGACCCCGCGTTGCCTCGACGTCCGTCGCGACCGGCTGTTAGCCTCCGCCGGTGCGGGGCTGGGAGGGGGTCGCGACATGGGCGAACGGGGCACTCCGCCGGGAGGTCTTCTCCTTCCCGTCCGGGGGCCGTCGGCTGTTCGGATCGCTCTACGCCCCCGCGGCGGCCGCACCGCCGTGGGGGGTCGTCCTGTGTCCCTCCTGGGGGATCGAGTTCCAGGAGCTCCTGCAGCCCAGCCACGCCTTCGCACGCCAGGTGGTCGACGCCGGGGGGGCCTGCCTCCTCTACCATCCGCCGGGCCACGGTGACAGCGGGGGCGGGCTCGAGGACGTCTCCATGGGCGACCTGGACGCGGCGGCCACGGACGCCGTGCAGGCGGCCGAGGCTCGGCTCCCCGTGTGCCGATGGGTGGCGGCCGGGATCCGGCTCGGTGCCCGGGCTGCGATCCACGCGGCGGGCGCGTTCGATTCCGATACGGTCGTGCTGATCCAGCCGGCGCTGCGGGTCGACCGGTTCTTCGAGGAGATGCGCTCTCGGACCCGTCGGGCCCGTCTCGCCGCCCCCCTGCCCGGCGGCGACGACGGCGAGGAGGAGGAGTCCTTCGGGTTCCCGCTCCCCGCGCCGACGGACGCCTCGCAGCGGTCGGAGATCGAGCTCCGGCCAGGTGCCGGATGGACGGTCGGCCTCGTCTCGCACGGGCAGCCGGACCCGGTCGGGGAGGCGTCCGTCGACCCGGTGGTCGTCCCCGGACGATGGCGGGCCGGACAGGACCACGCGCCGCTCTTCGAAGGTGCACTGGCGTGGCTTCGACGGTCGGCGTCATGACCGAGCATCCGGTGTTCATCCCGACCTCGGCCGGCCCCCTTGGCGCGATCGTCACCGAGCCGACCGGGCCGGAACGGGTGGCGGTCGTGATCGTGGAGCCCTCGGCGGACTTCCGGTTCGGCGTCAACCAGTTGTGGGCACGCACGGCGCGCGATCTCGCCGATCTGGGCGCCGTCGTCCTTCGCGCCGACCACGTCGGACGCGGCGAGAGCGCGACCGCCACCCCGGAGGCACCAGACCCCGGCGAGTCGTTGCGGGAGGCCACGGAGTGGTTCCGGTCGCGGACGGCCGACCTGGACGGCGTGTACGTGGGGCACTGCCTCGGCGCGCAGATCGCGGCGGGGCTCGCCCGCGCCGACGAACGGCCGGCGGGATTGGCCATGCTGACGCCGCAGCTGCGCCCGATGCGCGGGGCCCCCGTGGAACGACGACTCCGCGACCTGTATCTCGCGCTCCGGCTGCACCGGCTCCGTGCCGCCATGGGGGTCTCCATCCCCCGGCGGCTCGCCTATCCGCGCCTGGCGCGGGACGAGGACGAGGGGCTGGTCGGTGCGGTCGTCGAGGTGGCCGGACGCGCGTCGGTGTACTGCCTGTTCGGCGACCACGACCCCCAGGCCGGGGAGGCGTGGCGCCTCCGTTCCCCGTCGGGTGACGACGGCAATGTTCGTGTCGAGATCGTGCCCGGGGTGAACCTCCACCACTTCCGATCGCTCTCCGCGCAGCGGGAGAGCCGATCCCGCGTCGTGGGCTGGGTCGGGCGGCTGCTGGAGGAACGCGACCGGTCGCCGGACCCCCGGGCCTCCTCGTCGACGCAGGGAGCGGGGTAGCCTTCGGCGGGACGGCGAGGGGGGTCATGTCGATCGCTGGGGACATCCGGGGCTTCATCGAGGGCGAGCTGCTGGACGGCCGGGCCCTCCACGGGGAGGATCCGCTCGCTGCCGGGCTGCTCGACTCGCTGGCCCTCGAGCAGCTGATCGTGTTCCTCGAGGATCGGTTCGACATCGTCCTGAACGACGACGAGCTGGTGGCGGAGCGGTTCGCCAGCGTCTCGAAGGTGGCGGGCCTGGTTCGCGACAAGCGCCGGCGTCGCTGAGCCATGGGTGGTTCCCTCCGATCGGCCACCCTGCTCGAGGGCCTGAACGCCGCCGGCGAGGCCGCGCGCCTGACGTTCCACCTCGAGGGGGGAACCCACTCGCTCCGCTCCTCGGAGATCGCAACCCGGGCCGCGGCCCGGGCGGGGGGACTTCGGGCGGCGGGAGTCTCGCCCGGCGATCGGGTGGGCGTCCTCGGCCCCAACCGGCCGGAGTGGGCGATCTCGGCCTTCTCCGTGTGGGCCGCGGGCGCCGTCCTGGTCCCCATCCCGTTCCCCATCCGGATCCGCGACCGCTCGGTGTTCGGCGACCAGGTCGCCGCGCTCGTGCGAGCGGCCGGAAGCAGGCTGGTCCTGGCCGACCCCGATCTGCTGGACGCGGTGCCCGCGGGCGCGGGCCTCGACTGGAACGACGTTCCCGAGCGCGGGCACGGCGGTGTGCAGGCCCCGCCCGATCCCTCCGCGCCGGCGGTGGTGCAGTTCACCTCGGGCGGCACGGCCTCGCCCAAGGGAGCCGTCCTCAGCCACGGCGCCGTCGTCGCGTCGATCGGGGCCATGGGCCGGGCGTACGGGTTCACCCCGGAGGACGTCTTCCTGGGCTGGCTGCCGTTCTTCCACGACAACGGCCTGTTCGGGTATCTGGTGCGGCCGCTGCTGATGTCCTCCTCCGGTCATGTCCTTCCGACGGAACGGTTCGCGCGTATCCCTCGGGAATGGCTCCGCCTGGCGACCGAGGTCGGAGCCACGTTCACGTCGGGACCGCCGTCCGGCTGGAGCGCAGCGCTTCGAGCTTCCCTCGCGGAGCCCGAGGGGATCGACCTGTCCACGCTCCGGCTGGGCGTCCTCGCCGCGGAGACGGTGGAACCGGACCTGGTCGGCCGCCTCGCGGAGCGGGGGCCGGCGCTCGGACTGCGCGCCGAATCACTGGCGGTCGCCTACGGCCTGGCGGAGGCGACGCTCACGGTCACGATCACCCCTCCGGGCAGCGGCATCCGGATCGACGAGGTCGACCTGGACGCCCTGGGCGCGGGCGTGGGGTCGCCCGCCGTGCCCGGTTCCCGATCACGCCGGGTGGTCTCGTGCGGACGTCCGCTCCCCGGGCTGGAGCTGCGGATCGCCGGCGAGGAACCCCCCGGCGACCGCCGGGTGGGCGAGATCCAGGTCCGCGGCCCGACCGTCATGGACGGCTACCTGGGGCGTTCGGCCCCCGCCGCCTTCGCCGACGGGTGGCTCCGGACCGGGGATCTCGGCTACCTGGCGGACGGGGAGCTGTTCTTCGTCGGGCGGATCAAGGACGTCGTGGTGGTCCTCGGTCGCACGTATCCGGCGGAGGACCTGGAGTGGGCCGCCGCGCGCGTCGCCGGAGTGCGGGCCGGACGATGCGTGGCGTTCTCGGGCGGCGACGGGCACGTGGTGGTGGTCGTCGAGCCGGAACCGTCGGCGGACCCGGGTGCCCTGGCCGCCTCCGTCAGGAACGCGGTCGTCGACGCCACCGGGATCACCTCGACCCGGGCCCTGGTCGTCCCCCGGGGCACGATCCCCAAGACCACCAGCGGCAAGCTCCGCCGGCACGCGCTGCGGGAGGCCTTCGAAGCCGGCGGCCTCCCGGATGCCGCGGCTCCCGTTCGCCCTCGGACCGAGGGACCCGCCCGCCCTACCGGGACGGCCGGAGCTCCGCCCGGGCCCCCCTGAGCCACGAGGTCAGGTTGACGCCGGGGCACGGCGTGTCCGCCACGTCGCCGTGACCGCCGGTGGGATGGTCGGTGCCGCTCAGATGGCCGCCTTCGATCCCCAGACGGATCAGGGCGAGACAGGCCGAGAGCGCCTCCGGCGTCGGCTGGTCCTCGTCGAAGTTGCCCACCAGGGCGATCCCGTAGGAGTTCCCGTTCCGCCGCAGGGTGTGCGCGCCGAGCATTCCCCAGCCGCGCCCCTCGTACGTCCGGCCGCCGGGCATGATGACGAACGAATACCCGACGGCCCGGAACCCGCGCGTGTCCACGTGGTAGTCCTCCAGGTCGCGCATGAAGGCCCGCTCCGCGGCTTCGTCCGATGCCGCGCCTCCGGGCAGGCGTCGCCGGGTGTGGTGGACCCACGTGTGGCGGATCCGCCGCCCCGGGATGAGCGGGAGCAACCGAACGTCGCGCTCGGCCCACGCCGAGCGCGGGACCACCAGCTCGTCCCGGCTCCCCTCCGGCATCAGGGCGGGCACGTTACCGCATCGATCTCGACGACCCCGTGCCACAATGGCGCGCCGTGGCCGGGACCGATGCTCTGCGGACCGCGGTGTTGCTCAGGGAGGCTCGCCGCATGCTCCGCGCCCCCCTCGCCCTCCTTCAGGATGTGCAGCGGGAGCGGCTCTCGGCAGCGGTGAGCGCCGCCGCCGCGACGGAGCCCTACCGGTCGCTGTACGCCGCGGACGCGCTCGACGCGGGACGGTCGGTCTCCGAGCTGCCCATCGTGGATCGGAGCGTCCTCGCCGCCGTCCCCTTCGAGGACCGCCTCTCGTCCCGGCCCCGGCCGCTCCTTCGAGTCGGGACGTCGGGGACGACCGGGCGGCCGCTCAGCGCCGGCCAGTCCCGGGAGGAGGCCCTGTTCCAGCGGGTCGTGCTGGCCAGACAGCTCGACGCGCAGGGGATCCCCCCGCGGGCCCGAACGTTCGTGGCCGATGTGGCCGGACAGCTGGAGGACGCACGCTCCACCCTGAACGGCCGGGTGGTGAGGACGCGGGTGCCGGCGTCCCCACGCTCGCTCGCCGATCGGATCCGAACCGCACGAGCCGAGGTGGTCGTGGGGTGGCCGAGCATCCTGATGGAGGTCGCGGATGCCGGGGAGCAACTCCGTGTCCCCTGGGTCGTGACCTTCGGCGAGGTCCTTCACCCGGAGTGGATGACCTCGATCGCGCGGGCGTTCGGGGCCACGGTGCTCGACATGTACGCCCTCCGTGAGGGCGGTCATGTGGCCTGGCGGTGCCCGTCGGCCGACGGCTACCACGTCAACGCCGACTCGGTGCTGGTGGAGATCGTGGACGACGACGATCGTCCCGTCCCGGCCGGGGTGGCGGGCGACGTGGTCGTGACCAATCTGTGGAACCTGACGACGCCGTTCGTTCGATACCGCACGGCCGACCGGGCCGCGATCCTCGCCGGTCCGTGTTCATGCGGCATCGTCTTCCCGAGGATGACGCAGGTCGAGGGTCGAACGGACGACTGGGTGCTCACCCCCGACGGCCGGAGGGTGTGGCCGTTCCGGCTTGGCCTGATGACGCTGCTGGGGCGGGCGTTCCTCGACGCGGTGGCCCGGTACCGCGTCGTCCAGCAGGCGCCGGATCGATTCCTGGTCGAGGTGCAGTGGACGGAGGGACGGCGGGACGACCTGGCGGCCCTCATCGAGCCCGTGTACCGCCGCGTCCTCGACGCCGAGGTCCATGTGGAGGTGCGCGACGTGGCGGGCTTCCCGTCCACCGCCGGCCGGAAGTTCCACCTCGTGGAGCGGCGATTCGATGCGTCCCCGTCGGGAGCTCAGCCCGCCGCCGCGCAGCAACCGGGCCAGTTCCGCGTCAGCGATTCCAGGTGAGGTCGACGTCGACCATGATCAGCTCGGTCTCCGCGCCGGGGACGATCTCGATCGCGGACTCGTCTCGGATCCGGGCGGCCGATCCGGTCACCATCCGCTCGCCGTTCACCGCGACGTCGCCCCCGATGACGTAGAGGTACACGCCGCGATCGGGGCCGGGCTCGTGACGGACCCGCTCGGGCGGGAGGAGTCGCGAGACGAACACGCGCGCGTCGCCGTGGACCCTGACGGCGGTCCCGCCCTCCGGCGAGATCACCTCGAGGAGGTTGCCCGTCCGGTCGTCCACGTCGAACACCCGCTGCTCGACGCCCGGCGGCAGACCGAGCTCCGTGGGCATGATCCACATCTGGATGAAGCGCATCGGTTCGGTCTCCGAGCCGTTCTGCTCCGAGTGGTACGCGCCGCGGCCGAGCGTCATGCGCTGCACCGAGCCGGCGGGGAGGTTCCCCGGATCGCCGCCCACGTCGTCCTCGTGGCGGAACGTCCCCTCGACGACGTAGGTCAGGCCCTCGATGTCGCGGTGCGGGTGCATCGGCCAGACCGCGCCGGGGATCAACCGGTCGTCGTTGAACACCCGCAGGTTCCCGAAACCCATGTACTCGGGGTCGTGGTACGAGTCGAACGAGAAGTGCCATCGGGCCCGGAACCACCCGCCCTCGACGTCGGAGATCTGGTCGTCGGTCCGGATGTCGATCGTCATGGCTCGCTCCTCACTCGCCAACCGGCCAATGCTCGACCGCGACACCGGGAAACGCGAAGTCGCGCGGGTTCCCCGTGGCGACTCGTGCTCCGACCCCCACCGCCGCGGCCGCGATCAGGGCGTCCGACTGGAGGACGGTACGTCCCCGTTTGCTGAATGATCGCCGCCAGTAGCCGGCGAGCCGGCCTTCGGGAACCCCGAGTGGAGCGACCCGAACACCCGCGAGGAGGTCGACGAACGTATCGTCCTCGACGGGCCGAAGCCCTCTCGTGACCTCCTCGACGCTGATGGCACACACGTAGGGCCGATCCCCGGTCGACTCGAGGCGGGTCAGGCGCGCGACCGTGCCGGGGCGCCCCCGCAGGTAGTCGATGAGCACGGTCGTGTCGAGCACGACCGCGCCCATTCAGCCGACACCTCGTGGATCGGCGCGACGCTGAGCGCGAACCCATGCTGCCGGGTCGTCGTCCCAGTCGTGGCCGTGATCGGCGATTCCGCCTGCAGCTCGCTTGATGGCGCGCCAGCGCAATTCCTCTTCGACGGCCCGTCGCACGGCGTCCGCGACGAAGGGGCTCCTGCCGCGAGGACCCACGAGGTCATCCACCTGCCGCACGAGGTCCTCCTCGAGGCTGATGTGGACTCGCATGTGCCGACGTTAGCACACACCTCAGCACACTCGCACGGAGCATGGATTCGACCCGGATCTGCCGGCTCGGGGGCAGCCGGGCAGCCTGATCGAAGCGGCCTCCGCAGCTCGAGCTGCGGTCAGCCGGACAGCCAGTCCGCGGCTTCCTTGGCGTGGTAGGTGAGGATGAGGTCGGCCCCGGCGCGGCGGATGCTGGTGAGGATCTCGAGCGTGACCTGGCGGCCGTCGATCCAGCCGCGCTCGGCCGCGGCCTTCACCATGGAGTACTCGCCGCTCACGTTGTAGGCGGCCATCGGGTGGCCGGTCGCGTCCTTGGCCGCCCGGATCACGTCGAGGTAGGCGAGCGCCGGCTTGACCATCACGATGTCCGCGCCCTCGTCGATGTCGGCCTCCACCTCGCGGACGGCCTCCTCGAGGTTCGCAGGGTCCATCTGGTAGCCGCGGCGGTCGC
Organism: Actinomycetota bacterium; assembly: GCA_036557505.1. Taxonomy (GTDB): domain Bacteria; phylum Actinomycetota; class UBA4738; order UBA4738; family JACQTL01; genus DATBHM01. Next base: position 11,056 of record DATBHM010000103.1, on the reverse strand, counting down.
CGAACTGCGGCGCGCACTCGGCGGCCTCCCGGAAGGGCCCGTAGAACCCGCTGGCGAACTTCGCCGAGTACGCCATGATCCCGACCCCCTGGAACCCGCCCCCGTCGAGCGCTTCGCGGATCGCCGCGACCTGCCCGTCCATCATGCCGCTCGGCCCGACCAGGTCCGCGCCGGCCTCGGCCTGTGCGATCGCGATCCGGCCGTAGATCTCGAGCGTGCGGTCGTTGTCGACCTCGCCCGCGTCGGTGAGCACGCCGCAGTGCCCGTGGTCCGTGTACTCGTCGAGACACAGATCCGCGACCACGACACAGTCCTCTCCGAGCTCGTCCTTCAACGCCCGCAGCGCGTGCTGGGCGATCCCCTCGGGATTGTGCGACTCGGTGCCTTCCGCGTCCTTCCGGACCGGCACCCCGAACAGGATGAAGTTCCGGATCCCCCGCGAGGCCACGTCGACGGCCTCCTTGCGCAGCGACTCGACCGTGTGCTGCGAATGGCCCGGCATGGAGGAGATCGGCGCCGGTTCGGCGATTCCCTCCTTGACGAACAGCGGCGCCACGAGGTGCCGCGGTGTGAGGTCGGTCTCGCGCACCATGCGCCGGAGCGCCTCGCGCGCCCGCATCCGACGGGGCCGGTGGTCGGGAAAGCCCATGACGGCCCAGTCTAGCCGCGGTGCCGGCGAGTTCATCCGGCCGGGGCTTCGAACAAACCGTCCGGTCCCGGTTCGAACGGATGCGCCGCCACGACGGCGTCCCAGTTCAGCGGGCCGTACACGTGCGGGAACCGATCGCCCCCGGAGGGCTCGACCCGGAGCGGTGAGGTCAGCCGGGGCGGGTCGATCTCCAGCAGCACCAGGCCGGGACGTCCGGCGAAGTACGCGTCCGCCACTCCGGCGACCTGTCGGCGGAACGAGCAGTGGATGAACCCCTCGGTCCCGAGCGAGGGGTCCTCGTAGGTCCCCGACGCCCTGCCCGCCTGCGCGCGCCCGGCCTCGGCGATGTGGAACACGCGGTCCGCGCCGAGCGCCTCGGCCACCGCGGCGGCAACGCCCTCCATGGTGTGCGGTTCGCCCACGGCGGCCACCCGGAAGCCCTCCTCCCGCGCCGCGCGGGCGGTCACCGGCCCGATGGCGACGGCCGGCGCATCCCGGCGGGGCGTCAGCGACGCGAACCCCCGCACCGTGGACGCGCTGGTGAAGGCGACGACGTCGACCCGCGCGCCGGCGAGCGCCGTCTCGACCTCGTCCGGCATGGTCGCCGACAGCCCGGTCCGGTACGCCACGACCCGAACTGGCGTCCACCCCTTCGCCTCGAGCGCCGCCTCCATCCCCGCCGGGGCGATGTCGGCGCGCGGCAGCAGCACCCGCCCCCGACCCGACGGGAACTGCCCGGCCAGCGCGTCGGTCGTGTGCGGATCGGCCACCAGGTGCACGTGGAACCCGGCCTCGAGCAGCGCCGCCGCGGTGGCCGGACCGACCGCGGCGATCATCGACGACATCCCCCGGCGGAACCCCAGAGCGTCCATGCGCTCGCAGACCGCGTCCACGGCCCGGGGACTCGAGAACACCACCCAGTCGAACCCGCCCTCGCACAGGTCGGCGACCGCCTCGTCGAGGGGCTCGGTGTCGGCGGCCGGCAGGATCTCGATCGCCGGCGCCTCCAGCACGGTCGCGCCGGCCGCCCGGAGCAGGTCCGTGAGCACCCCGCCCTCCCCCCCAGGCCGGGTGACCACCACCACGCGCCCGTCCAGGACGCCCATCTCAGCCCAGCTCCGCAAGGATGGCCGCGGCGCCGCGTGCCAGCATCGAATCGGCGGCCTCGCGCGCGGCGGTCTCGGGCGAGTCCGCCTCGGCAACGGCGCGGACCGGCGACGTCCCGTCCGGCCGCAGCACCACGGCCGACAGCCGGACGACGCCGTCCGTCACCGTGGCGAACGCCCCGAGCGGCAGCGCGCAGCCCCCGCCCACCATCCGCACCAGCGCCCGTTCGGCCCCGAACGCCAGCCGCGACTCGCGGTGGTCCAACGCGGCCACCACCTCCCGGGCCGGGCCGTCGTCGCGGGTCTGCACGGCCAGCGCGCCCTGCCCCGGCGCCGGCACCATCTCCTCGGCCGACAGCAGCGACGCGTGCTCCGGCACGACGTCCAGCCGGACCAGCCCCGCGGCGGCGAGCACCAGCCCGTCGACCTCGCCGTCCGCGAGCTTCCGCAGCCGCGTGTCGACGTTCCCTCGGACCTCTACGACGTCGAGGTCAGGGCGCGCGGCCCGGAGCTGCCCCCGCCGCCGGAGCGACGACGACCCCACGCGGGCGCCCGCAGCGAGGGTGACCTCGCGCTGCACCAGCATGTCGAACGGCGACGCCCGCTCCGGAACGGCGGCCACGACCACGCCGTCGGGGTCGTCGGCCGGGAGGTCCTTGGCCGAGTGCACGGCCAGGTCGACCTCGCCCCGCACCAGCGCGTCGACGATGTCGTTCACCCACAGGCCCTTGCGCCCCGCGGGCGATGCGCCCGCCGGTGCCCCCCGGTCGCCGCGGGTCGTCATCGGCACGATGTCGACGTCGATGCCCCGCGACGTCAGCAGCGCGGCCACCTCTCGGGCCTGCGCCAGCGCGAGCGACGACCGGCGCGTCCCGAGCCGCAGCGGCGTCGACACGAGCTACAGCGCGTCGCCCACGGCGTCGGCGAGCGACTTGCGGACGCCGGTCAGGAACGGGGTCTCCACGCTGGTGAACCTCCTGGCCTTCGCGTCCCGCAGCCGGCGGATGCAGTCGACGATCTCGGTCAGCTCGTCGGCCTCGAACGCGAGGATCCATTCCCAGTCCCCGATCCCGAAGTTCGACGTGGTGTTCGCCAGCACCCCGGGGAACTCCCGGCCCATCTCGCCGTGTTCGCGCAGCAGCTGGGCCCGTTCCTCGCGCGGGATCAGGTACCAGTCGTGCGAGCGGACGAACGGGTAGACGTTGAGGTACCGCTTGGGCGGCTCGCCTTTCATGAACGCCGGTACGTGGTCCTTGGCAACCTCCGGCGGGCGGTGGACGCCGAGGAACGCGTGCGTCTGCTCGAGCCCCCGTCCGAGTGGCGTCCGGCGGAACTCCGCCAGCAGCTCCTGGACGTCGTCGGGCGAGCGGGCCACCCACCACATCATGACGTCGGCGTCGGTCCGGAACCCCACCGTCGAGTACACGCCGCGCACGTGCACGCGGTCGTCCCATTCCTTGAACAGCGTGTCGGCCTCGTGCGTGATCCCCAGGGCCTTGCCCAGCAGGTCGGCCTTCGCCAGGAACGCCGGGTAGTACGCGTACGTCGGGCGGTGGTCGGTGGTGTCGGTCATCAGCGGTCCTCCTCGTCGACATGATCCCGGATCGCCGCGGCGACGGCCCGCAGGAACGCCGGGTCGTCGTTGGGCATCTCGGTTCGTTCCAGTCGGATGCCGGCCTCCCGGGCCAGCTCCTTCGCCTCGATGTCGAGGTCGTACAGGATCTCCAGGTGGTCGGAGACGAACCCGGCGCTGCACACGACCACGGCCGGGAACCCCTTGCCGGCCAGCTCGCCGATCACGTCCTCGACGGGCGGCCCCCACCAGGGATCGGGCGTGCGGCCGGCGCTCTGCCACGCGATCGTCACGTGCTGCGCGAGCCCCAGCTCGCCGCTCTCGCGGATCGCGGTGTCCTGCAGCTGCGCGAGATACGCGCACGCCTCCGCGCACCGCCCGGCATGGCAGTACAGGCACCGCTCCGAGCCGTCGTCCTCCGTCCGGACCGGCAGCGAGTGCGCCGAGAAGATCACGGCCGCCTCGCCCCGTTCCTCGGGCGGCAGCCGGTCGAGCGCCTCCCGCACGCGCGATGCCAGGAACGATACGAACTCCGGCCGGTCGTACCACTGGCGGACGAACGAGACCGCCGGACCGCCGTCGGCGGCGACGGCCCGCTCGACGCGGTCGACGTAGGTCTCCACCGACATGCCGGACCAGTGCGGCGCCATCACGACGCCGACGGCCCGCTCCACGCCGTCGTCCCGCATCCGCGCGACGCCGTCCGCGACGAACGGCGGCGAGTGCTTCATCCCGAGATACGGCCGGAACCGCTCGAACCCGGCCTCCTCGTTCAACACGCGCGCGATGCCGTCGGCCTGCCGCGTGGTGATGTCGAGCAGCGGAAACCGGTTCCCGATCGCCGCGTAGCGCGATCGGAGCTCGGCCAGGTGCTCGGCCGTCGGCGGGCGCCCACCCCGGATGTCCGTGTAGTAGCGCTCGACGTCCTCCGGCCCGGACGCCGTCCCGTACGCCATCACCAGGAGGCCGATCGGGGTGCTCACGGGGAGCCCCCGGTGTGCTCGCGGACCAGGTCGACGACCGAACGCAGGGCCGCCGGGTCGGTCGACGGCAGCACCCCGTGCCCCAGGTTGAACACGTGCCCGGCCCGTCCGCCGGCCGCGTCGAGCACCCCGACGACCGCGCGTCCCAGCGCCTCCGGCGACGCCAGCACCGCGGCCGGGTCGAGGTTCCCCTGGAGCGCCACGTCCTCGCCGACCCGCTTCCAGGCCCGGTCGAGCGGCGTCCGCCAGTCGACCCCGACCACGTCCGCCCCCGCGTCCCGCATGGCCTCCAGCAGGTGTCCGGTCCCCACGCCGAAGTGGATCCGGGGCACCCCCTCGACGCCGGCGAGGATCCGCGCGGAATACGGGAGCACGCAGCGCCGGTAGTCGTCCTCGGAGAGCGCCCCGACCCACGAGTCGAACAGCTGCACCGCCGCCGCGCCGGCCGCGACCTGCGCCCGGAGGTACGCGGCCATCGAGTCCGCCAACAGCGACATCAGCCGGTCCCACGTCCCGGGGTCGGACCACATCAGCGCCTTCGTCCGGGCGTAGTCGCGCGACGGACCGCCCTCCACGAGGTACGAGGCGAGCGTGAACGGCGCCCCGGCGAACCCGATCAGCGGATGGCCGAGCTGCTCGACCACGTGACGGACCGCGTCCATCACGAACGGAACGTCGCCGTCCGGTTCCAGCGCGTGCAGCCGGCCGAGGTCGTCGGCGGAGCGGACGGGGGGGTCGATCACCGGCCCGCGGCCCTCCACGATCTCGAGCGAGGCGCCCATCGCGGCGACCGGCACCATGATGTCGGAGAACAGGATCGCGGCGTCCACGCCGAGCTGGGCCACCGGCAGCGCCGTGACCTGGGCGGCGAGCTCCGGGGTCCGGCAGATCTCCAGGATGCCGTGGCGTTCGCGCAGGGCCCGGTATTCGGGCTGGTACCGCCCCGCCTGACGCATGAACCACACGGGGGTGCGTTCGACCGGCGCTCGCCGGCAGGCTCGGAGGAACAGGTCGTCCATCGGTCCGGCCATGGTAGCGACGGCGGCCCGGAAGGAGTCCCCCTATGCTCCGCGCATGCGAATCAACCTGATGATCGAGGGCCAGGAGGGCGTGACCTGGGACCAGTGGGTCGCCCTGGCCACGGCATGCGAGGACGGCGGGATGGAGGGGCTGTTCCGGTCGGACCACTACGCGACGATCTCGCCGTTCCTCGAACGCGGATCGCTCGACGCGTGGGCGACCCTCTCGGCGCTGGCTGCCGTGACCACGCGAATCCGGCTGGGGACGATGGTGTCGCCGGCGACGTTCCGGCATCCGTCGGTCCTGGCGAAGAACGCGACCACGGCCGACCACGTCTCGGGCGGACGCGTCGAGCTCGGCCTGGGCGCGGGCTGGTACGGCGACGACCACACGCGGTACGGCTTCCCGTTCGCCGACACGGGGACCCGGATGTCGGTGCTGGGCGAGCAGCTCGAGATCGTGCACCGGCAGTGGTCGGAGGAGTCGTTCTCGTTCGGGGGCGAGCACTACACGCTCGAGGACTGCCGCGCGGAGCCGAAGCCGCTCCAGCGACCCCACCCGCCGCTGATCGTGGGTGGATCGGCCGGGAAGGCGACCGTGCGGCTGGCGGCGCGGTGGGCGGACGAGTACAACACCACCTTCGCCTCGCCGGACGAGTGCGCGCGCCGACGGGCGCTCCTGGCGGACGCGTGGGAGGCGGCGGGACGGGACCCGACAACGCTCCGGTTCTCCCTGATGACCGGGTGCGTGGTCGGCGAGGACCGCGCCGAGGTGCTCCGGCGGGCCGGGCGGGTGGCCGAGCGCCGGGGCCGGAGCGCCGACGAGGGCGAGGCCATGCTCCAGGAGTCGGATCGGGGCTGGATCGCGGGGACCGTCGACGAGGCGCGGGAACGCCTCCGTGAGTTCGAGGACGCGGGGGTGGAGCGGGTCATGCTCCAGCACCTCGCCCACGACGACGTGGAGATGGTGGAGCTGATCGGGCGCGAGCTGGTCGGAGCCGCCTAGGCGGGGCTGGACCGGACGTCGCGGAGCATCGCCCCGAGGGCGTCCACCGCCTCCTGGCGGACCTCGGCGGAGGGGTCCTGGCTCGCGACGTCGAGCAACGCCTTCGTGGCCACCGGGCCGCCGGTCCTGCGCAGCGAGCGCACCGCCTGCCGCCGCACGACCGGGAACTCGTCGTCGAGGACGCGAACGAGCACCTCGACCCGGGCCTGGTTGCCCTGGAGCTGTTCGATCGCCTCCATCCGAACGAAGGGGTCGGGGTCGTTGAGACGCTCGAGGCGCCGGTCGGTGGCGGGCGCTCCGGAGCCGCCGGGCTTGGCCGGGGCCGCCGGAGGCGGGGCCGGCAGGCGGCCCGGAGTCGTGACGAACACGCCCGGGTGCACCTCGCGCTCGTCGGGCGGGGAGGCGGCGGACGGCTTCGCCCGGGGCCGCTCCAGCGGCTCCGTGCGGAGCGCCTCGGCCGGCGTCCCCGTCCGGGCGGCGGGCTGGGCGGGCGCCGGCGGCTCCCGCCCCGGCCCCAGGAATCCCGGGTGGTCGGGGTCGTCCGCGGTGTCCGTCCGCGGGGCCGATCCGGCGGCGCGGGGAGGCGCGGCCGGCATCGGAGCGGGCACGGGGGACGCGGCCGGCGGGGTCGCGGCCGCGGTCGACGGCTCGGCCCGGAGCCGGGCCGGGCTCGGCGTCGGCGGCTCGGCCGGGATCCGGCCCGTGGCGGCTGCGTCCTCGGTCCCACGCGGGGAGGCCCGCAGCTCCCGCTCGCGGTCGGCGGCGTCCTGCCGGGCCTTCGCCAGCTGGCCGAGCGCCACCCGGAGGGTCCTCATGGCCCTCCAGGCCACCGCCGCGGCGACGATGGCCGCGAGCGAGGCGAGCGCGGACAAGCCGATGAGCGCCCAGTACATGCTGTTGTCGAGCTGCACCCCCGCGGTCATCCGCTCCCTTCCGATGGCAACGGCAGGGCTGCCGGCCGCCCGGCAGGGCGGCTCGGCGTACCCGGATCAAGGTACCCGGGGCCGAAGAGGTCTTCATCGGACCATGAGCGGTTTTTCCGTGTCGATCCGCTGCTTTCCGCCCTAGGTCCGGCGGCGACGCAACCAGGGCGGGACGTCGGCGCGCCCACGGTGCGGGAGACTATCGGTCGTGAGCGATCCGCAACGAACGCACCCCGCCGGCGATCGGCACACCAACCGCCTCGCCGGGGAGACCAGCCCCTATCTCCTCCAGCACGCCCACAACCCGGTGGACTGGTACCCGTGGGGCCCGGAGGCGCTCGAGCGCGCCCGGCGCGACGACCGGCCCATCCTGCTCTCGGTCGGCTACGCCGCCTGCCACTGGTGCCACGTCATGGAGCGCGAGTCGTTCGAGGATTCGCAGACGGCCGCCCTCATGAACGAGCACTTCGTCTCCATCAAGGTCGACCGGGAGGAACGCCCCGACGTCGACGCGATCTACATGGACGCCGTGCAGGCGCTCACGGGCTCCGGCGGCTGGCCCATGACCGTGTTCTGCACGCCCGACGGCGAGCCGTTCTTCGGCGGGACCTACTTCCCGGACGAGGACCGGCACGGGATGCCGTCGTTCCGCCGCGTGCTCACCGCGGTCGCCGACGCGTGGCGAGACCGGCGGGACGAGGCCCTCCGGCAGGGACGGGCCCTCGCGGCGGCCATCGCGCGGCAGGCGGAGGTTCCCGCCTCGAACGAGCCGCTCACCGAGGACCTGCTCCGTTCGGCGTTCGACGGGCTCCGGCGGGGGTTCGACCCCGTGTGGGGCGGGGTCGGCGGCGCGCCGAAGTTCCCGCAGCCGATGACGTGGGAGCTCGTGCTGCGGTGCCACCTGCGGGGGTTCCCCGACGCCGGCGAGATGGTCCGGCGGACGCTCGACCGCATGGCCGACGGCGGCATGCACGACCAGGTCGGCGGGGGGTTCCACCGGTACTCGGTCGACGGCCGGTGGCACGTGCCGCACTTCGAGAAGATGCTCTCCGACAACGCCCAGCTCGCCCTGCTGTACCTCCACGGGTGGCAGGTGCTGGGCGAGGATCGGTACCGGGCGGTGTGCGCCGGGACGCTCGACGCGTTGCTCCGGGAGATGCGACACCCGGATGGCGGGTTCTTCTCCTCGACCGACGCCGACTCCGAGGGGGTGGAGGGGAGGTTCTTCGTCTGGCCCACCGACGAGCTCGTCGAGGTCGCCGGCCCAGCGGTCGCCGCCTGGTTCGGCGCCACTCCGCAGGGGAACTGGGAGGGGACCAACGTGCCGTGGACCCCCCGGCCCCTCGGGGAGGTCGCGGCCGAGCACGGCCTGAAGGCCGACGAGCTGGCCCGGTCGATCGAGGAGGCGCGACACCGGCTCCTGGAGCGGCGGGACCGGCGGGTGCGTCCCGCAACCGACGACAAGGTCCTCGCCGGGTGGAACGCCCTCGCCGTCCGGGCCTTCGCCGAGGCCGGACGAGTGCTCGACGAGCCGCGTTACGTCGACGCGGCGGTGGGCGCGGCGGAGTTCGTCCTGCGGGAGCTGCGGCGTCCGGACGGGCGGCTGCTCCGCACGTGGCGCGAGGGCCGGGCCGGCGGGCCGGCGTACAGCGACGACGTCGCGCTGATGGCCCTCGCGTGCCTCACGGTCCACGAGACGACGCTCGACCCACGGTGGTACGCGGAGGCCCTGGCCCTGGGCGGCGACCTGGTTCGGCTGTTCCGCGACGAGGCGAACGGGGGGTTCTTCCAGACCGGTACCGACGCCGAGGCGCTGGTGGTCCGGCCCAAGGAGCTCGTCGACAACGCCGTGCCGAGCGGCAACTCGGCCGGGGCCGAGGCGCTGCTCCGGCTCGGCCTCCTGGAGGGCGACGCGGAGCTGGAACGGGCCGGCGTGTCGGCGCTCCGGCTGGCCCGGGAGGGGATGCAGCGGGCGCCGACGGGATTCGGCCACGCCCTCTGCGCGCTCGACCTGTACCTGTCGACGCCGCGGGAGGTGGCCATCGTGGGCGGGGCGGACGACCCCACGACCCGGGCGCTGGCCGGGCAGGTGTGGTCGTCGTTCCGCCCGAACCTCGTCATGGCCGGTGGCCCGGCGGGCGGGGCCGGGATCCCCCTGCTCGAGGGGCGCGGGCTCGTGGACGGCCGCCCGGCCGCGTACGTCTGCGAGCGGTTCGCCTGCCGGCGTCCGGTCGTGGATCCGGCGGATCTGGAGGCGGAGCTCACCGCCTGAGCGGGGGCGCGGCGATGCGAACGCTGCTGCTGTTCACCCGCGACCTCCGGGTGCACGACCACCCCGCGCTCCACGACGCCGCCCGCTCGGGCGAGGTCGTTCCGCTGTTCGCGCTGGAGCCGTCGCTGCTGTCGGCCTCGCCGAACCGGTCGCGGTTCCTGTTGGAGGCGCTGGCCGACCTCGACGGATCGCTGCGGCGACGCGGGTCGAGGCTGCACCTCCGGCGGGGCGCCGCCGCCAGTGTGGCCGTCCGGGCGGCGCGCGAGGCCGGGTGCGACGCGCTGGCCATCACGTCCGACCACAGCCGGTTCGCCGTGCGCCGGGCGCAGGGCCTGCAGGGTGCGTGCCGGGACGCGGGGATCCGGTTCCGGACCTATCCGGGACACGCGATCGTGGAACCCGGCGTCGTGGCGCCCGAGGGTCGCGACCACTACTCGGTGTTCACGCCGTACCACCGGGCCTGGCGGGGGCAGCGGCACCGGCCGGTCCTCGCGGCGCCCCGGATGATCCGCACGCCGGACGACGTGGCCCTCGGCCGGCTGCCGGCCCGGCCGGCGGCGGACTCCATGACTCCTCCGGGCGGCGAGACGGCAGGCCGGGCCGCGCTGGCCGCGTGGCTCCGTCGAAGCCTGGACGGGTACGTCGACGCCAACGACGACCTCGGACGGGACCGCACGTCGCGGCTGTCGCCGTACCTGCGGTTCGGATGCATCTCGCCGAACGAGGTGGCAGCCCTCGCCGACGACCGCGGGCCGCCGGGCGCGGCCGAGGCGTTCGGCCGCCAGCTGTGCTGGCGCGACTTCTTCCTGCAGCTCCTGGCCGCGGTGCCGTCGCTGCCGGACCGCAGCCTCCGGGAACGGCCCCCCGTCCGCGCACCGGTCGACCCGGAGGGGGCGTTCGAGGCATGGGCCGAGGGCCGGACCGGCATCCCGCTGGTCGACGCGGGGATGCGCCAGCTGGCGCGCGAGGGGTGGATGCACAACCGCGCCCGGCTGGTCGTCGGCAACCTCCTCACGAAGCGCCTCGGGGTGTGGTGGCGGCACGGGTACGAGCACTTCTCCCGCCTGCTCGTCGACGGCGACGTGGCGAGCAACGCCGGCAACTGGCAGTGGGTCGCGGGCACGGCGGCCGACACGAGGCCGAACCGGCTGTTCAACCCGGTGCGGCAGGCGCGCAGGTTCGACCCGACGGGGGCGTACGTCCGGCGCTACGTTGACGAGCTCGCCGACGCGCCGGACGACCTGGTGTTCGAACCCTGGAGCGATCCGGCGTTCCTGCGTCGCTCCGGCGCCCCGCCCCCGATCGTTCCGCCGGCGGTCACCGCCGGGCGTACGTCCCGGTGAGGGTGCCCCGGGCAACCGGATCGCCCGGCGCGACCTCGTCGGGCCGCTCCCCCGTGGTCATCGGCGACGGCACGGGCCGGTACTCGGTGAGCGTGATGACGTAGCGATGGGGCGCGTCACCCGGTGGTGGACACGGTCCGCGGTATCCGTTCGTGCCGAAGTCGTTCCGCCCTTCCGTCCCG
>DATBHM010000102.1:0-6229 GCA_036557505.1 Actinomycetota bacterium | reverse complement strand
TGCCTGGAGTGGAGTGCCCGGCGCCCACCCGTCCGCCCGCCATGGCCCGCTGGCCCCCTCCCCGGGGCTGTCCCGGTTTCGCGGCCGCGGTGGCCCTGTGAATGACATGCAGCCGGCCTGGAGCTGACGACTCTCCGGGTACCCCTCTGCTGCCTTCGTGGCGCCGTCGTCCTCTGCCAGCCGGAGCCGGGCGCGGGAGCAAAGAGCTCGGGTGACGTGGTGCCCGGGTGCTCGAGTGGCGAGATCGCCGCCGATCAGCGGACGAGGCGATAGATGATGTGCGTGGCGAAGCGCGACTGGAGCAGGGCCGCGTGCTCCAAGTTCAACGTCTGCTCGAACCCGTCGAACAGGCGCTTGCCACCGCCGAGAATGACCGGCGCGATCGAGATCGCCAGCTCGTCCACGTGCCCGGAGCGAAGTGCCTGACGGATCACGTCTGCGCCTCCTCCGACAGATATGTCCTTGCCGCCCGCCGCCTGGCGCGCCCGGGCCATCGTCTCGTCCAGGCCGTCGACGAACTCGAAGCCGCCTTCGCTCGGAGCGTCCTCTGGGCGATGGGTCATGACGAAGAGCGGCACGCCGAACGGATTCTGACCGCCCCACGCCTCCGCAGCCTCGTACATCCCCCGCCCGACGACGATGGCACCGACGCGAGCCATCGCCCCGTCGAGGTACTCCTTGTCCGCACCCGTCGCCTCGCCCCTCCGCTCCGCCTCGTAGCTCCACGAACCGCCGAAGACCCAGTAGTGCAATCGTTCACCGCCATCGCCCAAGCCGCGCCCGGGCCCGTCGTTCGGACCGGTGATGTAACCGTCGAGCGAAATCGTGATTGCCGCTACCACGCTCGTCATGGCGTTCCCTCCTGCTCGTCACCATCCTGACGGAGGCCGTCCCCCGGATTCATCGGTCAGCTTGATCGAGAGCGACTTCGGGGGCGGCGGCGACGTGGACTGGAGCCTTGACCGATGAGTCCGCCCTACCGTCGTGGTCCCGTCTACAAGAGCAGAAGTGAGGTCCGCGAAGCCGACAAGGAGGTCACCCTCGTGCGCACGTTGGCGATCACGCAGAACATCACCGTCGACGGGTCGATCGAGATGCTGGGCGACTGGTTCGATCCCCAGGGCCGGGCTGGTGTGGACAGCTCAGACCTGCTGGCGGAGCTGCGGCGCCAGAGCGACCAGACCGAAGCGTTGCTCCTGGGCCGCCAGACGTTCGAGGACTTCCGCGGGTACTGGCCGAAGCAGACCGACGACGCCACGGGCATCGCCGACTCGCTCAACCGGGTGCAGAAGTACGTCGTCTCCTCGACCATGACCGAGCTGGAGTGGCAGAACTCGTCGGTGCTGTCTGGCGATCCGGTTCAGAACGCCTTGTCACTGAAGCAGCAGCCGGGCGGCGACATCGTGGTCACCGGCAGTATCAGGCTGTGCCCATGCACTGATCGGGGCCGGCCTGGTCGACGAGTACCGGCTGTTCGTGTACCCCGTCGTCCAGGGCCGAGGTCGCCGGCTATTCCCCGACGGGTTGGAGATCCCGAAGCTGAGGCTGGTCGAGGGGACGGGCTTCCGCAGCGGGGTCACCTACTCGCGCCATGCCCAGCCCTGACTCCCCGCACGGAACCACGCGCCCCGAGGTCGACTCCGACACGGATCGCCGAAGGTCCCGCCGAAGCTCATTCGAGGCGGGACTTCGACGCCAGTTGAGGGTGGCTTCATGAGTTCTGCGAGGATGGGATCAGATGCCAAAGCAACGCAAGCCGCTCTCGACTCGAACGCCGCCCGTCCCGTCGGATGGTCACGCCGAAATCGAGGATTGGATCCGGCGCGGCGTGATGCCGGATCTGCATCCCATCGTTCAGCGGTTGGACGAATCGATCCGTGCGACGATCCCCGGGCTTCAGTACGCCGTGAAGTGGAAACGCCCGTACTACGGGTTGCCAGAACTCGGGTGGATCATCGAGATCCAGGCCTTCGACGTCTCCGTGAACCTGGTCTTCTTCGGCGGAGCGGAGTTCGACCCTCCGCCGCCGCTCGGACCCACGGAACGGAGCCGGTACGTGAAGTTGACCACGCTCGAGGAGGCGCAGCGACCCGAGATCCACACGTGGATCGAGCAGGCCGGGCGCGTGCGGGGTTGGAAATGATCCTCGCTCAACCCGCCGCGAACCACTCGGAGGATGCCTGCGGGGTTCGGGACGTCACTGCTGACGCCGCGCCGGCTCTCGATGCCGAGCAGCCCGGTCGGGCGTCCGGTGGGGCACCGTCAGCATCATGACCCGCACCCGCCGGCTGCTGTCGGGACGCTCGGCGAGCGATCGGCCCCGGTAGGGCTCGAGGACGGCGTCGAGGGCGGCGGTCACCTTTCGGGTCTCCTCTGCTGTCAGCCAGAGATCGGCGTTGGCCAGGGACACGACCTCCTGCCACTCCCCGGCTTCCTCGTGCACGGTCGACATGAACTCCTCCGCCAGTGCCCGGCTGCCGTCCATGAACGCCAGGCCCACGGCGGCTGCCGCGGCCGCCCCGGCCGGGGTGGACGAGTCGAGGTCGAACCGCGTCCGTCGGGTCGCACGCCACGGCCGTTCCCGCCCGTCGAGCCGGGCGGGGGCGGGCTCCGCGAAGTTGTAGCGCTCCAACAGTTTCAGGTGATAGGCGGTCGCGCTCGGGCTCAACCCGGTCAGCGCCGCGCACTCGGTCGCCGTCAGCTGGTCCCCCGTCGCAAGCGCGTCGATGATCGCCATCCGGGCCGGATGGGCAAGTGCCCGGATGTCCCGGGGATCCTGCAGATGCTGCGCGCCCTCGTCACGGATCCGGGCGTGCTCCGGGGCCTCCCCGCGGCCGGCCCGCGACCGACTCCGGCGGGACCGCGGCTCGGCTTCGCTGTGGGACCGATCGGAACGCATCGATCGAAGCATAGCCCTTGACACGCGAGATGTTAAGCAAATACTGTTCAACATATGTTGAACATTGGCCAGGGGCGACGCGATCTGCTCGTCTCCCTCGCGGGTCGCGCCGTGTCGGCGTTCGGCGACGGGGTGGCGGTCATCGCCCTGACCCTTCGCCTGCAGGCGGAGGGCGCCCACCCCTACGAGGTGGGGTTGCTGCTGGCGGCCGGGACCATCCCGCTGCTGCTGCTCGCGCGCCCGGTCGGGCGCCTGGTCGACGCTCACGACTCCCGGCGCCTCCTCGTCGGGGGCGGCCTGACGGAGGTGGCGGCCACGATCCCGCTCATCTTCCTGCACTCGGTCGTCCCGATCGTGCTCCTGGTCGCCGTGCTCGGCGGGGCCGCGTCGCTCACCGGAGCCACCTGGTCGGCCCTCGTCCCCCGAGTGGTCGGCGAGGACCACCTGGCCGAGGCGGTCTCGGCTCAGCAATCCCTCAATGCCCTCGTCCTCGTCGGCGCCCCCGCCGTCGGCGGGGTGTTGGCCGGGACGTTCGGCCCCGGCGTGCCGTTGACGCTCGACGCGGCCACATTCGTGGTCGTCACGGTCGCCGCCGCCCTCGTCCGCACCCGCCGGGTGCCCGAGCGGGCGTCCATCGTCGAGGGGCCGAGCGGAGTCCCGAGCGGATTCGCCATCCTCCGGGCCGACCCGGTTCTCGCCCCCCTCCTCGCCGGCGTCGCCCTCGTCGTCCTCCTGGTCGGCATGGTCGACGTCGCGCTGGTGTACCTGGTCCGTGACACGCTCCACGCCGGAGGCGTCTGGTTCGGCGTGACCGAGGCGTCGTGGATGGCAGGCATCGTGGCAGGATCGCTCGGGGCGGGCCGTGTCGGGACCGAACGCGGGCGGGTGCGCGCCACGATCGCCGGAGCGGCCCTCGCCTGCGCCGGGGTGGCCGGTTTCGCGGTTGCGCCGGCCGCGGGGCTCCTCGTTCCCCTTTCGGTGCTGGGCGGTGTCGGAAACGGCTACGCCGGAGCCTGCCTGTCAACCCTGCTCATGGCGCGCACCCCCGACCCCGCGCGCGGCCGGGTGTCGGCCACCGCCAATGCGGTCTTCGGCACCGCCCAGGGCGCCTCGCTCCTGCTGGGTGGTGTCGTCGCAGTCGTGCTGTCGCCCCGGGCCATCTACGCCGGTGCCGGCTTGCTCGGTGTGGTCGCCGCCGCAATCGTCGCCGTCAACTCCCGGACCTCCAGCCGGCGACTCCCGTCGGCCGGCTCGCCGGTCGTGCCGGCGAGCACCCGACGCCTCGCCTCCAACGACCCTCCGGAGCTGGAGATGAACGGCAGGGTCTCGGCTGTTTGACTTGCTTTCGACGTTGGCCGGAGAATCCCCCGGCGTCCGCCGGATGCGAGCGCCTACGCCGGGACGCGGGGGGTCATCGGATGTCACGTCATCGATCGACGGTTGTATCGGCCATCGCCCTTTGCCTGCTGGCAGCGGCATGCAGCTCCGGCAAGTCGCCGAGCAGCGGTGGCTCGAGCACCTGCAAGAACGGAAAGATCATCGTGGGTGAGGCCCGCGCCCTGACCGGGGACTACGCGTTCTTCGACGCCGTCGCGATGCACGGCAACGAGCTGGCGATCGACCAGATCAACAAGGAAGGCGGCGTGTTGGGCTGCAAGCTCACCGTGATCACCGGGGACACCAAGGGCGACCCGGCTCTGGGCGGCCAGGTCGCCAGCGACCTGATCTCCAAGGGCGCGCAGATCCTGTTCAGCCCCTCCGACTTCGACGTCGGCATCGCCGCAGCGCAGGCCGGCGAGAAGGCCGAGCTCGTGGGGAGCAGCGAGGCGTCGGCCGTGAACATGCCGGACGCCGTGGGCCCGCATTTCTTCGCAGCCGGGATCACGGATGAAGGCGTGGGCCTCGCCGAGGCCGTCTTCGCCAACGAGAAGGGGTGGAAGCACGCCTACGTCATCACCAACGAGCAGTTCAGCGTGTTCACCAACATCGAGAAGTTCTTCAAGAGCAGGTTCCAGGGCGACGTCGTGGCCCGCGACGTCGTGGCCGACACCCAGACCGACTACTCCGCCATCATCTCCAAGATCGCGGCGCAGCATGACGCCGACGTGATCTTTCTGAACGACTACTTCCCACACGTGGGGACGTTCATCAAGCAGCTCCGGGACGCCGGGATCGAGACCCCGGTGCTCGGCGGAAGCTCGTACTCCTCGCCCGACTTCCCCGGTGTCGTCGGCAAGACCCGGATGTCGCAGGTGTACTACGCGTCCCCGGTCTTCTACGAGGGGACGAAGGGCCTCGACCCAGCGGTCGCCAAGATCATCGACGCGTACAAGGCGAAGTTCGGCAAGGTCCCGGAGAACAACAACTTCATGGAGGGCTACGACAGCGCGTTGCTCCTGCTGGACGGCGTGAAGACGGCGGGTACGCTCGACGCCGACGCCGTGTCGACGGCCATCAGCGCGGAGAAGAACGTCAAGCTCCCTGGCGCGACGCTCACCAAGTGGGTCGACCGGCACACCCAGCGGACCCTGGTGATCATCGGGTTCGACGGCCAGGGCAACTTCATCCAGGTCAAGCCGCCCTTCGACCCGGCGACCGCCTGAGTCCGAGCCTCCTCGTTCCGGTCCATCGATCCGAGCCGGGGCTGCTCCGGCGATCCCGGAGCATGGCCGGATTTGCGTCCAGGTCTGTCCAGAAATGGCGCCAGGGCCTGGGCCCGTCCTCACGTATCACCTGGAGAAGGGCTGCAGAGCTTCGCCCCGAGGAAGAGGACGGGTGGACCGGAAGTCGCTGTCCGTGCAGGGCCGGGCAGGCGAGGTCCTACGTATCCCCTCATCCACCCGTCCTCTCCTCGACTCGGGAAGGGAGAACGGATGAAGAGGAAGATGCTCGGCGCGCTCGCGCTGACGTGCACTCTGGCGCTGTTCGCTGCCGCGTGTGGCAACAATGGTGGAAACAACCCGACCGGGCCCACCGCCACGTCGGGCGGGACCAGCGGAACGACGAGCGGCCCGACGGGCTCCGGGCCGAGCAGCTCTGGCGGGTCCCAGATCAAGGGCGGGACGTACCGGACCGCGATCGAGGACTTCGGGTTCACCGGGGCCTTCGACCCGACGGGTGAGTACCTCGGCGCCGCCTGGGGCCTCTACAGCGACATGCTGCTGCGGACCCTCATGACGTACAACCATGTCGAGGGCACCGCGGGCGACGCCCTGGTCCCGGACATCGCCGCGTCCAACCCGGACGTGTCGGCCGACGGGCTCACCTACACGTTCCACCTGAAGACGGGCGTGAAGTTCGGCCCGCCGATCAACCGGGACGTGACGTCCA
>DATBHM010000101.1:0-8207 GCA_036557505.1 Actinomycetota bacterium | reverse complement strand
CGTCGACCACCACCTCCCACGACGTCGAGCCCGGACGTCGGCGCGCGTCGACCGCGATCACCATGCACTGCGTCCCGAACCGGTCGGTGCAGCGTTCCAGCATGGACGGGTCGCGAACGGCGGCCGAGTTCACGCTGACCTTGTCCGCGCCGGCCAGCAGGAGCTGCCGCACGTCGTCATCCGACCGGACCCCGCCGCCGACCGTCACCGGGATGAACACCCGGTCGGCGGTGCGGGCGATCACGTCGCGCATGGCGTCGCGACCCTCCAGGGTGGCCGTGATGTCGAGGAACACCAGTTCGTCTGCCCCCTCGCGACCGTACCGATCGGCCAGCTCGGCGGGGTCACCGGCATCACGGAGGTCGACGAACCGCGTCCCCTTCACCACCCGACCGGCGTCGACGTCGAGGCAGGGGATCAGCCGCTTCGCGAGCGTCATCGCCGCGTCACCGCCACGGCCTCGGCCAGGGTGAGCGTCCCCTCGTACAGTGCCTTCCCGACCACGGCCGCCTCGACGCCGAGCCCTGCGAGCGCCGCGAGGTCGCCGGCGTCCGCAACGCCGCCCGACGCGATCAGCGGCCGGCCCGTCAGCTCGAGGACCTGGTGGTACAGGGGGAGGTCGGGCCCCTCGAGCGTGCCGTCGCTGCCGATCGAGGTCACCAGGAACCGCGGCGCCCCCGCCGCCTCGAGCACCGGCAGGAACCGTTCCAGCGGCCCCGCGGCGTCCCGCCACCCTCGGATCATCACGCGCCCGTCCCGCGTGTCGACCGCCACGACGATCCGGTCGCCGTGGCGTTCCACCGCGCGGCGGACCAGCGACGGGTCGCGGACCGCCGCGGTCCCCAGCACCGCCCGTGCCGCGCCCAGCGCCAGCACCCGGTCGACGTCCTGGAGCTGGTGGAGCCCACCGCCCGTCTGGACGGGGATCGAGACCGATTCGCAGACCGACAGGATGGCGGCGCGGTTGTCGCCCTCCTCGAGGGCCGCGTCGAGGTCGACGACGTGGAGCATCGGCGCCCCCGCGTCCTCGAACCGGCGCGCCATCGCCACCGGGTCGTCGCCGTACTCGACGGCGTGTCCGGGGTCCCCGCGGAGCAGCCGGACGCACCGGCCGCCACGTAGGTCGATCGCCGGGACCACGATCACCTCACGCGACCTCCTTCACGAACGCCTCGTAGAGGGCGAGCCCCGCGTCGCCGGATCGTTCCGGGTGGAACTGCGTCGCGAACAGCGATCCCGACGCGACCGCCGAGCCGAACTCGCGCCCGTGCGTGGTCGCGCCCACGGTGACGCCCTCCGTGACGTCCGGCGCGTAGGAGTGCACGAAGTAGAACCGGGTCCCCGACGGGATGCCCCGGGTCAGCGGGTGGTCGGCCGTCCACCGGACCTCGTTCCACCCCATGTGCGGCACCTTCACCCCCGGCGCGGCGTCCAGGCGCCGAACCGCCCCCGGGATCAGCCCGAGGCCGGGGTCCTCGTCCTCCTCGCTCGAGGAGAACAGGACCTGCATGCCGAGGCACACGCCGAGCACCGGGCGGCCGTCCGCCGCCATCTCCCGCACCGCGGCGTCCAGCCCGGTCCGGACGAGCCCCCGCATGCACGCCCCGAACGCGCCCACGCCGGGGACGATCGCGGCGTCCGCCCGCGCGGCCTCGTCCGGCTTGTCGACGACCGACGGCGAGCCCCCCACGCGCTCCACGGCGTGGCGGACGCTGCGGAGGTTCCCCATGCCGTAGTCGAGGATCGCGATGCGGGCCATCTACAGCGTGCCCTTCGTGGAGGGCGCCTCCGTGCCGCCGGTCCTGCGGGTCGCGTCACCCAGCGCCTTCGCCAGCGCCTTGAACTCCGCCTCCACGATGTGGTGCGGGCTGCGTCCCGAGCGCAGCAGCACGTGCGCGGTGATGCCGGCCTCCGTGGCGAACGCCCGGACGAAGTCCTCGGTCAGCCCGGGATCGTACGTGCCGACGGCCTCGGCCGGGACGGCCACGTCGTGGACGACGAACGGCCGCCCGGACAGGTCGAGCGCCACCTCCACCAGCGCCTCGTCGAGCGGGACGGAGATCGAGGCGAACCGCCGGATCCCGGCCTTGCCCCCGAGCGCCTCGCGGAAGGCCTGCCCCAGCGCGAGCCCGACGTCCTCGACCGTGTGGTGCGCGTCGACCTCGAGGTCGCCGCGTGCGTGGACCTCCAGGTCGAACCCGGCGTGCGTCCCGAGCTGCGACAGCATGTGGTCGAAGAACGGGATCCCGGTGTCGACCTTCGACGCGGGGGGCCCGTCGAGCCCGATCGAGACCCGGACGGTGGTCTCCCTCGTCGTTCGCTCGGCCGATCCCCGGCGGTCGTCGGCGCTGCTCACCAGGACTCCGAGCGGTCGGCGTGATGATCGTGCCCGGAGGCGGGGTCGGCCAGCACGGCCCGCAGCGCGTCGAGGAACGCCGTGGTCTCCTCGGGCGTTCCGGCGGTCACCCGGAGCGCGCCCGGCACCACCATCGACAGATCCCGCACCAGCACCCCGTGCTCCAGCAGCGCCTCCCACATCCGCCCCGGCGAGAACCGCCCCCGGAAGAGCACGAAGTTCGCGTCCGAGGGGAACACCTCGAGCCCCTCGATCGCCGCGAGGGTCTCGTGGATGCGGTCGCGCTGCCGGCGGATCGCGTCGAGGATCGTCATGGCCTCGTCGGCGTGGCGGAGCGCGGCCAGCCCGGCCGCCTGGGTCAGCGCCGACACGTGGTATGGCAGCCGGACCCGCTTGATGTCCGACGCGACGGCCTCCGACAGCAGGCCGTACCCGAGCCGCGCTCCGGCGAGCGCGAACGCCTTGGAGAACGTCCGCAGCACGGCCACGTTCTCGACCCCGGGGTCGACCGCCGCCGTCTTCCCTCCGAACTCGACATACGCCTCGTCCACCACGACCAGGGCCCCCGAGGCCGCCAGCTGCTCGATCACCTCGACCGGCTGGGCGTTCCCGGTGGGGTTGTTCGGCGAGCAGACGAAGATCAGGTGCGGGTCGGCGTCGAGGGCCCGTTCCACGTGGCCGTCCGTGATGGCGAACGGCGCCTCCAGCGGCACGTGGACGACGTCCGTGTGTGTGCTCCACGCCACGCGCGTGTACACGGGATAGGTCGGCTCGAACGTCACGGCGCGCCGGCCGGGCCCCCCGTAGGCCAGCAGCAGCTGCTGGATGATCTCGTTCGACCCGTTCCCGATGGCCAGGCCCTCGACCGGCCACCCGGTTCGCTCCGCGAGCAGGCCGCGGAGCTCGACCGCCTCCCAGTCCGGGTACCGGTTGAGCGACAGCCGCTCGAACGTGGCCTGCAGATCGGCGGCGAACCCCGGCGGCAGCGGGTACGGGCACTCGTTGGTGTTCAGCCGGATCGGAACCGGTCGCTGCGGCGAACGGTACGGCTCCTCCTGCCGGAGGCCCGGGCGGGGTCCCTTCAGCTTCGGTTGGTCGTGCTCCATGCGGTGGTCCTTCCCTCCACGTCGTCCGGCTCCCGCCACCGGGCGTACGAACCCAGCACCTGCACGGCCGCGGCCTCCGAGCGGAGGTCCTCCAGCGCGGCGCGAAAGGCCGGGTCGTGCGCCCCGGCCTCGACGTCGAGGTAGAAACGGTACTTCCACGGACCGGAGCCCGACGGGCGCGACTCCAACTTGACCAGGTTCACGCCGCGTTCGGCGAAGGGCCGGAGGGCGTGGACCAGCGCTCCAGGCCGGTGGTCGGTGACGAGGACGAGCGACGTCTTGTCCGGCTCGCCGAGCGGCGCCGGGTCCACGGCCACCGCCGCGAACCGCGTGAAATTGTCCGGCGTGTCCTGGATCCGCGCGGCGAGCACGTCGAGCCCGTAGACCTCGCCGGCGCGCTCCGACGCGATCGCCGCCTCGGCGTGGCGGCGTTCCTCGGCGATGCGCTTCGCGGCGCCGGCGGTGTCGTACACCGGGACGATCTCGATCGACTCGTCGAGCCCGCCCAGGAACTCCTGACACTGGGCGAGGGCGGCCGGGTGGGATGCCACGCGCCGGAGGTCCGGCAGCGCCTCGCCGGGCAGCGCGAGCAGCGCGTGGTCGACGCGGGTGACCGCCTCGCCGACGATGTGGACGTCGCCCCGGGCCAGCAGGTCGTACGTCTCGTTGATCGAACCCGCCTGGGAGTTCTCGACCGGCACCACCCCGGCCCGGACCTCGGCCGACGCCACGTGGTCGAACACCTGGTGGAGGGTCCGGAGCGGCAGGAGGGAGACGGCGGGGTACAGGCGGTGCGCGGCGTCCTCCGAATAGGCTCCGGGCTCGCCCTGGTACGCGACGGATGGCGGCATGGTCCGCCCACTCTCCCAGGCCGGCGACCGAGCGTCCCGGATTGACGATTCCGCAGGTCGAGGACACAATCCCTGGCACGATGCGTGGCATGCACGGCACCTGGCGCTGGTCCCGGGGCTCGTCGAGCCCGGCGCCGCCGCGCGTCTGACGCCAGACCAGTCGCCGCGTGGCCCCGGGTTCGGGAGACCCGGGGCCATCTGCTTGTCCCGGGCCCTTTCGGAGCCGACATCCATGGGAGCGGAGGAGGCCTGATGGAGCTGAGGATCCGACCCACCGCGCCGGAGTTCGCGGCGCTCGCGCGGGACCACGCCCTGGCGCCCCTGTGGGCGGAGCTGCTGGGCGACGTGTCCACGCCCGTGGGGGTGTTCCCGGCGGTGACCGGGGCGGGGCCGGGAGCGCTGCTCGAGAGCGTCGAGCGGAGCGAACGGTGGGGCCGGTACTCCTTCGTCGCCGGCGACCCTGCCGCCGTGGTGACCGCGGACGGCGGGGGCGTCCGTGTGGAGTCGATCGCCAGGGAGATCCCGGTGCCGTGGACCTCGCGGCCCGGGCCCGTGCTGCCGTCGCTCAAGGAATTGGCAGCGGCGCTGTCGGCGCCGCACCCCGCCGAGCTCCCCCCGGTGACCGGCGGCCTGGTCGGGTGCATCGCGTACGAGGCCGCCCGGCTGCTGGACGGCCACCCCCACCCCGGGGGCGACCCCGGCTGCCCGCCGATGCGGTTCCTGCTGGTGGACCGGGCCGTGGTGTTCGACCACTGGCGGCAGCGGATGATCCTGGTGGTCCACGCGCCACCTGACGGCTACCTCGCCGGGGCGGCGGCGCTCGAGGAGCTGGCCGAACGGGTCGCGCGGCGGCCCACCCTCACCGCCGAGCCCGTGGGGGATGCACCCGGCGGCGGGACGGCGCCCCGGGCGAACGTGGCGGAGGACGCCTTCCGAGGCTCGGTGGACCGGGCCCGCGGGCACATCCTGGCCGGCGACATCTTCCAGGTGGTGTTGTCGCGGCGGCTGTCGGTTCCTGCGCCGGACGGCGGGCTTGCGGTGTACCGGCAACTCCGCGTGACCAACCCGTCGCCGTACATGTTCTTCCTCCGGATGCCGGACGGACTGGAGCTGGCCGGGTCCTCGCCGGAGCCGCTGGTCCGCGTGGAGGGCAGGCGGGTGACGACGCGTCCCATCGCGGGAACGCGCCGGCGAGGCGCCGACGCCGGGGAGGACGCAGCGCTCGAGGCCGAGCTGTTGGCCGACCCCAAGGAACGGGCGGAGCACGCCATGCTGGTCGACCTGGCGCGCAACGACCTGGGGCGGGTGTGCCGGGCGGGTTCGGTCCGGCCGACCGAGCTCATGGGGGTCGAACGGTTCTCCCGCGTGATGCACATCGTCTCGACCGTCGAGGGCGACCTCCGCGAGGGGCTGACCCCGCTCGACGCGCTGGCGGCGACGTTCCCCGCGGGGACCGTGACCGGCGCCCCGAAGCGTCGGGCCATGGAGATCATCGCCGAGGAGGAACCGACCCCCCGAGGGCCGTACGCGGGCGCCGTCGGCTACCTGACCTTCGCCGGCGACCTCGACGTCTGCATCACGATCCGGACGGCCGTCCTCCAGGGCGGCGTCGCCCACGTGCAGGCCGGCGCCGGCGTCGTGTACGACTCCGACCCAGAGCGCGAGCTCCGGGAGACCGAGGCCAAGGCCAGCGCGCTGATGGCGGCGGTGGACGCGGCGCCCGCCGATGCCTCCGGCGTCGTCGAGGAGGTGACGGTGGCGTGACGGTCCTCGTCGTCGACCACTACGACTCGTTCGTCTACAACCTCGTCCAGCTCGTGGAGGGCTTCGGGTTCCCGACCGAGGTCGTCCGCAGCGACGCCGAGCCGGCCACGGCCCTCGTCGAACGCGACGCGGACGCGGTGATCCTCTCCCCCGGGCCGGGCCGGCCCGAGGAGGCCGGGTGCTTCATCGACCTCCTGCGGATGTTGCCGGGAGGGACGCCCGTGCTGGGCGTCTGCCTCGGACACCAGGCGCTCGGGGCGGCCCTCGGCGGAACGGTGGACCGGGCCCCGGATCCCGTCCACGGCAAGGCCAGCGCAATCCGGCACGACGGCACCGGGCTGTTCCGGGGAGTGCCCGACCCGTTCGATGCCGGCCGGTACCACTCGCTGGTGATCGACCGGCGCGACGTGCCACCCGAGCTCGAGGTCGTCGCGACCACCGACGACGGCCTCGTGATGGCGGTCCGCCACCGGGCGCTGCCCAGGTTCGGCGTGCAGTTCCACCCCGAGTCGATCCTCACGCCCGAGGGCCCGAGGATCGTCGAGAACTTCCTCCGGCTCGCCTGACGCGGCCATGCGGTCCGACGTGCGCGGAGGGTTGCCGGATGAGGGCCCGCGCGCGCAGGCTACGCATCGCAGGACACCTATGGACGATCCACCGGTACGCGACGGATCACGTCGCCGCGCCCCCCGGTCCGGGATGAACGGCCGCCGGGTCGCCGGCCTGGCCGCGGCCGTCGTGCTCCCCGTCGGCGCCACGGTCCTCGCCGACACCACCTCCGTCGGCCAGTTCCCATCGATCCCGTACTTCATGGCCGTCCTGGTCGCGGCCGCGCTGGGGCGCCTCCTCGCCGGTCTCGTGGCGACCGGGCTCTCGGTCGTCCTCCTCGACTACTACTTCGTCGGCCCCTCCCACGGCTTCGGGGTCGGCGGTGAGGACGCCATCGCGCTGGCCGCGTTCGCCGCTGTGGCCGTCGTGGTCTCCGAGATCCTCGGCCGCCGCGACGTCGCGATCGAGCAGGCGAAGGCCGCGCGGCGACGCCTCGAGCTGGTGTCGAGCGCGTCGGAGCTGCTCGCGCTGTCGCTCGACTATCCCGCCACGTTCGGCAAGCTGGCCGAGCTGGTGGTGGGCGACTTCGCGGACATCTGCCTGATCGACGTCCTCGAGCCGGACGGTTCCATCGAACGCGCCGCGGCGGCGCACCGGGATCCGCGGCAGCAGCCGTTGGTCGACCGGCTCCGCACCGAATACCCGCCCGACCCCGCAGGCGAACACCCGGTCGCCCGCGTCAGCCGGACCGGGGTGCCGGAGTTCCGCCCGGTCATGTCGAAGGAGTTCCTCCGGGCCACCACCCGCGACCCGGAGCACTTCCGGCTGACGCAGGACCTGGGGTTCCAGTCGTTCATGTGCGTCGCGCTCAAGGCGCGGGGTTCGATCCTCGGATGCCTGACGTTCCTGTCGTGCCACTCCCAGCGGCGATACGGGCGGGACGACCTCGACGTCGCGGAGGAGCTCGCCCGCCGGGCGGCGGTGCGGCTGGACAACGCCCGCCTGTACACGGAGGAGCGGCGCGCCCGGGCCGAGGCCGAGCAGAACCGGCAGCGGCTCGACGTGCTGGCACGGGCCGGGCAGCGGCTGGCCCTGTCGCTCGAGTTCGAGGACACGCTGTCGTCCGTGCTGGCCCTTGCGGTGCAGTTCTACAGCGAACACGCGATCCTCTACCTCGGGACCGACCCGTCGGCGATGACGGTCCGGGCGACGGCCCACCGGGACGAGGAGCGTGGACGCCGGGTCGAGGAGGTCCTGCGGCGGTACGTGCCCGACCCCGGGAACCCGACCTCCCAGATCCTCGAGGCGATCCGGACCGGGCGCCCCGTGCCGATCCGCCCGCTGACGGACCGGCAGATGATCGACCTCGGCCTGCCGCCGGAGGTGGTGGAGGAGAGCCGCGAGGTCCAGGCGCGGTCCGGCCTGATCGTCCCGCTCCTCGCGCGGCATGGCGTGATCGGGGCCCTGTCGCTGACGAACTCCTCGGAGGGCGTCGAGATGGACCGGGACGACGTGGACTTCGCGGTGGAGTTCGCCGACCGCGTGGCGGTCGCCATCGAGAACGCATCCCTGTACGAGGCG
>DATBHM010000100.1:0-5895 GCA_036557505.1 Actinomycetota bacterium | reverse complement strand
CGGCTGGTACGACAACGAGTGGGGGTACTCCAACCGGCTCGTCGAGCTCACCGAGCTGGTCGGCGCCTCGCTGTGAGCCTGCTGACCCTCGACGACCTGGGGGACGTCGACGGGAAGCGGGTGTTCGTGCGCGTCGACTACAACGTCCCGCTGAACGACGACGGCTCGGTCGCCGACGACATGCGTGTCCGGGCGTCGCTCCCGACCCTGCGGGAGCTGCTGGACCGGGATGCGTCCCTCGTGCTCGCCTCCCACCTGGGGCGGCCGAAGGGCGAGGTCCGCGACGACCTCCGGCTGAAGCCGGTGGGCGACCGGCTGACCGACCTCCTGGAGCTGGACGTGGCGACCGTGTCCGACGTGGTCGGGCAGGAGGCCGAGGCGGTGTGCGCCCGGATGGAGCCCGGCGACGTCGTCCTGCTGGAGAACCTCCGGTTCGAACCCGGCGAGACCGCGGACGACGACGACCTGGCCGGACGACTGGCCGGCCTCGCCGACGCCTACGTGAACGACGCGTTCGGCGCCGCCCACCGGGCGCACGCCAGCGTGCACGCCCTGCCGAAACGGTTCGACCAGCGCGCGGCGGGACGGCTCCTGGAGTCCGAGGTCCACGTCCTGACGCAGCTGCTCGAGGGGCCGGCCGAACCGTACGTGGCCATCCTCGGGGGCGCGAAGGTCTCGGACAAGCTCGGCGTCATCGCCGGGCTCCTCGAGCGGGTGGACGCCCTGCTGATCGGGGGGGCGATGGCCTTCACCTTCCTGGCCGCGGACGGCGTGGCGGTCGGCCGGTCGCTGGTCGAGGAGGACCGGTTCGACGAGGTCCGGGGGCTGCAACGAACCGCAGGCGAGCGGGGCGTGGTGATCCAGCTGCCCGAGGACGTGGTCGCCGCGCCGGACGTCGCCCCCGACTCGCCGTGGCGGACGGTGGCCGTCGACCAGATCCCGTGGGACATGATGGGCCTCGACGTCGGCCCGCGCACGGTGGAGGAGTTCGCCCGGACGATAGCGGACGCCCGCACCATCCTGTGGAACGGCCCGATGGGCGTGTTCGAGCTGGAGCCGTTCTCGGGAGGGACGCGCGGCGTCGCGATGGCCGTCGCCGGGACCGACGCGTTCACGGTGGTCGGCGGCGGTGACTCGCTGGCCGCGGTGCGCCGCCTCGGGCTGGAGGACTCGTTCGGCCATCTGTCGACCGGCGGCGGGGCATCGCTCGAATTCCTCGAGGGCAGGGAGCTGCCCGGGATCGCGGCACTGCAGAAGGAGGACTGAGTGGCGGGCGACCGGAAGCCGATCGTCGCGGCGAACTGGAAGATGCACAAGACGCATCTCGAGGCCATCCAGGCGGTGCAGAAGCTGGGCTACCTCGTGAGCGCAGAGGACACCGAACAGGTGGAGGTCGTGGTGTGCCCGGCGTTCACCGCGTTGCGGTCGGTGCAGACGCTGATCGAGTCCGACCGGCTGCCGTTCGCCCTGGGAGCCCAGAACGTCCACGGGGAGGACAAGGGCGCCTACACGGGCGAGATCTCGCCCGGGATGCTCGCCGCGCTGAAGTGCTCGTACGTGATCGTCGGCCACTCCGAGCGCCGGCAGCTCTTCGGCGAGACCGACGAGGCGGTCGCGAGCAAGGTGAAGGCGGTCTTCGCAGGCGGCATGACCCCGATCGCGTGTGTGGGGGAGGCCCTCGACCAGCGCGAGTCCGGCCGGACCGACGAGATCGTCGCCGGCCAGGTGCGCGCGGGGCTGGGCGGGCTGACGCCGGAGCAGGCCAGGGCCCTCGTGATCGCCTACGAGCCGATCTGGGCGATCGGCACCGGCCGCAACGCCGAGCCGGCCGACGCCGGACAGGTCATCGCCGTCATCCGGGAGGCGCTCGCATCCATGTACGACGAGGACGCGGCTCAGGCCGTGCGGGTGCAGTACGGCGGCAGCGTCAAGGCCGGGAACATCCGGGGATTCATGGCCCACCCGGAGGTCGACGGCGCCCTCGTGGGCGGCGCCAGCCTCGACGCCGAGGAGTTCGCGCTCATCGTGAAGTTCAAGTAGCCGCGACGTGCCTGGCCTCCGATCCTCGGCCATCGCCTCGCTGGTGGTGCTGGCAGCCTGCTCGGCGTCCGACGTCCCACCGGTGGCGGTCTCGCCCGTCGTCGTGACGCCCGCCGCCCCGGCCACGGCGCCGGAGAGTCCGGCGGCGTCCCCGACCGGCGGTCCGGGCGAATCCCCGACGGCACCGGGCCCCATCCGGATCGCCGGCCTCCCCGAGCAGGGGGTCGCGATCGAACGGGACGGTGGCGTCGACCTGGTCGACTTCTTCGGCCGCCGCGTGGCGCACCTCGACGGGTTCACGATCTTCCAGTCCACCGACGCCCCGGGGAACCTGGTGCTCGCAAGAGGCAGCGGCTTCTTCCTCCTGGAGGAGTTCCGGCGCCGGCTCCGACCACTCGCATCCGAACGCGCCGCTCGCCGGTGGCAGGAGGCGGACGAGAACCACCCGGACTTCCCCGCCCCCCGCAGCGGCGGGAAGCCCATGACCGGCCACTGGCGCTACTCCGTGAGCGACCCCCGGTACGGGGACCGGTTCCTGGCCCAGTGGTCGGGCGAGTGCGAGGCGCCCATCGCGTTCTTCGTGGACCGGGACGAGGGCGAGGTCGAGCCGGTGACCGGCGAGGCCGACCCCGCGACGGCGCCCGAGTCGTTCGCGCTCGGATGGAACAAGCGCGGGCAGGCCGTGCTCTTCCTCCCCCAGGGGGAGTGCGGCGCCGGCGCCCGTCGTCCGGGCGTCTATCTCTCGCGCGACGCGGGCGAGGGCCATCTCCTGGTCGGGACGCCGCCCGGCGCAACGGCCCGGATGTGGGGCACCACCGTCGCCGGCTGAGGACGGCAGCCCGACGGGGCGAAACTCACTAGGATTCGGCGCCGTGCGAGGCCTCCTGTACGTGTGCCTGGACGGGCTGGGCGACGACCCCGTCCCGGAGCTGGGGAACCGGACGCCCCTCGAGGCGGCGGACACGCCCTTCCTCGACTCCCTCGCTGCGCGGGGCCGGACCGGCAACGTCATCACGGTCGCGCCGGGCGTCGCGCCGGAGTCCGACATCGGGGTGTTCGGCATCCTGGGCTACGACCCCCGGGAGGAGCACCCGGGCCGGGGCGTCCTCGAGGCCGTCGGGATCGGGATGGACTTCGACGAGGACGATCTGGCCTACCGCATCAACTTCGCCACGGCCGAGTGGCCCGAGATCGTCGACCGCCGGGTCGGACGTGACCTCTCGTCGGAGGAGTCGAAGGCACTCGCCGAGGAGGTCGAACGCGAGCTCGTGCTCCCGAACGCCACGTTCCAGCTCCGCGCGACGGTCGAGCACCGCGGCGCCCTGGTGCTGCGCTCCTCGGACGGCCCGCTCTCGGCCAACGTGACGAACACCGACCCCGCGTACGGCAAGCAGGGCCATCTGGGAGTGGCCCTCGAGACGTTCGAACCCCGCGTCGTCACCGCCGAACCGCTCGACGACACCCCAGAGGCCCGCCGCGGCGCCGACCTGACCAACGCCTTCGTGGAGGGCGCCGCCCGGATCCTCGACCGGTCCCCAGTGAACGCCCGCCGGCGGGAGCAAGGCAAGATGCCCGGCAACCTCATCATCACCAGGGACGGCAGCGACCACCTCCCGCCGATCCAGCCGATCAAGGAGCGATTCGGCCCGTCGTGGGGGTGCTTCGTCGAGATGCCGGTGGAACGCGGCATCGCGATGCTGCTCGGCATGGAGACGGTGGACGTCCCCCGGCTCGACGGATCCGACGACGCGTTCGCCATCTGGGCCGACGTCGCCACCGACGCGCTCGAGGGCTTCGACGCCCTGTACGTCCACATCAAGGGCCCGGACGTCCCGGCGCACGACGGCCGGGCGATCGACAAACGCGACGTGATCGCGGCCATCGATCGGGCGTTCTTCGGGGAGGTCCTGGGGCGGATCGACCTCCGGAACACGATGGTCGCCGTGACGGCCGACCACTCGACGTCGTGCCTCCGGAAGGCCCACACCGACGACCCGGTCCCGCTGGTGGTCGCGGGAGGGACCGTGACCCCCGACGGGTCGCCGTCCTACGGCGAGACGGTCGCCGCCACGGGGTCGCTGGGCACGCTGCGGGGCCCCGAGATCGTGCCCATGCTCGTGGGGCTGATGCGCGAATGACCGCGGCCCCTCGGGAACGGCCCGGAACAGGACAATCCCGGAGGGGTTCTCCCTGCGTATACGACAGATGGCAGGCATGTTTCGTCGTGTTCGTGAATTTGTGGCGAACAGGTCTCGCCGATACACTTCGCCCGGTCATGCCGGGTAGGGGGTTTCCGGAACCATGAGCACTGCCCAGTCGGATGCGGTGGTCGCCGAGGGCGCAACCCTCGAGGTCGAGGGCGGGCAGGCGGTCATCGGCCGAACGCCCTGGCAGCTCTTCTGGCGAAGGTTCCGCAAGGACAAGGTGGCCTTCGTCGGGCTCGGTTTCATCCTGTTCCTGATCCTGATCGCGGTCTTCGCTCCGGTGATCTCGAGCATCCGCCACATCGGGCCCAACCAGATCTTCCCCGACCAGGTCAACGAGATCGGCCTGCCGCTCGGTCCCAGCAGCACGCACTGGTTCGGGAGCGACACCGCGGGCCGCGACGTGTTCATCCGGACGGTCTACGGCGCCCGCACCTCGATGACGGTGGCCCTCCTGGCGACCGGCATCTCCGTGATCATCGGCATCGTGCTCGGCCTCATCGCCGGGTTCTTCGGAGGGGTCTCCGACACGATCATCTCGAGGACCGTCGACATCGTGATGTCGCTGCCGATCCTGCTGCTGGGGATCGGGCTCGGCGCCGCCTGCTCGGCCACGGCCCAGGGGTGCCTGTTCGGCATCAT
Organism: Actinomycetota bacterium; assembly: GCA_036557505.1. Taxonomy (GTDB): domain Bacteria; phylum Actinomycetota; class UBA4738; order UBA4738; family JACQTL01; genus DATBHM01. Next base: position 1,009 of record DATBHM010000100.1, on the reverse strand, counting down.
CCAACCCGGGCTGGGGCTCGTGGTGTTCATCATCAGCCTGGTGAACTGGACCTACATGGCCCGCATCGTTCGAGGCCAGACCCTGACCCTCCGCAACCGGGAGTTCATCGAGGCTGCCCGCAGCCTCGGGTCGGGCAGCACGCGGATCATGTTCCGCGAGATCCTTCCGAACCTCGCCGCGCCGATCATCGTGTACTCCACGCTGATCATCCCGGCGAACATCCTGTTCGAAGCCGCGCTGTCGTTCCTCGGCGTCGGCATCCCCCAGACCACGCCGTCGTGGGGCCGCATGCTCGCGGACGCCCAGCCGGTGTTCACCGCAGCGCCGTGGATGATGCTGTTCCCCGGCGCCGCCCTGCTGTTGACGACCCTGGCCTTCAATCTCGTGGGCGACGGGCTCCGCGACGCCCTCGACCCACGAACCGGACGGTAGGAGAGGGGATACGAAAGGAGGGCCTGACCGCGGCTTCGAGATGAACGAGAAATGAGCATGACTTGAACACTCTTGTCTCCCAGAAAGGGGGGAATGTGACGAAGCGAAAGTTGCTCGGTGCGCTCGCCCTGACGTGCACCCTGGCGCTGTTCGCTGCCGCGTGTGGCGGAGGCGGTGGGGGCACCACCGGCCCCACCGCGACCTCGGGCGGGACCAGCGGAACGACGAGCGGGCCGACCAGCACGAGCGGGCCGACCGGCTCCGGGCCGTCGACCAGCGGCGGGCTGCCGTCCCAGATCAAGGGCGGGACGTACCGGACCGCGATCGAGGACTTCGGGTTCACCGGGGCCTTCGACCCGACGGGTGAGTACCTCGGCTCGGCCTGGGGCCTCTACAGCGACATGCTGCTCCGCACCCTCATGACGTACAAGCACATCGAGGGCACCGCGGGCGACGCCCTGGTCCCGGACATCGCCGCGTCCAACCCGGACGTGTCGGCCGACGGGCTCACCTACACGTTCCACCTGAAGACGGGCGTGAAGTTCGGCCCGCCGATCAACCGGGACGTGACGTCCA
>DATBHM010000099.1:0-3441 GCA_036557505.1 Actinomycetota bacterium | reverse complement strand
CGATCACCGTCGCCATCTTCGCGAGCTGTCCCGGATGGCGGAACGGCCCCAGCACGAGCGTTCCCAGCCGCAACGCGGAGGTCGCCGTGGCGAGCGCCGACAGCGACGTCATCGGCTCGAGCGACCCGCGGGGCTCGTCCTCGGCGCCGTACCGCGCGAGCGAGAGGAAGAAGTGGTCGCTGATCCAGCCCGAGTCGAATCCCAGCCCTTCCGCCCTGACCGCGGCGTCGCGAAGGCGTTCGTGGGAGACGGGCCGGCCGTCCGGGAACGAGAAGTCGTAGTGGGGCAGCGCCAGGCCGATCCTCATCAGGCGAACCGCCTCACAGGAACCGGAGCACGTCGGCGGCGCCGGCCAGCTCCGTGTCGCGGGGGACGCGGATGCCGTTCGGGATCTTCAGCCGCGGGTACACGGAGACGTTTCCGGCAAGGTGCACACCGGCGTAGACGGTCACCTCGTCGCCCAGCGCCACGTAATCCTCGATGACGGTCGGGGTGGCCTGGTGCGAGCGCACCTCGGTCATGGAGCCGATCACGACGTTCGACAGCCGCGCGCCCGGGCCGATGATCGCGCCGTCGCGGATCTGGGACCTCGACAGGAACGCCCCCTCACGCACCTCGACGTCGTCGTCCAGGTTCGAATCGGCGATCACCACGCCGGGACCGACCTCGCAGAACCGCCCGATCCGCACGGACGGGCCGATGGTCACGAGCCCCTCCGCCAGCTTCTCCGACAGCGTCTTGCCGGTGAGCGAGTCGCGCATCGACAGGGACTCCGGGGCGATCCACACGTGCTGGTCCGGGTCGAAGGGGGGCGGGAGCAGGCGCCGCACCGACTCGAAGTTCCCGTGCAGCGCATCGACCATCGTGTCGACGAAATCCTGCACGTTGCCCAGATCCCCGATGCGCCGCACGGTGTGGGCCCGGACCGGATACCCCCGCTCCACCAGCCACGGGAGCAGGTCCTTGCCGAAATCCAGTCGGGCCCGGCGCATCGCCGCGACGTCCGGATGTCCCGCGACTTCCCGCAACATGCCGGAATCCACGAGGTAGAACCCCGCATTCGTGAGCAACGGGAGCCGCTCGAATTCGTCGGGCTCGTGCACCACGAAGTGTTCCCGGAGCTCCGCAAGCGTCGGTTTCTCGACGAATTCCAGGATTTCGCCGTCCGGATTGGTCAGTACGACGCCGTATTTCTCCGCGACGTCCGCGGGAGCGCGAGTCATCGCGGCGATCGTCACCGCGGCGCCGGACTCCAGATGATCCTCGAACATCGGCTCGAGGTCGAAGTCGATGATCGAATCCGTGGGGAACACGAGCGCCGGCCGCGCCAGGTCCCAGTACTCGAGCATCCGCAGCGTGGAGTCTGCGCTCCCCGTCGACAGGGCGTCGTACTTCACGGGCGAGTACTGGACGTCGACGCCCAGGTCCTCGCCGTATCCGATCATCACCTTGATCTGATAGCGGTTCTCCTTGCCGTGGGCGACGACGTAGAACTCCTTCATGCCCTGGTCGGTGAGGATCTCCATGACCCACCGGATCAGCCGGCGTCCCAGGAACGACATGGCGGCCTTGGACCGCAGGTACCCGGGGGCCTTCAGGGTCAGCGGACGGGCCCGGACGCCCTGACCACCAGCCAGGCCGATCCCGAGCACCTCGGACCCGATCGACATGCTTTCGATGATAGTCAGGCCCGCCGCCCGGGGCGTTCCCCGCTCGTGAACGATTCGTGGATCTGCGGGTGGCGCTCAGATGGCGCCGGGCCCACCTGGATCGTCGTGCCCCCGGCCCCGGTCGTCGCGCCTCGGACCGCCGGGGCCCCACCGTCGCCGCCGGCCGAACATGAGCGGCAGGAACAGGAACGACACGCCGATCAGGCGCGGCGCGATCACGATCCCGGCGATGAGGAGCGCGGCCGTGATGGCCATCCACGGCTCGATGACCGGCCGCGTCCGCGGGGGGGCGACCGCCTCGCCGTGGTCGGCCGCCTCGACGGGCGGCGGCCGCGCGGAGGCCCGCCCCTGCTGGAGCGCCCCCCAAGCGGCGGCCGCGGCGCCCGCGAGCGCCGCCACCGCGACGCACACCGCAGCCGGCGACCATGCCGCTACCACCCCTCCACGGTAGCGCACCAGGCCCGTTGCACTAGGATGCCCGATCCACCACGCGAGGAGTCGAATCATGGAACCCTGGAGCATCGAGTTCGCCGGCAGGATCGACGAGCACACGATCCACAGCGCCGCCCTCGAGGGAAACGCACTGGGTGACCCCGCCGACCGCCCCGTGTGGGTGTACACACCGCCCGGCTACGACGACGACCAGGACCGGCGGTATCCGACGATCTACGCCATCCAGGGACTCACCGGCCAGATCGACATGTGGCGCAACCGTGCGGCCTTCCGGCGGAACTACCCGGAGCTCATCGACCGGGCCATGGCGGCCGGCGAGTGCGGGCCCGCGATCGTCGTCTACGTCGACTGCTGGACGAGGCTGGGGGGCTCGCAGTTCCTGGATTCGCCGGGGACCGGGAACTACCACACGTTCCTGTGCGACGAGGTCGTGCCGTGGGTGGACGAGCGGTACCGGACCCTCGCCGCGCCCGGGCACCGCGGGATCCAGGGGAAGTCCTCGGGCGGCTACGGAGCGATGGTCACCCCGTTGCTCCGGCCCGACCTCTTCGGCGGGCTGGCCAGCCACGCGGGCGACTCCCTGTTCGAGACGTGCTACCAGCCCGAGTTCCGGGAAGCGGCGCGGGCGCTCCGCGACCACTACCACGGCTCGTACGAGGAGTTCTGGACCGACTTCCGATCCCGCCCCCCCATGAGCAGGGAGGGCGACGGCGTCCTGATGAACGACTGGTGCATGGCCGCGTGCTACTCGACCGACCCGGACGGCATCGTTCGGCTGCCGTTCGACACGGCGACCGGCGAGCTGGTCCCGGAGGTGTGGGAGCGGTGGCTGGCGTGGGACCCCGTGCGGATGATCACCGAGCGGGCCGACGCGGCGCGTTCCTGGAAGGCCGTCTACATCGACGCCGGCAAGCGCGACGAGTGGTACCTCGACCTGGGCTCCGAGGCCTTCAAGCGCCGGTGCGACGCGCTCGGCGTGGAGGCGTTCTTCGAGCTGTTCGACGGCACGCACATGGCGATCGAGTACCGGTACCCGAAGGGGACGGCCTACCTGGTGGAACGCCTGTCGGGGTGACGCGCGCTCAGCCGACGCTGGTCGGCGTGGCGTACGTGCCCATCGCCGTCCCGGTCAGCACCACGTGCCCGCGGCCGTCGGTGACGACGACCCGGGTGAAGCCCTTCAGCGACTCCGGGAACTGGTTGAACAGCGCCACCCCGCCGCCGGAGTCCGGCTTCGCCTCGCCCACGGCGAGGACGGACCCGTCGGGGTTCTGGATGGTCGCCCCGTACGGTCCGGCCTTCGGGTCCAGACCCCCCA
>DATBHM010000098.1:0-21393 GCA_036557505.1 Actinomycetota bacterium | reverse complement strand
CCGAGGGCAATGCCGCCCGGCACGCCGGCGGTGCACGGCCCACGAGCCTGGACCGCGGGTTTGCCGCGGCGTTCCGCCTCCATCGAAGATGACCGGCGACGGACGCCGGGGTTCGCGCATCGGCAGCGGGCGACGACCGGCAAGGGAGGATCGTGACGGAGTTCGAACACGAGGACCTCAAGCGCCACTGGATCGAACGCTGGCTGGCTCAGGACACCTCCGACGCGGTCGAGTTCATGCAGGCGGTGACCCGCCGCGACGACGTCACCGACCGGCTCGACGGGATCGAGGCGCCGGCCGTCGTCATCCACGGGGAGGAGGACGTCGCGATCGAGATGTCCCAAGCGCGGGCGCTCGCCGACGGCCTGGCAGGCAACGTGGAGTTCGTCGAGGTGCCCGGCGCCGGACACTCCTCCACGGTCGAACGGCCCGACCTCGTTACCCCCGCGATCGAGCGGTTCCTCGCGCGAACATGGCCGGCCTGAACGGATCCGCCCGGACGCGGCACGCCCGGCGGCTGTTCGCCGGGATCGCACCCGAGTACGACCGGATGGCCGAGGTGCTGTCGTTCGGCCAGAACGGCCGGTGGCGTCGATTCATGGTGTCCCGGCTCGACGTCGGACCGGGTGCCAGGGTGCTCGACGTGGCCACCGGGACCGCGGGCGTGGCCGTCGCGATCGCCGGCCGGACCGGGGCGCACGTCGTCGGCCTCGACCAGAGCCACGAGATGGTCGCCGGGGGACGCCGCGCGGTGTCGGACGCCGGCGTCCGCGTGTCGTTCGTTCTGGGACAGGGCGAGCGGCTCCCGTTCGACGACGCCGCCTTCGACGCCGTGACGTTCACCTACCTGCTGCGGTACGTCGACGACCCGCCGGCGACGCTCCGGGAGCTGGCCCGGGTGCTCCGGCCCGGGGGGACGCTCGCCAATCTCGAGTTCCTCGTCCCGCCCAACCCCGTCTGGCGCGCCGCCTGGGTGCTCTACACGCGGGTGGGGCTTCCGGTCGGGGGCCTGGTCGCCTCGCGGGAGTGGTGGGCGACCGGGCGGTTCCTCGGGCCGTCGATCTCCGGCTTCTACCGGGAGCATCCGTTGAGCGAGCAGGGCGGCTGGTGGCGGGACGCCGGCATCTCGGGGGTCCGGTACCGGCCGATGAGCCTGGGCGGCGGCATCGTGATCTGGGGAACGAAGTCCCCGACGTCGGTCGATGGCTGAACGCAGAACCGGCCGCCGCGCCGGCTCAGGTGGGCGAAGACCGAACGGCGATGGCGTATCTGCACCGCTCGACCGGGGACCGGCGCACGCACCGGTACAACCGAGGGACGAGGAGCGCGCGCATGAACAGGCGCAGACACTCGAGCGGGAGCCGGCGCAGGCACCCGGACAGCCGACCGACGGGGAGCGGGAGCATGCCCGGCTCGGGCCCGGCCGGGACGACCAGCCGGGCAGGCCGGCCTTCTACGCGCTGGGCTCGGGCGGGTGGCGGGACTGGGTGACGCTGCTCCACCCGCCGTACACCGCCTGGCACCTCTCGTACGTCGTGTTCGGCGCCGCCGTCGCGCCCGTGATGGACGGCGGGAGGCTGGGAGCGACCGTGCTCGGGTTCTTCCTCGGGGTCGGCATCACGGCGCACGCGCTCGACGAGCTGCAGGGACGGCCGCTTCGAACCCGCATCTCGTCGGGCGTCCTGTGGGCCGTCGCCCTGTGCTCGCTGTCGGTGGCCGTCGCGCTCGGGATCATCGGGGCCGCGAGGGTGACGTGGTGGCTGCTGGCGTGCGTCGGGTTCGGCGCGTTCATCGTGCTCGCGTACAACCTCGAGCTGTTCGGTGGGAGGTTCCACGGCGACTGGTGGTTCGCGATCGCGTGGGGGGCCTTCCCGGCGCTCACGGCGTACCTGGCCCAGACGGGGACGATCCGCGTCGAGGCCGTCCTCGTCGCCGGCGCCTGCCTCCTGCTGTCGGTTGCCCAGCGGACGCTCTCGACGCCGGTCCGCCGGCTCCGCCGGCGGACCGCCGCCGTGGCGGGGCAGATCGTGCTGGACGACGGCACGGTGCTCCCGATCGACGAGGGCGCGCTCAGGGCCGCCCCCGAGCTGGCCCTGCGGGCGATCGCCTACGCCCTGTCGCTCCTCGCGCTCGGCCTCGTCGTGGCCCGCCTCAGCTGATGCCGGCGGTATCGGACACGGCGCCGACCGCCCCACCCGAGCCGCGCGTCCGGCGGATGTTCGACGCCATCGTTCCCCGCTACGACCTGGTGAACGACGTGCTCTCGGCGGGCCTGGACCGGCGGTGGCGGAGGGCGGCGGTCCGCGGGCTGCACGTGGTCCCCGACATGCCCGTCCTCGACCTGGGGTGCGGCACCGGGCGCCTGGCGGAGCGCGCCTCGGCGGCGGGGTACCGCGTGGTCGGCCTCGACGTGAGCGCGGCCATGCTGGAGGTGGCGTTCGACCGGGGCCTGGGCCGGGCGGTGCAGGGGAGCGCGTTCCGGTTGCCGTTCCGGGACGGCTCGTTCGGCGGCGCCGTGAGCGGGTTCGTCCTGCGGAACCTGCACGACGTCCCGGCCGCGTTCGCCGAGGTGGTCCGCGTCCTCCGCCCGGGCGCCGGGCTCGCGATCGTCGACATCACCGAGCCCCCCGACCCGCTGCGGCGTACGGTGTTCGACGCGTACTTCCGCGTCGCGGCCCCGCTGGTGGGGGGCCTGGTCGGGCGTCGCGACGCGTACCGCTACCTGGTCCGCTCCCTCGCCCACCTGCCGCATCCGGCGATCGTGGCGACGATGCTTCGCGACGCGGGAACCGACCGGGTCCGGTGGCGGGCCCTCGCACCCGGAATGGTTACCCTGTGGACCGCCCGCCGGGCGTGACCGAGGGAGGACGTCGCAGGTGCTGAGCAGGGAGGTCGGGCTGGGCCTCGCGGCCCGCGGTTCGGTCTCGGACGTGATCGGGTGGGCAGAACGCGCCCGGAACGTGGGCCTGTCCTCCGTCTGGATGCACGACTCCTACTTCGAACGCGACGCCGTGACGTACGCGTCGGCCCTCGCTTCGAACGTCGACGGGATCAAGGTGGCGCTCGGCGCCGTGAACCCGTTCACCCGCCACGCGGTGCTCCTGGCGATGACGGTGTCCGCCCTCGACGAGATGGCGCCGGGGCGGATCGTCCTCGGGCTGGGGTCGGCCCTCCCGCTCCGGCTCGCCCAGATGGGCATCCCGTACTCGCCGCAGCAGGGACACGACCGGGTGAGCGCCACGATCGACCTCCTCCGCGACATGTGGAAGGGCGAACGCGTCCCGCCCGGGTCACCGAACGTGCCGCCCGTGGAGCCGATGTTCGCCCCGGTCCACCACGTGCCGATCTTCGTCGCGGGCTACCGGACGCCGATGCTCGAGCTGGCGGGGGAGAAGGGCGACGGTTACCTGGCGCGCCCGCTCGAGTCGCTGAGGTCGTTCCAGGGCATGGTGCCGAAGATCCGCCGCGCGTCGGCGGCGGCCGGGCGGTCCGAGGACGCTGTGCAGGTCGCCGGCTACCTGTTCTCCCTGGTCGACACGAGCCGGCGCGACGCGCTGAACCGCGCGAAACGCGAGCCGTTCATCATCTACATGATGGCCATCCAGACCGACGTCGCGCTGCGGCGGGCCGGGCTGGACCTCGAGCTGCGCGACCGCATCCACGGACTGTGGCGGAACGAGGACTACCACGAGGCCGCCGAGCTCATCCCCGACGAGATGATGGACGCCTTCGTGCTGTGCGGAACCGAGGAGGAGGTCGCCGCCCGGGCGCTCGAGTACCACGCCGCCGGGATGGACATCCCGGTGCTCCAGCCGGTGGTCCAGGAGGACGACCAGGTCGAGGCGCTGTTCCGCGCCGCCGAGCTGTACGGCAACGCCAGGGTGGCGGTCACCGCGGGTCCCGAGGACGGCGGGGAATCTCCATCGGACGGCGCCGCGCGCGATCCGGGACCGCATCTGCTCGACGGCGACAGGCTCCCATTCGGGGCGCGTTTCAGGCGGCGCGCCGGGGCCTGGTTCGAGATCGTGCGGCCGTTCAGCTTCACGGCCTCGGCCGTGCCGCCCGTCGCCGCCGGCGCGCTGGCCGCCCTGTACGGGAAGTTCTCGTGGCCGCTGTTCCTGGGCGCGCTGTTCGGGCTCGTGTTCCTGCACGTCGGGACCAACGTCGCCAACGAGATCTACGACGTCCGCAAGGGCGCCGACAAGATCACGTCCCCCCGCGCGAGCCACGCGCTGCTGAAGGGGCGCATCGGCGAACGCGAGGCGTTCACGATCGTGGCCCTGGCGTTCGCCGCCGCCACCGCGATCGGTGTGTGGCTGATCGTCGAACGGGGCTGGCCGGTGGTGGTGCTCGGGCTGGCCGGGCTGATCGGCGGGTGGGGGTACACGGCGCCGCCGCTCGAGTACAAGTTCCGCGCGCTCGGGCTGCCGCTCGTGTTCCTGTTGTTCGGGCCGCTGTCGGTGATCGGGGCCTACTTCGTGATCACCGGCGGTTTCGAGTGGGCGACCGTCGCCGTGAGCATCCCCGTCGGGCTGCTGGTCGCCGCGATCCTGCACGGGAACGAGTGGCGCGACATCTCCGAGGACGCCCGGGCGGGCGGCGTCACGCTGTCGATCCGCATCGGGCGGCGGTTCGCCCACTGGGTGTACCTCGCGCTCGTGGTCGGCGCGTACCTCGCGCTCGGCGGCGCCGTGCTGTTCGAGGCCCTCCCGGTCCAGGCCCTCCTGGCGCTCCTGTCCATGCCGCTCCTGGTGCGCGTGATCCAGGCCTCCGAGCTCGGCGCGATGGGCCAGCAGCGTGCGATCGCGATGCTGGACCTCGAGACGGCGCAGCTCCACGCTGCGTTCGGGTTCCTGCTCGCGGCCGGGATCGTGATCGCGGCCGCGAAGTGATGCGTCACGCATCCGCCCGGGAACGCCCGGCCGCCGGCCAGCGCGCGCACGTGCCGGACGGGGTGCATGCCACCGGCGATGCATCGCCAGGGGGCGGCGCGCAGGCGCTGGGGGGAACGGCCCCCTCCGCCACGAGCCGACGCCGGCGCGGGTCCGACTGGGTGCTGGCGTTGGGGCTGGCCGGAGCCTACGGCGCGTTCGCCGCGACCTTCCGCGGCCCCCGCGATCGCTTCTGGCAGCGGATGACCGCGACCGGCGCGGCGCTCGGGACGCTCGCCCTCGTCGGCGACCCGGAGCTCCGGCGAACCAGGATCCGCGCCCGCGACGTCGCCCTCGGCCTGGCGTCCGCCGCGGGGCTATACCGGGTGTTCCGCGTCGGCGACCGGGCCGCCCGCAGGGTCATGCCGAAGGGCGACGAGGAGATCGACGAGATCTACGCCCTCCGCTCGCTGCGGCCACGCGGCGAGATCGCCGCTCGGCTGGGCCTCGTGATCGGGCCGGCTGAGGAGCTGTTCTGGCGGGGGCTCGTGCAGCGCGGGATGCAGCGGCGGCTCGGACGGGTGCGGGGGGCGGTGATGGCCGCCGGCGCCTACAGCGGCGCCCACGTGGTGACCGGCAACGCCACGCTGGTGGGCGCGGCCGGCACCGCCGGCGCCTACTGGAGCGCCCTCGCAGCCGCCGGCATGCCGATGGGCGCCCTGGTGGTGAGCCACGTCGCCTGGGACGTCTGGATCTTCCTGATCCAGCCCACGCGGTTCGTGTCCGACCCGGCGATCTGACGCCGCGTGGCCCGCGGCGCCCCAGGGTGCGTGTCCGGCGACGAGCGTCGCCGGCCGCATGGGCGACGGCCGGCGACCCGTTCAGTACGGCGTCGGGATGTGCCGGCCCGCAACCGCGTCCGGGTCGTCCCGGACCGCGCGCCGCCTGGGCAGCGTGACGTCGCGCGCCGCCGGCGCCTCGTACGGGATCTTGCTCAGCAGGTGGGTGATGATGTTCAGGCGCCCGCGCTTCTTGTCGTCGGTCAGCGCGACGTACCACGGCGCCCACGCGGTGTCCGTCGCGGCGAACATCGCGTCCCGGGCCTTCGAGTAGTCGTTCCACTTCCGGTACGACTGCAGGTCCATGTCCGTGAGCTTCCAGGTCTTCCGGGGGTCGTGGATGCGGCCCTCGAGACGACGGGTCTGCTCGTCCGGGCTCACCTCGAGCCAGTACTTCAGCAGCACGATCCCGGAGTCGATCATGGCCTTCTCCACCGCCGGAACCTGCTCGAGGAAGCGCTCCGACTGCTCCGGCGAACAGAACCCCATGACGCGCTCGACGCCCGCGCGGTTGTACCAGCTGCGGTCGAAGATCACGACCTCCCCCGCCGCCGGGAGGTGCTGGACGTACCGCTGGATGTACATCTGCGACCGCTCGCGCTCGCTCGGCGCCGGCAGCGCGATCACCCGGAACACCCGGGGGCTCACCCGCTCGGTGATCCGCTTGATCGTGCCGCCCTTGCCCGCCGTGTCGCGGCCCTCGAACACGATGCAGACCTTGGCGCCTGCCGCCTTCACCCACTCCTGCAGGGCGACGAGCTCGGCGTGCAGCCGCCGCATCTCGCGTTCGTAGTCCTTGCGCTTCATGGGGAGGGCGGCCGGCTCGACGGCCTTCCCCTTCGAAGTCTTCTTGCCCATGCCGGCTCACCTCCGGTCGATACGGGCGCGATCGCACCGTTCCGATCGGCGGCGGGCATCGCCCCGCCGGGGTGATTCGGGGAGCGCGTTCCGGCACCGCTCCGACTCGATCGGGGACGCCGAACGTGATGGGATGGGCGCCGTGCGCACCGCCGATCCGCTTCGAGTCGCGATCCTCGAACGTGAGCCCCTCGCCGTCCGGGTCGTGGACGCGCTGTCGGCGGCCGATCACCGCCCGATCCTCATCCTGGGAGCCGGCCCGCCTCCGACCATGGCCGAGCGCCGGCTCCCGGAGATCCTCACGCTGCCCGTGGACGAATGGTCGCCCGAGGGCATCGCGGCGCTCGGCCGGGCCGTCGCGTCGGATCCCCCGGACGCGATGTGGGCCGGCTGGTCGGGGTGGGAACACGCGCTGGCGGTCGCCGAACTGTGCGCCGAGCTGCGGATCCGTCCGCTCGGCCCGGGGGCGGACGTCATCCGATCGATCCGGGATCCCGAGGCGTCCGCCCGGATGGCCGGCGCGCCCGTCGCCGCCGCCCGGTCCGCGACGGCGGTCGACGTGGCGACGATCGCAGAGGACGCGCCGCGGGTCCTCGCGGTGGTCGGGGTCACCCTTCGTGGAGTCAGCGAGGTCGTGCTCGCCGAATCGCCGTCCGGGCTCGGCCCCGAGCAGGACGCCGAGGCCCGCGCGATCGTGACGAGGTTCCGGGAGGCCCTGGCGGCACGATTCGGCGTCGAGGCATCCGCCGGGGCGATCACCGTGCGGCTGGCCATCGACGAGGGTGCCATCGCGCTCGTGGGCGCCCTGCCGGCCGTGCCGCCGTGGTTCGCCGCGGCCGAGGTCGCGGAGGGTATCGACACGGTCGCCGAACGGATCGCCGCCGTGAGCGCCGGGCCGGCCGCGAGCGCCGCCGGGCCGGCCGTGAGCGCCGCCGGGCCGGCCGTGAGCCGCGCCGACCGCGTCGCCACCGCCGGGCCCGAAGCGGGCCGGGCCGGGTCGGGGGCAGCCGCCGTCACCGCCGTGCTGCGGGCCGAGGACCCCCTGGCCGGGTTCCGGCCCGGCCGGGGACAGGTCCGGTCGCTGCGTCTTTCGGCCGGGCCCGGCATCCGCCTCGACCCCGCGACCACCGTGGGCGACCGGCTGGCACCGGCGGGCGAGGAGGGCGCGACCCTGGCCTTGATCACCGCGTCGGCGAACGACCCGGCCGGCGCGCGGGCGCTGCTCAGCCGGGCCCTGGCAGGCTCCGCGGTCGTGACCTCGGACGCGCCGACCGACCGGGCGGCGCTGCTGTCGCTGCTCTCCGGCGCGGCCGACGACCTTCAGCTCTCGCTCGAGGCCGGAGTCGCGCTGATCGACGCCGCCATCGCCGTCCACCGCGACCGCGAACGCCGGCGGCGCGAGCGGTTCCTGGCCTCCGCCGCCCGGGGCCGGCCGGAGGTCGGCGAGGAGTCGTCCGAGCCCATCGAGCTCCGCCACGGCACCCGCGACCACACGCTGCACGTGCTCCACGTCGGGCCCGACGAGTACGTCGTCCGGGTGGGTGGCCGGTCCATCGCCGTCGGCGTGGGTTCGCTGGGGCCGTTCGAACGACGCCTCGTCCTCCCCGGCGGAACGCACGAGGTGGTCCAGGTCCACCGCGACCCGGTGCACGTCGTCGAGGTGGACGGCGCGCTGCACCGAGTGGCCGACGCCGCCGGCTCCGTGACCGTCGCCCCCGGGCCCGCGGTCGTCGTGCAGACGCTCGTCGCGCCGGGCGACGAGGTGGCCGCCGGCGACCCGCTGGTCGTCCTCGAGGCCATGAAGATGGAGATGACCCTGACCGCGCCGGCCGCCGGCGTCGTCCGGTACGTCGTCGGCCGGAACGTCCAGGTGGGGGCGGGCGAGCCGCTGGTTCGGGTGGACGACGACCGGGCCGAGCCACTCGAGGTGCCCGAGGCCCGGATCGACGTCCCCGACCTTGCCCCCGGCCCGTCGCGGGAGGAGGGGTTCCGGCAGGCGGCCGCCGGGCTCCGCAGGCTGCTGCTGGGCTTCGACGTCGAGGCCGATGCCGCGGCCGACCTGGCCGCCGCCTGGACCCACTCGCTCGCCGAGGCCCCACCGGACCGGCCGGAGGTCGTGGCCGCCGAGGAGGACGTCCTGGGAACGTTCGCCGACGTCGCCGCCGTCGCCGCGGCCCGGCGGCCGGCCGAACCGGAGGCGGAGCTGGTTCCGGCGCCGGCCGATCCGTTCCCCGTCTACCTGCGGACCCTCGATGCCGCGGAGGCGTCGCTCCCCCCGGCGTTCGTGGACGACCTCCGTCGGGCGCTCGCCCGGCACGGCGTCCATTCCTTCGAACGAACGCCCGAGCTCGAGGAGGCACTGTTCCGGATCGCGAGGGCCAATGCCCGCTCGGCCCTGCAGGGCCCGCCCCTGGTCGCCATCCTCGACCGCTGGTTGGAGCACGCGGGCAGCCTGCGGGTCGGGGCCGGCCCGGAGATCCGCGAGCTGCTCGACCGGGTGGCCAGGGTGGCGCGCGGCGCGCACCCCGCGGTCGCGGATCTCGCGCTGGAGGTCCGGTACCGGTGGTTCGACGAGCGCGTCGTGGAGCGCGCGATCGACCGGGCGTACGACGCGGTGCAGCGGACGCTGGTCGGGCTCCAGCTGGCGCCCGATCGCCATCGCGGCCGGCGCATCCAGGCGCTGGTGAACTCACCGCTCCCGCTCCGGGGCATCCTGATCCCGAGCGCCCTGGCCGCGGGGGAGCCCGCCGACGGGGCGCTGCTCGAGGCCCTGATCCGGCGGTATTACCGGATCCGCGACCTCGAGGACGTGCGGGTCGACCACGAGGACGGCCGCCCCGTCGGCACCGCGTCGTACGTCCTCGACGGCGCCACGGTCCGATTGGTGGCCACGGTCGGAACTCTCGCGGACGTCGATCAGGTGGCTCGGATCCTCGCGAAGCGCGCCGACGCCCTGCCGGACGACGGCGACGTCCTCACCGACTGCTTCCTGGCGAGCCCGGCGCCTCCGACCGACGAGCTCGAGCCCCTCCTCCGGGAGGCGCTCGACGCCGCGAGGCCCTCCCGCCGGGTGCGCCGCGCGGTGGTCACGCTGAGCGGCCCGCCCGCCGATCGCCGCACCGCGCGGCAGGAGCACTTCACGTTCCGCCAGCCGGCAGCGGGCGAACCGTTCGTGGAGGACCGCCTGTACCGGGGACTCCACCCGATGATGGGCAAGCGCCTCGACCTGTGGCGGCTGTCGGAGTTCGACATCGAACGCCTCCCGAGCGCCGAGGCCGTCTACCTGTTCCGCGCGGTCGCCAAGGAGAACCCGAGGGACGAACGTCTGGTCTGCCTGACCGAGGTCCGCGACCTCACGCCGCTCCTCGACGAATCCGGCCGGGTGACGAGCCTGCCCCACCTCGAGCGCGTGTTCACCGAGGCCCTGGCGGCGATCCGCCTGTACCAGTCGCACCGGCCGGCGAACCGCCGCGTCCAGTGGAACCGCATCCTCCTCAACGTCCGCCCGGTCGCCGACCTCGGCGCCGACGAGCTGTTCGGGCTGGTCCGGCGGATGACGCCCCTGACCGAGGGCCTCGGCCTGGAGAAGGTCCTCGTCCGGGCGAACCTCCGGGACGCCGCCACCGGTGAGATCCGCGACCGCATCATGCACATCTCCAACCCCGTCGGCCGCGGGCTCACGCTGCGGTTCGACGATCCCGCCGACCGCCCCATCCGGCCGCTCACCCCGTACTGGCAGAAGGTGGTGCAGGCCCGCCAGCGGGGCCTCGTCTACCCGTACGAGCTGATGCGGATGCTCGCGCCCGGCGACGGGCACGAGGCCGGTCCGTTCCCCCACGGGTCGTTCGTCGAGCACGACCTCGACGAGTCGGAGACGCGGCTGGTCCCGGTGGACCGTCCGCCGGGGGAGAACATCGCGTCGATCGTGGCCGGCGTGATCACGAACGTCCCGCCGGCCCATCCGGAGGGCATGACAAGGGTGGCCATCCTCGGCGACCCCTCACGCGGGCTGGGGTCCCTCGCCGAAGCCGAGTGCCGGCGGATCTGCGCGGCGCTCGACCTGGCGGAGCAGATGGACGTGCCGCTCGAGTGGTTCGCCGTGTCGAGCGGCGCGCGCATCTCCATGGAGAGCGGCACGGAGAACATGGACTGGATCGGCCGGGTGCTCCGCCGGCTGATCGAGTTCACGCAGGCGGGCGGCGAGGTGAACGTCGTCGTGTGCGGCATCAACGTCGGCGCGCAGCCGTATTGGAACGCCGAGGCCACCATGCTCATGCACACCCGGGGCATCCTGGTCATGACGGCGAACGGCGCGCTGGTGCTGACCGGCAAGGACGCCCTCGACTACTCCGGCGGCGTCTCGGCCGAGGACAACTTCGGGATCGGGGGCTACGACCGGGTCATGGGACCGAACGGCCAGGCGCAGTACTGGGCCGCCGACGTGGCCGAGGCCTGCGCGATCCTGCTCCGCCACTACGAACACACGTACCGGATGCCCGGTGAGCCGTTCCCCCGCCGCGTCGCCACGGACGACCCGTTCGATCGGGACGTCGGAACCTCGCCGCACCGCGGCGAGGGCATGGCCACGGTCGCGGAGATCTTCTCGGAGCGGACGAACCCCGACCGCAAGCGGCCGTTCGACATCCGGAGCGTCATGCGGGCCGTCGTCGACGCCGACCACGGCGTGCTGGAGCGATGGGCCAACATGCGCGATGCCGAGACGGTGGTCGTGTGGGACGCGTTCATCGGGGGGTTCCCGGTGGCGCTGCTCGGCATCGAGTCGAAGCCCGTCCCCCGCCTCGTCCCCGGGGACGCCGATGGGCCACAGGCCTGGACGTCGGGAACGCTGTTCCCGCAGTCGTCGAAGAAGGCGGCCCGGGCCATCAACGCCGCCAGCGCCAACCGGCCGCTCGTGGTCCTGGCGAACCTGTCGGGGTTCGACGGGTCGCCCGAGTCCATGCGGAAGCTCCAGCTCGAGTACGGCGCGGAGATCGGCCGGGCCGTCACGAACTTCAGCGGCCCGATCGTGTTCCTGGTGATCTCGCGATACCACGGCGGGGCGTTCGTCGTGTTCTCCCAGACGCTGAACCAGGCGCTCGAGGTGGCGGCCGTCGAGGGCTCGTACGCCAGCGTGATCGGCGGAGCGCCGGCGGCCGCCGTCGTGTTCGCCCGGGAGATCGACTCGCGCGTGGCGAACGATCCGGCAATCCGGGACATGGAGGAACGCCTCGCCGCCGCCGCACCCGAGGACCGGGCGCACCTCCGCGCCCAGCTCGACGACCTCCGCGCCGTGATCCGCGCCGAGCGTCTGGGCGACGTGGCGGAGGAGTTCGACGACGTCCACGACATCCACCGGGCGCTCAAGGTGGGGTCGGTGCACCGCATCATCGAGCCGTCCCGCATCCGCCCCTACCTGATCGACGCGCTGGAGCGGGGCGTCGTGGCGCACGTTCAGGGTGCGGCGACCACCTCGAGCACCTCGTCGCCGTAGCGGTCGAGCTTGGCCGGCCCGATGCCGGGCACGTCGAGCAGCTCGAGACGCGACCGTGGCCGACGGTCGGCGATCTGGGCCAGCGTCGAGTCGTGGAACACGACGTACGCCGGCACCCCGTCCGCCTTGGACCGCTCCAGCCGCCACCGCCGCAGCCGGTCCAGCAGCGCGCCGTCGGCCGGCACGACGACCGGCCTCGCCGGACGGGCACTCGGGATCCGCTGGGGTTCCTCCCGCTTCCCGGTGATCTCGTCGACGAACGGCGACCGGCCGGATCGTCCGTCCCGGGGCCACGACAGGTACAGGTGGCGCCGGGCCCGGGTGATGCCGACGTACAGCAGGCGGCGTTCCTCGTCCTCCGGGGCCCTGCTGCGCCCGGAGCGGAACGGCAGCTCACCGTCCAGCAGCCGGGGGAGGAACACCGCGTCGAACTCGAGTCCCTTCGACCGGTGGTAGGTGAGGAGGTTGACGCCGCGACCGGTCTCCTCGGTGGCGAACCGCCGGGCCAGCTCGGCCAGGAACGCCGCGACGTCCCCGTCCGCGGTGGCCGACGCGAACTCCACGGCCAGCGCCCGGAGGCGGCCGAGGTCGGCCTGCCGCGTCGCCTCCTCGGCCGAGTCGTGCTCCCCGCCGTCGGGGAGGTACCCCAGGGCATCGGTCGCGCGTTCGACCTCCGCGACCACGCCGCCCGGACCACCCCGCCGCAGGCGGTGCAGCACCGCCCGGGGGCCCGGCCGCCGGAGGAACGACCCGTCGCGGACCTGGTACGGGATCCGAGCCTCGGCGAACGCCTCCTCGAACGGCTCCGACCGGGCGTTGATGCGGTACAGGACGGCGATCTCCTCGTACGGCACGTGCTCGGCCTCGTGCAGACGCCGGACCTCGCCCACCACGAACCCGGCCTCCGCGTACTGGTCGGCGAACCACCGGAGCGTGGGCGAGGGGCCGCTCGGCCGCGTCGCGCGGAGCGTCTTCGGGAACCCGCCCAGGAGCGGCACCAGCCGGTTGGCGATGGCCAGGACCTCCGGCGACGAGCGATAGTTCTCCTCGAGCGCGACGATCGTGGCGTTGGGGTAGCGGTCGCGAAAGTCCAGCAGGTGGTCGGGCGAAGCGCCGGTGAACGAGTAGATCGTCTGGTAGTCGTCGCCGACCACGCACACCTCGTCGCGACCGCCGAGCCAGGCGTCGAGCAGGGCCGCCTGCAGCGTGTTGACGTCCTGGAACTCGTCGACGGTGAACGCCCCGAACTGGCGCCGGACCTCCGCAGCCGCGGCCTGGTGCTCCTCGAACAGCCGAACGGCCAGCCCGAGCATGTCCTCGAAGTCGATGCGCCGCATGGCCGATTTCCGCCGCTCGTAACCGTCGTAGAGCCGCAGCATCATCTCGGCGGGGATGGGCGGCTGGTGTCCGGTCGCCTCGAGCGCTTCGAGGTACCCGTCCGGGGTCACTCGTCGGTTCTTCGCCCACTCGATCTCGCCCGCGAGGTCGCTCCGGGGGAGGAACTTGTGCGGCGGCGGCAGGCCGTTGGCGAGTGGCGCGACGATCCGGGCCTTGTGGTCGAGCACCTCCGGCAGCGGCGATCCGGTGTGGAGCTCCCACATCCGACCCAGCTGGGACAGCGCCGCCGCATGGAACGTCCTCGCCTCGACCCCCCGCACGCCGAGGGCGGCGAGCCGCGACTTGAGCTCGCGGGCGGCCTTCTCGGTGAACGTGACCGCGAGGATCTGATCCGGCCGGAACACCCCGGTCGCCGCCTGATAGGCGATCCGCCGCGTGATCGTCGAGGTCTTGCCGCTGCCGGCCCCGGCCAGGATCGCGACGGGCCCCCGCACGGCCGTCGCCGCGGCGCGCTGCGCGTCGTTCAGGCCCTCGAGGATGGCGTCGGCGCCCGGGCGGCCGGGGGGCCCGCCACCGACGTCGAGTTCGGTCTGCACACCCGGATCGTATCCGGCGCTGCCGACACGGCCCGAATCGTGCCCGTTGGTCGGTTGCGCTGCCCGGAACCCCGGCCCTAGAGTCCCCCGCGTCGATCCCGAAGCTGGAGGAGGTTCGCATGCGCGGTGCCAGGCTGACCACGATCGTCGGGATGTTCGTCGGGTTGCTCCTCGTGGGAACGCAGGCGGTCCCCGCGAGCGCCGCGCCGTCGGCGTTCGGGGCGAAGCTCACCCACTCGAGCCAACCCACCCCGCCCGAGCGGTGCGACGAGAGCGCGGGCATCCCCGACAACGCGGTCTGCACGTGGGTGGCGACGACCGCGTTCGAGAACGGAAGCCATTTCACGGCGCCGAAGAACGGCACGATCAAGCAGATCAAGCTCATCTCCTGCTTCGGGGGCTCGTTCCGGCTGCAGCTCGCCCGGGTGAAGTTCGCGCAGCACAAGGCCAAGGTCGTGCGGAACGGCCCCGTGATCGACTACAACTCGGACCCGCGCCAGACCGACGGCAACCCCGACACCCAGTGCGGCGGCGAGAACGGCAACGACTACGACATCCAGACGTTCGCCGTGAGCGTTCCGGTGACCAAGGGCGACTACGTCGCGGTCCGCGCGAGGCGGCTGGGGTTCGTCCACAACTCCGGTGGCGGCAACGACTTCCTGTTCGCCCCGCCGCTCGCGCCGGGCGGTCCGTTCAAGGTCCGTCAGGGCAGCTCGAGCGCCGACCTGCTGCTGCGGCTGGTCTACGGGTAGAACGTCAGCGGCCCGACGGGCCGCTCGGGCCCGGGCCGGCGACCGAGCCGGCCGGCGGCGGTTCGATCGTGGCGCGCCGGTCGTTCGGGGAAAGGATCTCGACGACCTTCCCCACGATGTTCGTGATCGGAAGCTGACCGAGCGCGTACCTGGAGTCGTTGGAGTTGCCGAGGTTGTCCCCGACGACGAAGACGTGACCGGGCTGCACCGTCCACGGGCCCATGGCCCGATGGTCGGGCTCGGTCGCCGGGGGCATCAGGAAGGGCTTGCCGTCGACGTACATCGCGCCGGACCGTTCCTCGACCGTGTCGCCCGGCAATCCCACGACCCGCTTGACGAAGGTCTGACCCAAGGCTCCGTACGGCGTGTCGCCGCGGGCGGGCGTGATGAAGGCGATCAGGTCGCCCCGTCCGGGGAGTCCGGCCGAGGCGCGGTAGGCGCCCTCGTCGACGAGCACGGAGTCCCCGACGTGCAGGGTCGGTTCCATCGACACCGAGGGGATGAGCACGACCCGGGTCGGCCCGACGACCCGAACGCCGTCCGAGGGCCGTGCGCCGCCGTCTCCATGGAGGAGGGTGCCGAGGCCGATGGCCAGGCCGGCGGTGAGCGCGAGGGCCACGACGGCGGCAACCACCCGTTCGCGCCGGCGCCGGGCCCTCCTCCGTTGGAGCACCGACCGCACGTCCGGGATCGCCGGCTGGGTGGCGCCGATCGCCGCCCTGAGCAGCTCCTTCGTCTCAGTCACCGTCGCCTCCGAATCGATCGCGCAGGGACGCCCGGGCCCGGTGGAGCCGTCCCCGGACCGACGACGGCCGGACCCCGAGGATCGCGCCCGCCTCCTCGGCCGAGTACCCCAGCCATTCGACGAGCATCAACGCCTCGCGCTGCGTCGGGGGCAGCGAAGCCAGCATGTCCCTGACCTCCTGACGCACGCCGGGATCCGGTTCGTCCCGCGCCGTCGACCGGCCCGCCGCATGCCGGACCGCCACCGCCGCACGCCGGAGCCGGCTCCGCTGCACGTTCATCGCCACCCGGTAGACGTAGCCCGCGGGAGAGGTCAGCCCCGACACCCGGTCCCATCGTTCGAAGGTGCGTGCGAACGCCTCCTGTGCGAGGTCCTCCGCGGCCGCCATCGACCCGGCCACGAGCACCAGTGCCCGTACCACCGATCGGTACTGGGTCGCGAAGAACTCCTGGAAGTCCGTCGCGGTCGGCGCGTCCGTCGTCGTCTCCACCACGTCGATAACGCGCAACGGAGTTCCGGCGTTCGGGTCCACATGCCCAAGATTCGCTCAGCGGCAGGAGTGGCGCCAGGCCTTCAGCGAGCGCCGTTTCTTGAGCGAGTTGAAGTTCATGTCGTTGGCCCTGGGGCAGAACCGCGGCGGCTCGAGCTTGTACTCGACCTCGAACACGGCCTTCCCGGCGGCGAGGAACGGCTTCAGCTTGAAGCACTCGTGGTACTGGAAGCACTGCTCGTCGAGTGAGAAGTCGAAGTAGGGGAGCAGCCTCCCGACCTGCCCGAGGTCGTTCTTCAGCGCGACGGACAGCCCGTGGCGGTGGGCCAGGTTGGCCAGCCACACATCGAACCGCAGCTGGTCGGCGGACGTGAGCGGGAAGCCCGTGTCGTTCGCGTAGCCGTCCAGGTTGTCGAACTCGACCCCGTCGAACCCCTTCCGGTCGCACATCGCGACGCGGGCGCGCAGGATCGGTCCGAGGACGCCGAGGCGGCGGATATCGAGCCACCGCTCGCCCGGCCAGCCGTTGGACCTGCCCTTCACCGAGTCGGGGAACTTCGAGGCGTCCGGCCGGAAGTTCTCCCAGGTCCCGGCGTCGACGTAGCAGACGACGAGGCGCCCCCTGTCGTGGAGGGACCGGACGGTCGACGCCGGCGTCTCGAACATGTCGACGTCGTACATGTGCGCGGCGACGGACCGGTCGATCGTCCCCTGGAGCTGCCACTGCCACGACGTCCGGAGCCCGGGGTGCCAGCAGCCGGCGCACGGGAGGGGGTTGGGCAGCGCGCGCCGGCCGGATGCAGCCGCGGGTGCCGCCACCAGTCCCAGGGTGACAGCGGCGAGCACGACCGTTCGAACGATCCGCACCGAAGCAGTATCGGTTCGGACGGCTCCTTCGTTCAGGCCGGGAACCTGCTGACCTTGAACGCCTTGTCCTGGGACCCGAACATGGGCTGGTCGCCGTAGCCCTCGTAGTGCATGGTGACGTCGTCGGCGAAGAGCTTCCCGGTACGCTGCCTGCCGTTGCAATCGTCGCCCGGGACCGGCCTGAGGGGGGTCTGGGCCCGGAAGTCCGCCTCGCCCGTGACGAACGGCGCGAACGCGTCGAAGTCCGCGTGGACCTGTTGCAGCTGGGGCGCGTCGTCGGTGACCTTCAGGAACCCGCCGGGCGCGGTTCCCAGGACGCCATGCGTGAGGGACAGGTCGTCGACCCCGCTCGCGAACGGCTGGAACAGACTGATGCGCCCCGCGCCGGACGGGAGCGGCCGGCCGAGGACCAGCGACGAGTCGGCCGACAGCCAGGAGCCGGACAACTGCAGGAACCCGGTGCACGGCAACGGGCCTCCGCCGGGGCAGTTCCGGTTGAAGCTCGTGAACTTCTGCGCGGTCGCGTTCAGCACGTGGGGGACGTGGACCGGCGTGTTCTTGTTCGTCACCTTCTTGAAGTAGTCGGTCAACGTGTCGACGGCGAGCGAGCCCGTGAGCGTCCCCTTCCGGGTGGTCGTCCTGCTGAGGACCTCGCCGGTCTTGTTGCACAGGTCGTTCCTGGACTTCGCGGCGGCCGTGGCATGGAACGTGAGGTGGATCCTCCCGTAGCCGCCCATGTGGGTGCCGGTGTCGAGCTCGCACGAGCTGAGGTCCGGGGCGCAGTGCACCGTCGAGTCGGACGCCGTGTAGTCCGTGAACACCGTCGGCTTGTTCCCGGTGGTGGCCGTGCGCGTGAGCTGCACGCTGACCGTGTTGACGAGCGTCCCGAAGTGCGACGCGTGGAGGTGCAGCCGGTAGGGCTTGGGCGTGCCCGACACGGCGACCGTGGCGTCGATCGAGAGCGACGTGGACCCACCGGCGTGCGCGGTCCCGGGGACGAGCAGTGTCCCCACGGCCGCTGTCAGGACGACGATCGAGCGGACGCGAAACGGGCGTGACGTCATGTGGTGCCTCCCCCTCCCTTGGGCTGGCCCAGACGATAGGGAGGATGCCCCGAGGCCGCAAGGCCCTCGAAAATCCGGGCCCGCAGTAGGCTGACGCCATGATGCGTGCTGCGACGATCGGTGAGCTGCGGGCGTCCGGGTACCGGGACCGGACGGTGAAGGAAGAGCTCCGGGACAACCTCCTCCGACGGCTGGAGGCCGGGGACGACCTGTTCCCGACGCTGATCGGGTTCGACGACTCGGTGCTCCCGGCCCTGGAGCGCGGCATCCTCGCCGGCCACGACCTGATCCTGCTCGGCGAGCGCGGCCAGGCGAAGACCCGACTGGTCCGCCACCTCATCGAGCTGCTCGACCCGGAGACGCCGGCCGTCGAGGGGTGCGAGGTCAACGACCACCCGTTCCACCCGATCTGCGCCCGGTGCCGCGCGCTGATCGGCGAGCGGGGCGACGACACGCCGGTCGCCTGGGTTCCACGGGACCGCCGGTACGCGGAGAAGCTGGCGACGCCGGACACGGCCGTCGCCGACCTCATCGGCGACGTCGACCCCATCCGCGTGGCCGAGGGCCGGTACCTGGCCGACGAGCTCACCATCCACTACGGCCTGATCCCACGCACCAACCGGGGGATCGTCGCGATCAACGAGCTGCCCGACCTGCCGGAGCGCATCCAGGTGGCGCTGTTCAACATCCTGGAGGAACGCGACGTCCAGATCCGGGGCTACCAGATCCGGCTCCAGCTCGACCTGCTGCTGGTCGCGACGGCCAACCCCGACGACTACACGAACCGCGGCCGGATCGTGTCGCCGCTCAAGGACCGGTTCGGGACGCAGGTCCGCACCCACTACCCGGAGACCCTCGCCGACGAAGTCCGGATCATGAACCAGGAGGCCCGCCGGCCGGCCGGCGTCGTCCCCGTGCGGATCCCGAGGTTCATGGAGGAGATCCTGGCGGCGCTCACCGGCGAGCTCCGGCGGTCGCCGCACGTGAACCATCGCAGCGGCGTCAGCGTCCGCTATTCGATCGGGAACCTCGAGACGCTGGCCGCGGCGGCCGTCCGCCGTGCGGCCCGGGCCGGCGAACCCGAGGCCGTCCCGCGCGTGTGCGACCTCCCCGCCGTCGTGGAGTCCTCGCTGGGGCGGGTTGAGTTCGACACGATCGAGGAGGGGCGTGAGCACGACATCCTGCTCCGGGCGGTGCGGACGGCCGAGCTCGAGGTGTTCCGGCGGCGGCTCGCCGGGTTCGACTTCCAGCCGGTGCTCGGGCGGTTCTCGGAGGGGTTCGTGGCGGAGAGCTACGACCTCATGCCGGCGGGGGAGTTCCTCGGTCAGTTCGGCGACCTTCCCGGGCTGGCGAAGATGCTCGACCGGCTGGGCGTGGAGGAGGAATCGCCGGGGGTCGCGGCCTCGGCGGTGGAGTTCGTGCTGGAGGGCCTGCATCTGTCGCGCAGGCTGAACAAGGACTCGGACGGCCGGGGGGGCGCGCGGTACGAGGCGCCGGAGCCCGGAAGCCAGCGGCGCTAGGCCCGCTCAACGCCTCCCGAAGAGCTTCGCGAAGAACCTCCGCACGGGGTGGCTGCGGGGTACCGCCTCCTCGGCCATGCGCTCCTTCTCGCTGACGGCGTCGAGCTCCTGCTCGCGTTCCTGCACCGCGTCGTGCTCGTGCCAATCGGCGGGTGGTCCCTGGCGCACGACGCTTCCCTCCCTGTCAGTCGTCGGGTCTGGCGTCGTCGGACGCCGGATCGCCGAACAGCCGCCGCCACCACGTCAGCAGCCGGTGCGGCTGGAGCCCGTCCTCGTCCCGGTGCCGGGCCCATTCGCGCTCGTGCTCCTCGCGGCTGGTCCGGGCGACCTCGCTCTCGACCTGCTCCGGCCGGGGGATGGGTCCCGGGAGCGGTGGCATGCATTGAAGGTACGCCGGTTGCCCTGCTGGAGCAACGGTCGGTTGGTCAGTGCTTGCGGCGGAGCTTGGCGAGCAGCGCGCGGAACGGGTGGCGTCGGGGGACGCCCTCCTCCTTGATCCGCTCGTGTTCGGCCGCGTCATCGAGCTCGTGCTCGCGCTCCTGCACGGCCGCCTGCTCCAGCTCTTCGGGCCTCGGATACGGGCCGGGTGCCAGGGTCATGGTCATCTCCCTCCCGCTCGACAGGACAACCATAGGGTCGCGCGCGCGACGCTGCAACGGCCGATTGCCCGATTTCCGATTGGGGAGATAGGATTTGCAGTTGCAATGATCCGGACGAGGTCGTGGGGGGACGTGGGACGAATGATCCCGTTCCGCGGGTGCTGTCCCGGCGCCCGCGCCGCGGCCGGCCTCCGACGTTCGCGGCGCGCCTGACAGAACCGTTCCCAGCGCCCGAACGCAAGGAGGCATCCCCCATGGCAAGCCACACGCTCGACGCCCGCGGCTCCGCGTGCCCGATGCCGATCGTGAAGACGTCGAAGGCGATCAAGACCATCCCCGTGGGCGACACGCTCGAGATCCTGGCCACCGACCGCGGCTCGCTCTCCGACGTGCCCGCATGGTGCACCTTCACCGGCAACCAGCTGGTGGAGCAGACCGAGGACGCCGGCGTCTTCCGGTTCGTCGTCCGGAAGGTGGCCTGATCGCGATGACCGACGTCCAGACACAGGATCTCGCCGACATCCAGGCGCTCATCCGGGAGTCGGTCGCCGAGGCCGTCCCGCCCAAGGGCAACGGCCTGACGATCATCGCGTGGTCGGGCGACCTCGACCGCATCTGGCCGACGCTGATCCTGTCCACGACGGCCGCCGCGAGCGGCATGCAGGCCACGGTCTTCTTCACGTTCTGGGGGCTGTTCCAGCTGGTGAGGCCCGACGTCCGAATCACGGGGGAGCACTGGATGCAGAAGATGCTTTCGGCGATGAACCCCGGCGGGGCGCAGCGCGGGAGGCTCACCAAGCTGAACTTCGCGGGCGCCGGGCCGAGGATGATGCGCAAGCTGGCGCGGGACTACAAGGTCCCCGAGCCGCAGGAGCTGCTGCAGCTGGCCCGCGAGATGGGCGTCCGCTTGCTGCCGTGCCAGATGACGATGGATCTGTTGGGCCTCCGGGCCGACGACCTGCTCGACGGCCTCGAGGAGCCGGTCGGCGCCGCCACCGCGCTGCTCGAGATGAGGGACAGCGACATCCAGCTGTTCATCTGACGCGGCTCGCGTCGGGCCCCGCGCGAATACCGACCGGCTCGCATCGCCGCCCTGTGGGACCATGACCGGCCGTGAACGGGCTGCACAGGGTGCTCGGGTTCGGCGTGGTCGGGGGGTTCTTCCTGATCATGGTCTGGGGCTTCGCGGCGAGGGTTCGCAAGCACGACCCCGGCGCGTGGTTCTGGCGGCTCCTGGCGATCGAGCAGGTCGTGCTGGGCCTGCAGATCATCGCCGGCATCATCCTGTTGCTCATCTACGGGTTCAGCGCACGGCCGCTGCTGCACTACCTGTACGGCTCGGTGTTCCCGATCACCGTGCTGG
>DATBHM010000097.1:0-5411 GCA_036557505.1 Actinomycetota bacterium | reverse complement strand
GGACGTGGCCCGCGCGGGGGGCGTCGCGCTGATGAGCGCGCGGACCGTGCCCGGCGACGCCGGTCCGGGTAACGAGCTCACGCTGGGGACCGGCGTCCGCAGCGAGGTCCCGTTCTCTCCGGTGCCGGTCGCGACCACCGGCGGTACCGCGATCGTGCAGGGGTTCGACCGGATCGTGGCGGCCAACCGGGGGCGATCGGAACCCGGGCTCCTGGGGTCGGTCCTGAAGGCCCGCGGGCTCTCGGCGTGCTCGTTCGGCGATCCGGCGGCGCTGGTGGCGATGGACCGGTCCGGCGTGGCGACCGCCTCCGGCGGCTGCGCCCTCAAGGTGTACGACCTCAGCCTGACGGCGAGGGTCAGCGCCGATCCGAAGCGGCGCCTGGCGGCGACCGACCGGCTGTCCGCCGAGCTGGCGCTCCTCGTGCCGAAGGCCCCCCGGGTGTTGCTGATGGTCCTCGGCCCCGAGCCCTCGGCGTCGATGAACGCGGCGCGCGACGAGCTGACCCCGATCGTGATGTCGGAGGGACCCCCCGAGGACGTGTTCCGGGCCACAGGCGACCTGCACACCCTGACGTCCGATACCACGCGGCGGGTCGGTCTGGTGTCCAACGAGGACGTCGCCCCGACCATCCTGCGGTACTTCGGCATCCCGGTTCCCTCGGAGATGCACGGCCGGCCCATCCGCGTCGTCGCCGACGCCTTGCCGCCGTTCACGCTGCACCGCAAGCACCTGGAGAACCGGCGGATCGGCACGCCCGTCGCGTTGATGGCGCTTGGGTGGGTCGTCCTGGCAGGCGTGATCCCGATCCTGTTGATCAGGTTCCGCCGCCACGTCCCGCGATGGGCCGGCAGGGCCGGGACGATCCTGCCGCTCAGCTCGGCCTCGATCGGCATCGCCCTCTTGGCGGCGGGGCGGCTGCCGACGCTCTCCTACGGCAACGTCGTGCCGGTCGTCCTGGCGGTCACCGTGATCCTGCCGGCGGCGGCGCTCGAGCTCCGGCGGTACGGGACGCTGGCGCCGGCCGCCGGGATGGGCGCCGCGGTCCTGGTGTACTTCGCGTTCGACGCCCTGCAGGGGTTCCCGGACACGCCGTTCACCATGCTGGGGGGCACCGCGCTGGACGGGGCGCGCTTCTACGGCCTGCCGAACAACGCCACGGGGCTGCTGCTCGGATCGGCGCTGTGGGTGGCGGCCCTCCTCTCGCCGTGGGCGGGCTGGTGCCTTTTGTTCGCCGTGGGGCTGTTCTGCGGGTTCCCCGACCTGGGCGCCGACCTCGGGGGGGCGCTGACGCTGTTCGCCGCCGCCGGCCTGTGGTGGGCGCTGCGGACGAGGGGACGGCTCAAGTGGGTCGACCTGCTGATCACGGGCGGTACGGTCGTCGTCGGGATGGCCGCGGTGCTCATCGCCCAGGTCACGCTGGCGTCCACGCCGACGCACGGGACGCGGTTCGTGCAGTCGGCGGGGCGAAGCGGCCCGGGCGGCCTGCTCCACACGGCGGCGGAGCGCCTCGGGACCGGCGTCCGGCTGATCCTCGAGAGCCCGCTCTCGTGGCTGGTGGTCGTGGGGCTGCCCGTCGCGCTGTACCTGGCGCTCCGCCCGCCGGGTGTGGCAGGGGAGGAGTTCGACCGGTGGCCGCAGTGGCGGGCGGCGGTCCTCACCACGCTGCTCGCGGGTATCGTGGCCTACGTGGTGAATGACACCGGAGTGGCCGCCGCCGGGTTCGCGTTCGGCCTGGGGGCGGCCGGCCTCCTGTACCTGCCGATGGTCGAGGGCCCCTGGTGGGCCGAGCCCGAAGCCGGGAGGACCCCCGCGCGGGCGGCCCCGCCGCATCCGGGACGCGCCGGCCGGCCCGGGCGAGCCCGCCCCGGACGCGCGTGAGCACCCACACCAGCCCCGACCCCGCCGAGCCGCCCGCCGTCCCACCGGCCCCCGTCCCCGCGCAGCCGCCCAGGCCCGACGCGTTCCCCTCGGCCCAGGGCTGGCCGCCGCCCCCTGCGGCCGGCGTGCCGCAGCGGGACCGTCCCGCCGGACCGGGGCCGTGGGGACTCGCCGTCCCCTGGGGGTTCTGGGAGTCCGTCCTGGTCGGGGTGTGCGGGTTCATCGTCGGGGGCATCCTGTCGGCCCCCATCGCGATGGGGGCCACGAACGGCAACCTCACCAACCTCCAGTTCGCGATCGCCGGCGTCCTGGGCGAGGTGGGGATCTTCGTGTCGGTGGCGGGGTGGCTCTCGATCCGGCACCGGCGGGCCCTGCCCGCGCTCGCGCTGAACCTCCGGCGGCCGGTCGACGCCGCGATCGGGTTCGGACTCGGCATCGTCATCTACTTCGTGGCGGTGCTCGGCATCGCCCAGGTCATCGGGTTCCTGCTGGACCGGATCGCCGGCCATTCCGTGCAGTCGCCCGACCAGCTCCCGTCGAGCCTGACCGGCTTCCCGCTGGTGCTCACCGGCTTCCTGGTGATCGTGTGCGCGCCGGTGGCGGAGGAGCTGCTGTTCCGGGGGATGCTGTTCCGCTCGATCCGGGACCGGCACGGCTTCTGGCCGGGCGCGGTGGTGTCCTCGGTGCTGTTCGGCCTGGTCCACTGGCAGGGCTCGCCCTGGGAGTCGTCCGTGCTGCTCGTGTCCACGCTGGCGTTCGTGGGGCTCGGCCTGGCCTCGCTGTACGAATGGCGCCGGAACATCCTCACCAACATGGCCGCCCACGCGGGGTTCAACGTGGTGGGGTTCTTCCTGTTCGTGAACGGGAACGGGCTGGTGCCGTTCCGCCACTGGCTGTAGCGCCGGTGCGCGACGGCGAGCGGGCGGCGGCCGTCATCGCCGCCGGCGGCGTGGTGGCGTTCACCGGCGCCGGCATCTCGGCCGACTCGGGGGTCCCGACCTTCCGTGATCCCGGCGGGCTGTGGGACCGGTTCGACCCCGAACGGTTCGGGACCTGGGAGGGGCTCGCGGCCGAGGCGATGACGCGCCCCGACGGGCTGGCCGGTTTCCTGACGGCGCTCCGGACGACGATCGCCCGGGCCCGGCCCAACGCGGCGCACCGGGCGCTCGCCGACCTGGAGCGGGCCGGCCTGCTGCACGGCGTGATCACGCAGAACGTCGACGGGCTGCACCAGGAGGCCGGGAACCTCGACGTCATCGAGATCCACGGGTCGCTCCACCGCCGCATCTGCCTGGTGTGCGGCACGGAGGAGCGGGTCACGCGCGGCGACTTCCTCGAAGGCATCGACCGGGCGGTGGCCGGGCTGCGGACGGCCTTCGTGCCGAGCCTGGCGTCCCTCCTGCCCCGTTGTCACGTGTGCGGCGGGCCGGCCCGGCCCGGATTCGTGGCGTTCGGCGAACGGCCGCTGCGGTTCGACGAGGCCGCGACGCGGGCCGCAGCGGCCCGGTCGATGCTGGTCGTGGGGACCGCGGGGGAGGTGGAGCCGGCCGCCTCCCTGCCCCGCCTGGCCCGGACGGCCGGCGCGCCGGTCGTGCACGTCGGCGGGGAGAGCCTCGTCGAGGCCGACGTGGACCTCCGGGGCCGGGCCGCCCGGCTGCTGCCGCCGCTCGTCCGCCGGGCGCGGCGGCTCGCCGGGGCGCCGGCGGAGTGACCCGCGCCGGCGGGCGTGCGCGCGCCGGCCGTGCTTTACTCCACGGGTTCCGAACGAACGCTGCACGGCCGGCGACGAGGAGGGATCCCATGGCACTGTTCCCGAGCGAGGAGTGGCTGGACCTGTACGTCGATCGCATCAACCAGTCCAAGGAGTATCAGGAGGCCGCCGCGACCTGGGAGGGCGACGTCGCCTACGTGTTCGAGGCGGAGCCCGACCGGGGAGTCCCCGAGGAGCTGTGGGCCTGGCTCGACCTGTGGCACGGCGAGTGCCGCGAGGGCAAGCTCGTCCCGGCGGCCGAGGGCGAGAAGGCGAAGTTCATCATCCGGGCGCCGTACTCGCGGTGGAAGGAGGTCATCAACAAGGAGCTCGACCCGGTCAAGGGGATGATGCAGGGCAAGCTCAAGCTGAAGGGCGACCTCCCCACGATCGTCCGCTACGTCAAGGCGGCGAACGAGCTGGTGAACCTGGCCCAGACGGTGCCGACGGAGTTCGTCGACGAGCAGGTCTGAGGCGACGGTGACCGCCACCGTCGAATACGCGGACGAGGAACCGAACGGCCTCGCCGCCATCATCGGTGGTCTGATCGAGGCGAACCTCCAGCAGCATCCGGAACGGGAGGCGTTGCTGAAGCCGGCCGTTGTGGGCATCACGGCCCCCGACGTCGGCGTCTCCATCACGCTGCAGATCGCGCCGGGACGGGTGGGTATCGCGAACGGCCTGCAGGGCAAGCCGCATCTCCTGGTCGAGGCCAACTCCGACACGCTGATCGAGCTGTCGAGCGTGCCCCTGCGGTTCGGGCTGCCCGACAACATGACGAAGGAGGGCCGCGCCGTCACCGGGTCGCTCCTGAAGGGGCGCATCAAGGTCAAGGGCATGACGCGGCACACCGCCCGGCTCGCCCGCCTCAACAAGCTGCTGTCGGTGAACTGACTCGGTACCGTCCGTCCCGTGCGGTGGGGTAGGCTCGGCCGGACATGACCGGCATCCCCGACGAGGTCCTCGAGCACTTCCGCAAGGTGCCGCTGTTCTCCGCGGTGTCGAAGGGCGACCTCCGGGCCATCGTGTCGGCCGCCGACGAGATCGACGAGCCCGCCGGGACCGTCCTCGTCCGCGAGGGCGAGTTCCGCAGCGAGCTGTTCGTCATCACGGCGGGGACGGCCACGGCCACTCAGGACGGGCGCGAGATCCGGGCGATGGGTCCCGGCGACTTCTTCGGGGAGATCGCGCTCCTCTGCGGCGGCCCGCGGACCTCCACGGTGACCGCGCAGAGCGACGTCACGCTGCTGATCCTGGCTCCGAACCCCTTCCTCCGCGTCCTCAGGTCCGAGCCCGACCTGCTCGACGAGATCATGCAGGCGCTGGGCGACCGGCTCCGCTCGCACGAGCCCGCGTTGGTCTGAGCACGGCGTCCCGCCGGGTGCGGGTACCCTTCCGCGCGAGATGGGGACCGACGTCGACGATCTCGTGGAGCGCGTGCTGGCGGGCGACCGCCGGGGGATGGCCCGGGCGATCTCGCTGGTGGAGGATGGTGCACCGGAGCTCGAGGCGCTGTCCGCCGGCCTGTACCCACGCACGGGGAACGCGCGGACGATCGGCCTGACCGGTTCGCCCGGCGTCGGGAAGTCGACCCTCACCGAACAGCTCGTCCGCGCGGCACGCGGGCACGACCGGACGGCGGCCGTGCTGGCGATCGACCCGACCTCGCCGTTCACGGGTGGGGCCCTGCTGGGCGACCGGCTCCGGATGCAGACCCACGCCACCGACCCCGGGGTGTTCATCCGGTCCATGGCCAGCCGGGGCCACCTCGGCGGGCTGGCG
>DATBHM010000096.1:0-2562 GCA_036557505.1 Actinomycetota bacterium | reverse complement strand
GAACGTGCCGCCGACGTCGACGCCGACCCGGAAGACGGCGTCCGGGGGGCCGGGCGGACCCGGGCCCTTCTGCGGTCCGGGATCCGTCATCCGGGGGTCCGCTTCGTGGCGCGCAGGACCTCCGTGGCGGCGGCGTCGATCGTCCACGCCTGGGGGTCGATCACGACGCCGTACGAGCTCCGGGCCTTCTCCACGGAGAGCAGCCCGTCGCGGGCCTCCGCAAGCACGAGGTGTGCCGGTCGCTGGAACGGGTCGCCGTACCCGGCGCCGCCGCCGTTCGTCGACACGACCCGGATGCCCGGAGGAAGCCCCTCGATGAGCTCCTTCGAGCCCCACAGCCGAACGGAGCCGTCCGGGTATTCGATGCGGAGCTCGTTGAGAGCGGCCGGCTCGCCGCCGAACAGGCCGGGCGCCGGCTCCGCCTTCTCCTGGACCGCGTCGTCCCCGAGCGTCGCCCCCGACAGGCGCTCGGCGTAGAGGCTCCGGTCGGTCGTGGTGCCGAGCCCGCCGCGCCACCGTCCCGCGCCCGCCGAGTCGGTCGTGTACTCGTACCGGTGGATCACGCAGGGATGGGTGATCTCGTACATCTCGATGTCGGGCGAGCGCATCTGTCCGACTGCACCGGTGAACCCCAGCGCGTCGAACCCGTCGGCGCCCTGCATCGCCCCCGGCCCGCCTCGCTGGAAGCTGCCGAAGAAGATGGTCCACTCCCCCGTCCGGGGATCGACGCCTGTGTAGGCCGTCCCGAGGGCCTGGTTCCACCCCGCGGTCACGCGGTCGGGCAGCACCGGGGTGAGCGCCATCATGATCGACTCGACGACCTCGTCGCACATCTGGTTGCCGAAGATCGAGGCGGCCGGGAAGTTCGGGTTCAGCAGCGACCCCTGACGGAACACCGTGTGGACGGGCGCGAACAGGCCGTGGTTCGGCGTGATGTCGATCCCGCCGGCGGCGAGGAGCATGAGGAACGCGATCCGGACCGCGCCGAGCGCAGACGACGGCGGCATGTTGGCGTAGCCCGGCGACTGGTCGTCGGTCTCCGTGAAGTCGAAGGTGATCTCGTCGCCCTCGATCGCGACCTCACAGGCGATTCGGTACCGCTTCAGCGGATCGAACCCGTCGGAGACCATGAAGCTCTCGCCGCGGTACCGGCCGTCCGGCCACCGGGCGATCTCGCTCCGCACCTGGCGTTCTGAGCTTTCCATCAGGTACTCCATGTGGCGCATGACCCGCTCGGACCCGTAGCGGTCGAGCACCTCAACCAGCCGGCGCCGGCCGATCTCGCAGCCGCCGATCATGGCCTTGATGTCCTCGACCACGAAGTCGACCCGGACATTCGCCGCCAGGAGGTCCCAAACGTCGCGGCGGACCCGGCCGGCCTCGTGCAGCTTGAGCGGCGGGATGCGGAGGGCCTCCTGCCAGATCTCGCGCGTCTGCGGGTTGTAGCCGCCGGCGGTCGCGCCGCCCATGTCGGCCTGGTGGCCCTTGCTGGCGGTCCAGGCCACGAGCTCCCCTTGGTGGAACACGGGGACGTAGATCCCGAGGTCGTGGTTCTGGTTCCCGCGCGTGAACACGTCGTTGTGCGCGATGACGTCGCCCTCGGCGATGTCGTCGCCGAAGTACTCGATGATGTACTCGAGCGGCGGCTGCGCGCCGAACGCGATGATCGCCGCGTACTCGGTCTGGGCGAGCGTTCGGGCCCGGCTGTCGAACACCGCGGTGATGAAGTCCCCCACCTGGTTGAAGATCGTCGACCGGGTCGTCCGGAGCAGGACGGTCGCCATCTCCTTCGTGATGGCCTCGACGCGCTTCTGCAGGACGGCCGCGAGGACCGGGTCGGCGCGGGAGGTCGAGCTCATGGACGGGCGTGCGGCCGGACCAGGTCGAGTGGGATCTCCGACAGCTTCCGGGCCGCGTCGGCCTCCACGACGAAGGTGTCGGCCATGTAGCAGGCCGCCTGACCGCCGTCGTCCACCACGTACGGGTGCAGCGTGATGGCCATCCCGGCCTCGAGCTCCACGTCACTGCTCCGGGTCGCGTCGGACTCCTGGACCACCTCGCGGCCGACCCATGGCTCCTCGATGACGTCCTGCCCGATGCCGTGGCCCGTCCACGAGGCGACCGTCCCGCCGTTGGCCGCGGCAGCCTGCACGATCGCGTCCTGCACCGCGCCCGAGCGGGCCCCCGCCTTCGCCGTGGCCGCCACCGCGTCGAGGGCCTCTCGCACCGCGCGATGCGTCCGCTCCATCGCCTCCGACGGACGGGCGAACGCCACCGCCCGCGACATCTCGATCCAGTAGCCGAGCGGCCCCGTGAACTCGAACGAGAACACGAACATGTCGTTGGGGTGCAGGACGCGATCGCGGGGGGCGCCGCCCGAAGTGTGCATGTCCCGGCCCTCGATGACCGAGTACATCGTGAGGAACAGAAAGTCCTCGGCCCCGAGCATAGCCGCCGTCCGGTACATCTCCGCGCCGATCTCGCGCTCGGTGAGCCCGGGGCGGGACACCTCGTACAGCCGCTCCACGCATCGGTCGCCGATGTACGCCGCCTCCTCGAGCC
>DATBHM010000095.1:0-28708 GCA_036557505.1 Actinomycetota bacterium | reverse complement strand
TCGACCCCAACGTCATCCCGCCCGGCGCGAAGGCCACCGGCCAGTACATCAACTCCGTCCTGGCCAAGGTCGAGGCGGCCAAGGCGGGCTACGACGAGGCGATCATGCTCAATCAGTCCGGGTACGTGACCGACGGCACGGGCGAGAACGTGTTCGTCGTCAAGGACGGCGAGCTGTTCACGCCGCCGCTGTCGGCCGGGTGCCTCGACGGCGTCACCCGCGACTCGGTGATGACGCTCGCGACCGACCTCGGCTACGAGGTCCACGAGAAGAACCTCGTCCGGACCGACCTGTACTTCGCCGACGAGGCGTTCTTCACCGGAACGGCCGCCGAGGTGTGCCCGATCCGCGAGGTCGACGACCATCCGGTGGCTGCGAACGGCCGGGGCCCGATCACGAAGGAGCTCCAGAGCGAGTTCTTCGCGGCCGTCCACGGCGAGATCGACAAGCACCAGGGCTGGAGCGCCCCGGTGGCCTAGCCGCTCCACCGGTCCGACCGCGGATGCGCCCGCGGACCTTGCACGGCCCTTACCTTCCGCGGCATTCGCGGTGACCCGGCATCCCGAGCCTGGTCGAGAGGAACCGCGAAGACGGGGGATAGCATTGGCCGCGATGGCAGGGACGGTGCTGCTGGTCGAGGACGAGCAGAGCATCGGCTCGCTCGTTCGGACCTATCTGGGAACGCACGGCCACGAGGTCGTGTGGGTGCGCACCGGCGAGGACGCGCTGGCAGAGCTCCCGCGCCACCCGATTCGGATCGTGGTCCTCGACATCGGGCTGCCGGGCATCGACGGGCTGGAGGTGTGCCGCCGCATCCGGGCCACCGCGACCGTCCCGATCATCATGCTCACAGCCCGCGACGAGGAGGCCGACCGCGTGGCCGGGCTCGAGGTGGGCGCCGACGACTACGTCGCCAAGCCGTTCTCGCCGCGGGAGCTCGCCGCCCGGATCAAGGCGGTCCTCCGCCGCTCGGAGCCCCACTCGCGGGCGGACGTACTGACCCTCGGCAGGGTGACGCTGTCGAAGCCGGGGCGCGAGGTCACGGTCGGCGGTTCGCCCGTCGAGCTCACCGCCAGGGAGTTCGACCTGCTGGCCTTCCTCATGGAGAACGCGGGCGTGGTCCTGTCCCGCGACGTCCTGCTCGACCGCGTGTGGGGCATGTCCTATCCGGGGGAGACGCGCACGGTCGACGTGCACGTGGGGCAGGTCCGGCGCAAGCTCGGGGACGCCGACGTCATCCGAACGGTCCGGGGCGCCGGCTACAAGGCCGTCGCCCCCGCCGCCGGCTGAGCCGCCGCCTCGATGAGCACCCTTCGAGGGCGCGTGTTCTGGACGATCGCCACGGCCGTGATCGTGTCGACGGCGCTGACCGTGCTGGTCGCCGCGCTGATCGTGCGGGGCGTCGTCCGGGACAGGACGCTGACCGGCCTCCGCGAGCAGGCCGTTGCGGCGCAACGGGTCCTGGACCGCCCGGCGCTGGGCCCGGGCCTGGCGCGGGGGCTGTCCGGCTTCTTCCGCGAGCAGCAGGAGTTCCTCGGTGCGCCCGGCGCCGGGGCGCCGGGGTCCGCGATCCGTGACGCGATCCTTCGGGAGGCGGCCGGTCGGACGTCGGGCGAGGTGGGCGTGGGGCGGTCGCGGCTGTTCTTCGTCACGGGAACGACGACGCGCGGACCGTTCGTGCTGGCCCGCCGCGCCGGGCTCGGGGTGGACGACTGGCGGCCGTTCCTCGGGTGGCTGGTGCTGGCCGGCGCGGTGGGCGCGATCGTCGCCGGCGTGGGGTCGTACCTGCTGGCGCGGCGCGTCGTGGGGCCGGTGCGCGAGGTGGCGGCCGCCAGCGCCGACGTCGCGGCCGGGCGCCTGTCGACCCGCGTCCCCGTTCGGAGCGGCGACGAGCTGGGGGAGCTGGCGTCGTCGTTCAACTCGATGGCCGACCAGCTGGCGGCGTCACGGGACTCCGAGCGGACGTTCCTGCTCTCGGTGAGCCACGAGCTGAAGACGCCGCTCACGGCGATCCGCGGGTACGCCGAGGCGCTTCGCGAGGACGCCGTCCAGCCCGCCGAGGCGGCGGCGGTGATCGGAACGGAGGCCGAACGCCTGGAACGCCTGGTCCGCGACCTGCTCGACCTGGGGCGGCTCGACCGGCGGGAGTTCTCGGTGGCGCGGGTCCGGGTCGACCTCGGGCGAGTGGCCCGCGACGCCGTGGAGCGCCATACCCCTGCGGCGGAGCGGTTCGGCGTCCGGCTGACGGTGGACGCCGTGCCGGACGCGACGGCCCTGGGGGACCACGACCGTCTGCTGCAGGTGGTGTCGAACCTCGTCGAGAACGCGCTTCGGGCGACGCCGGCCGGAGGCGCCGTGTCCGTCCGGGCGCGGCCCGCGACGCTGTCGGTGACCGACACCGGGCCGGGGCTCGGCCCCGACGACGTGCCACGAGCGTTCGAGCGGTTCTATCTCCACACGAAGTACGGCGGCGACCGGCCGGTGGGGTCCGGGTTGGGTCTCGCGATCGTCCGGCAGCTCGTCCGGGCCATGGGCGGGTCCGTCGAGGTCCATTCCACGCTCGGGCACGGCACGACCTTCGTCGTGGCGCTGCCTGCCGTGCCGGAGGGGTTGCCCGGGCCGGCATCAGCGCGGGGCACACCCGGTCGACCCGACGCCGGGTTGGAGAGCTGGTTCGACGCGCCCGCCGATCCAGAGGCGCCGGCCGACTCGGGCCCGGGCCGGGCCGCGGACTGAACTTACCGACGCCTTACCCGAACCTGTCGCCCGCCTGTCCGGCGCCCCCGAACCTCCCCGTGGCGATCGAACCAGTACCGATCGGAAAGGAGGTCGCCATGCGATTCAGCACATGGAAGCGGTGGACCGTGGCCGGCGCGGCGGGGGTGGTGCTGCTGGTGGGAGGGCTCGCCATCGGGGCGTCCGCCGCGTCGGGCTCCCCGCCGTCCGGCGCCCCCCCGTCGCGCATCGCCCTGCCCACCGATCCGTCCCGGGTCGGGCCGTTGTTCGGCGTCGTGCACGGAGATCTGCACCTCCAGCGGTACGACGGATCGACGGTCGACCTGGCATACGACGGCGGCAGGATCACGTCGAGGACGGCCACGTCGATCACCTTCGTCCGTCTGGACGGCGGGCAGGTCACGGTCGGCGTCGGTCCGCAGACGATCGTCCGGGGGGGCCTGCGGCCGGCGCGGGCCGCCTCGCTCAGGGTGGGGGAGCGGGCGATGTTCTTCTCCCGCCGCAACGACGACGGCTCGCTCACGGCGGTTCTCATCCGCTGTGTGCGACTCGGGTTGCGCGGCTGACCTCCGGGGCGCGATCCGGGCGTGCGCGCGGCTCCCCCGAGGGGCCGGAGCGACTGCTCCGGCCCCTCCGCTCCGATCGGCTACCCTGCCGGGCGATCATGAGGCTCGTTCGGTTCCGGTTCGGCGACCGCATCGGCACGGGCGTGCTCGAGAACGGGGCCGTCAAGCCGTTGCGGGGGACGTTCTTCGAGCAGCCCGTTCCCACCGGCGAGGAGATCCCCGCCGACGACGTCCGGCTGCTGGCTCCCGTGCTGCCCTCCAAGGTCGTCGCGGTCGGCAGGAACTACTCGGAGCACGCGGCGGAGCTGGGCGAGGAGGTGCCCGACGAGCCCCTGACCTTCCTCAAGCCGTCGACGTCGGTGATCGGGCCAGGCGACCCGATCGTGTACCCGCCGATCTCGGAGCGCCTCGACTACGAGGGCGAGCTCGCGGTGGTGATCGGGCGGCTGGCCCGCCGGATCGGCCCCGACGACGCCACGCGCGTGATCCTCGGCTGCACGTGCGCGATCGACGCGACGCTCCGCGACCTCCAGTCGAAGGACGGCCAGTGGACGCGCGCCAAGGGGTTCGACACCTCGTGCCCGCTCGGCCCGTGGATCGAGACCGAGCTGGACCCGGCCGACCTCGAGCTCACGACGAGGCTGAACGGCGAGGTCCGCCAGCACGCCCGCACGTCCGAGCTCACGTACGGCCCCGCCGGGCTCATCGCGTTCATCTCGCAGTTCATGACGCTGCTCCCCGGCGACGTCGTCCTGACCGGAACGCCCGCCGGGATCGGTCCGATGCAGCCGGGCGACCGCGTCGAGGTGGAGATCGAGGGCATCGGGACGCTCGCGAACCACGTCGTCGCCGGCTGACCGGCCACGCGCACCGGCCTGGGATGATGTGACCCCATGAGCGACGCACCACCCAGGGTCCGGTTCGCGCCGGCGCCGAGCGGATCCCTCCACGTCGGCGGGGCGCGGACGGCGCTGTTCAACTGGCTCTACGCCCGCCGGAACGGAGGCACGTTCGTCCTCCGCGTGGAGGACACCGACGCCGACCGCGTCACCGACGAGGCGATGCGCGTGCTCGAGCGGTCGCTCCACTGGCTCGGACTCGACTGGGACGAGGGCCCGGGCGTCGGGGGTTCCCGCGGCCCCTACCGGCAGACCGAACGGTTCGACGTCTACCGGGACGCCGCCGGGGTGCTCGTCGAGGGCGGCCACGCCTACCGCTGCTACTGCACCCCCGAGGAGCTCGAGGAACGGCGTCGCCAGGCGAAGGCGGCGGACCGGGCCCCCGGATACGACGGCCGGTGCCGCCGGCTGACGGACGAGGAGCGCGCCGCGTTCGAGGCCGAAGGGCGGCCGTGGGCGCTGCGGTTCGCCATCCCCGAGGGTCGATCGGTCGAATTCGACGATCTGGTCAAGGGCCCGCAGCACTTCGACTACGAGGCGCTCCGCGACTTCGTCATCGTGCGGAGCGACGGCTCGCCGACATATCTGCTGGCGAGCGGCGTCGACGACCTCCGGATGGGCATGACGCATGTGATCCGGGGCGAGGACCTCCTGCCCTCGACGCCGCGGCAGCTGCTCATGTTCGAGGCGCTCGGGGAGCCGGCCCCGCAGTACGCCCACCTCCCCCTCATCCTCGGCCCCGACCGGGCCAAGCTGTCGAAGCGGCACGGTGCCGTCGCGGTCGAGTGGTTCCGGGAGCACGGCTACCTGCCGGACGCCCTGGTGAACTACCTGGCCCTGCTGGGGTGGTCGCCGGGGAACAACGACGAGATCCTTCCGCGGGCGGAGCTGGTCGAGCGGTTCGACCTCTCGGCCGTCTCTCGCCATCCCGCCATCTTCGACATCGAGAAGCTCGCGTGGATGAACGGCGAGTACCTCCGCGCGCTCTCGGACGAGGAGGTCGCCGCCGGGATGCTGACCAGCCTGTCGGAGGCGGGGCTGGTGGCCGACCTCGACACGCTGCGAGCGATCGCCCCCCACGTGAAGGAACGAATGAAGCGGCTCGACGAGGCCCCGGCGATGCTGCGGTTCCTGTTCTCCGACGATGTCGCCCTCGACGAGAAGGCCGAGGCGGCGGTGGCCAAGGTCGGCCCGGACTACCTGAGGCGGGCGGCCGATCGCGTGGCGTCGGTGAGCCCGTGGACCGTTGAGGGCATCACGGCCGCCCTCGACGAGGTCGCCGCCTCCGCCGACCTCAACCGCTCGAAGGGCTGGCAGCCGGTCCGCGCCGCCGTCACCGGGACGACGGTGTCGCCGCCCCTGCCCGAGTCGCTCACGCTGCTCGGTCGCGACGAGACGGTCGCCCGGCTCCGGGCGGCGGCGGGCTGAGCGGCTCGCTCACGCCGGGCTGATCGCGTCGCCGGGCCGGATCGTCCCGGACTTCAGGATCTGGGCCCGCAGTCCCCCGCGGTGCGCGAGCGCCTTGCGGACGCCGGGCTTCGACAGCGACTCCATGTGGGCGCACGGCTCGCACAGCTTCAGGCCGCGGAGCCGCACGTCGCCGACGGTGAACTCCCGTCCGACCAGGTGGTTGAGCGGCACCCCGCGGGTGACGATGTTCCGCCGGTGCTCGCCCAGGGACAGCGGTACGCCGTAGTCGTTGCGCGCCGCCTCGATCGCCTCGACCTCGATGAACGTGGTCTCCTGCCGCGGTTTGATCTCGCCGTTCTTGACGAACGTTCCCTCGCCGAGGAAGTACCGGTCGCCCTCGAGTCCCTGCCCGACGACCGCCCGCACCTCGGACGCCTCGAGCGGCACGCCCCCGGCCTCGGCCGCCAGGAACACCGCCACCACCGACCCCTCGAACCCCACCACCGAACCTCCCGCCGCCCGGACGGTGACCAGCCTACGCCGCCGTCCCGACACCAACCCGGAACGGCGAGGCCATCCGGGACGAGGCCGGCTTGACACTTTTGCCCCCGGGACGGGAATCTGCGGACTCCAGGCGCGGCGCCGGGGCTCGCGCGCCGGCCCGATCTCCAGCCGCAACCCCGCAGGCGAAGGGATCCATGCGAACCGGAAGGCGACGGCTCGTGGTGCTCGCGACGGCCCTCGTCGCCGGCATCCTCGTCGCCGTCGGCTCCGGGCTCGGCCAGGGGTGCGCGGGCGCGCTGGACCGCTCGTCCGACCCCCCTGCGGCGGTTCGGCGGCCCACCCCGCCGAACATCGTGTTCATCCTGTCCGATGACCAGCGCGCCGACACGCTGTGGGCCATGCCGAACGTCCGCCGGCTGCTCATGGCGCACGGCATGACCTTCACGCACTTCTACGTGACGACGCCCGTGTGCTGTCCGTCGAGGGCCTCGTTCCTCACCGGGCAGTATCCGGACCACACGGGCGTGCTCGACAACGTGGGGCCGGACGGTGGGGCGCAGGCGTTCAACGACCGCTCGACGGTCGCGACCTGGCTGCAGCAGGCCGGGTACACGAACGGGTTGTTCGGCAAGTACTTGAACGGGTACCCGGAGCTCGACCGCTGCGACGTGCCGCCGGGGTGGTCGCAGTGGGCGGCGCTCGACGCCGAGCCGCTCAACCGCTACTACGGCTACACCCTCAACCACGACGGCCACCTCCAGCACTACACGAAGCGGCCGGCGAACTACCAGACCGATGTGCTGGCCCGGCTGACGAGCGACTTCGTCCGAACCGCCCCGCAGCCGTTCTTCGCGTACATGGCGCCGAGCAACCCGCACCGGCCATCCGCCGCCGCGCCCCAGGACGCGGAGTCGTTCGCCCATCTCAAGCCGTGGATGCCGCTCTCGTACAACGAGGCGGAGATCGAGGACAAGCCGTGGTACCGCCGGGATCACCTGATGCGCCCGTCCCGGCAACGGGTGGTCCAGTTGATCCGCCGGAAGATGTTCCAGTCGCTGCGTTCGCTCGACCGCGACGTGGGGCGCGTCGTGGACGCGCTGCGGGCGCGGGGCGTGCTGGACCACACGATCGTGGTGTTCTCCTCGGACAACGGGTACCTGTGGGGGGAGCACCGACTGAGGAAGAAGACCTGGCCGTACGAGGAGTCCATCAAGGTTCCCCTCGTGATCCGGACGCCGTGGATCCATCGGGCGGAGACCGACGATCGCCTGGTGGCGAACATCGACATCGCGCCGACCTTCGCCGACATCGCCGGGACCAGGCCAGCAATCCCGGAGGACGGCCGTGACCTGATGCCGCTCCTTCGCAACGGCGACGCCGTCCACGACTGGCGGCACGAGCTGATGATCGAGTGGGAGGGCCGGATCACGGCGGCGAGAGGCGGCCCCCAGCGGTATCGCGCCCTGCACACTGATCGCTACGTCTACGTCGAGTACGCGAACGACTGGCGGGAGCTGTACGACCTGCGCACCGACCCCTACGAGCTGGACAACGTCGCCGGGGATCCCAGGTTCGCGGCGCTCCAACGGGACCTGACCGAGCGCCTCCACCAGCTGGTCCGCGCATCGTGCGCTCGGGCCCCCTGCACCCGGCCGGCCCCGCCCGGCGCCCACGGCGGGGTGGCCTCCCTGCCGCCGGGCGACGAGTGACGCGTCGCCCGGCCACCGTTTGAGGTTTCTCGGAAGCGAAACTACGATGCGGCTGTTTCCGGGCTCGTACGCGGGGAACCCTCCCGGGAGCCGTGGAGACGGGGAGCCCAGCTGGACGCCACGACGATGGAAGCATTGGACGACCGAGCCACCGCGAACGCGCTCCTGGCGGCCCTGCCGGCCGACGCCAGGGGGATGCTCGCCCAGGGCGCCGCCATCGTGGACATGCCGCAGCGAACGGTCCTGTGGGAGCCCGGCGAGGTGGGCGCCGGCGTGTACTTCCCCCTCTCCGGGGTCATCTCCCTGGTGACCGTCATGCGTGACGGCGACATGGTGGAGACGGCCACGATCGGCAAGGAGGGGATGGCCGGCCTCCACCACTTCCTGGGCTCGCGTTCGATGCCGAACGTCAGGGCCATCTGCCAAATCACCGGCGAGGCCGTGGAGGTGGACGCCCGCGCGTTCCGGGAGGCCAGCGCCGCTCCCGGCCCGCTCCACGAGCTCATCGAGCGCTACGTCCTCGTCCTTCAGGTCGCCACCGCCCAGGAGGTGGCCTGCAACCGGCTGCACCCCCTCGAGATGCGCTGCGCCCGCTGGCTCATGACGACCCGCGACCAGGTGGGCGCCGACGCGTTCGGCCTCACGCAGGAGTTCCTCGCGGAGATGCTCGGCGTCCGGCGCGCCACGGTCACGATCGCCGCAGGAATGCTCCAGAAGGCAGGGCTGATCCGGTACCGTCGCGGGTGGATCGAGGTGCTTGACCCGGTTGGGCTCGAATCGGCGGCGTGTGAGTGCTCCGCCGTCATCCGCGATGAATACGAGCGGTTCATGCGCGAGATCGGTCCCGAACGCGATCCGTGAAGTTCCCTTGACCCCGGGTGGTCCGACGGTCGTTCCGGCGCGAATGGTTCGATGGCGTACACTTGGTTTCGACAGAAGTGACCAGTGCGCCCCCCGACCGACGGGGATGAGCCATGACAAATCACCCCAGGATCGACGCGGCGACCGAACATCTCATTCGCGAGACGCTCAGCGGGCGCGACGGCGAGGTCCTGTTTCGGGTCGACGGTGACTCCGTGTCCATGGAGGTGCGGGACGGTGCGACAACTGCACCCGGAGCGGAGCACGTCCCCTTCGCGGCGTGGATGGCGGATCTGATCCACACCCGGCGGATGTCACAGGAGGCCATGGCCCGGATGCTCGGGGTCTCGCTCAAGACCGTGAATCGCTGGGTGAACGGCCGAACCGAACCCCGGATGCGCGAGCTTCGCCGCATCCAGGAGGCGTTCGGCGTCGCTCCACCCCTCTAGCTCCGTCGGCGTCGGTCGACTCGTCGACGCAGCGAACTGCGTGCCACGGGAGCGCCGGACCCCTCCGCCTTCCAGCGTGAAACGGCCCCCCGGCCGGGGCCGGGGGGCCGTTCTCGAGAGGACCTGAGTCCTCCCGGGGGAGAGGCACTCGCCGTGCCCGCGTCGGCGAGTGCCTCGTTGTCCTCGCCGCCCGAGACGGGGGAGAGGACGCATCTGTCGTACCCGCATTCGACGTGAGGTACACACGTCGAAAGCCGTCGGAGTTGGACGTGTTTCTCCCCCGATGGCTGGACGCGGGAGCCGCGGAATTGTGCCGGCGGACGTGGTAGTCCCAACGGGATTTGAACCCGTGTCTCCACCTTGAGAGGGTGGTGTCCTGGGCCTCTAGACGATGGGACCTCGGCCGGCAGGCCAGTGTACACAAGGCATCCGCGCGGCCCGTGGCCGTGTGGCGCAGCGCTTCCGACACGCACGCGGTTCAACGGTCGGGTCTGGAGATCCTCCCGAATCCGCCCTCCTGGCCCTCCGACCGGTGGGCACGCCCGCTGTGCGCTCAAGCTCAGGAGCACTGGGAGCCGACAATCAATACGCGGCGCCTTCGTCCCCACGGTGGAGGCCCAGCCGCCGCGTGAGGAGCGAGCCCATGAGCGGTGGAGAGTCATACGGCGCAATGCCTCCCGCCCCGCCCTTCCTTCAGGACGACGAGGAGGAGACCGACTCGTCCGATGAGTTCCGGATGGCGACGCGGCCCGACGTCCCCCTGGATTCGTTCGCCGAGCTGAGCGGCGACATCATCGACGGCGAGCCCGCGATGCCCGGAGGTGGATTCGAGGCGCCCCAGGCCGGGTTCGGGGCCTCGGCGGAGCCCGACGTGATCGTGGAATCCGACGCGGAGCCCGTGGTCGAGCTCATCGACGCCGAGGCGGTGGAGCCGGCTGCCGCCCCCACCGTCGAGCCGGTCCGCGAACCCGTGGTCGAGGTCGCCGAGACGCCCGTCGAACCGGCTGCCGGGCCCCCGGCCACGACCAACGCCGCGCCGG
The DNA here is from genome assembly GCA_036557505.1 of Actinomycetota bacterium. Classification (GTDB taxonomy): domain Bacteria; phylum Actinomycetota; class UBA4738; order UBA4738; family JACQTL01; genus DATBHM01. Next base: position 18,534 of record DATBHM010000095.1, on the reverse strand, counting down.
CACCGCAACGCGTCCGCGACTACTCGGACCCCTCGCGGGCCATGCACGACCTCCTGCAGGCCGTCATGGACTCCAAGGCGTCGGACCTCCACCTGATCGCAGGCACCCGGCCGCTCCTTCGGATCCACGGGGGGCTCACGGAGGCCGGTGACTGGGCCTCGCTCACCCCCACGGACGTCCGGAGCCTCGTCTACGCCATCCTCCCGGAGGCCCAGCGGAGCCGGCTCGAGACGGCGATGGAGCTCGACTGCGCATATTCCATGCCGCAGAGCGCCCGGTTCCGCCTCAACGTCTACTACCAGCGCGGGTCGATCGCGGCCGCCTTCCGGATCATCCCGTTCGACATCCTGTCGGTCGAGGAGCTGGGGCTCCCCACGGCGGTACGGAGCCTCGCCCGGCTCACTCGCGGGCTGGTGGTGGTCACCGGCCCGACGGGAGTCGGCAAGTCGACGACGCTCGCGTCGATGGTCGACATCGTGAACCGCGAACGGCAGGTGCACATCCTCACTGTGGAGGACCCGATCGAGTACCTCCACAAGCACGGGCGATCGGCGATCTCTCAACGGGAGGTGGGCCCCGACACGCACGGGTTCGCGGAGGCGCTGAAGCACGCGCTCCGCCAGGACCCGGACGTCATCCTGGTGGGCGAGATGCGCGACCGCGAGACGATCGCGACCGCCATCATGGCCGCGGAGACCGGGCACCTGGTGTTCGCCACGCTGCACACGCAGGACGCGGCGCAGACCATCGACCGGATCATCGGCGTGTTCCCGCCGTCGCAGCAGCAGCAGGTCCGCGTCCAGCTCGCGATCACCCTGCAAGGGGTCATCGCGCAGCAGCTGCTGCCGTCCGCCGAGGGGCGGGGGCGCGTCGTGGCGGCCGAGGTGCTCGTCGCCACCCCAGCCGTCCGCAACGTGATCCGCGAGGGCAAGACCCACCAGCTGCCCTCGGCGATGCAGGCCGGGCGGAAGTTCGGCATGGTCACGATGGACGCGGCGCTCGCCAACCTCGTCGCCGAGGGGAAGATCACACGGGCCCTCGCCGCCCAGTACGCGTTCAACGCGGACGAGCTGGGGCGGCTCATGGGCGTCCCGGTGCAGCACCCGGTGTTCGCCCGGCAGTAGGTTCCCCGGACGTTCGTCCGCCCGGATCGCGGGTAGGCATAGTGGTGCACGTCTGTTCGTATGCGCGTGCCCGCGGCGCGTGGTCCCCACCGGAAGGACGCAGTGGCCTCGGAGAGCCGCAAGACCGTGCTCGTCGCGGCGAGCGCCAACCTCGTGATCGCGCTGGCGAAGTTCGCGGCGGGGGCGATCTCCGGCTCGGCGGCGATCCTTGCGGAGGGCGCCCACTCGGTCGCCGACACGGCCAACCAGGTGTTCCTGCTCGTCTCGCTCCGGATGGGGAGCCGTCCGGCCGACGAGGAGCACCCCTTCGGGTACGGCAAGGAGCGGTTCTTCTGGGCGTTCGTCGCAGCGCTCGGGATCTTCGTGCTGGGGGCGGGGTTCTCGTTCCTGCAGGGGATCTCCGGGCTGATCTCCGGACACCAGGAGGACACGAAGGGGTTCGTCGCGGCCTACGTCGTGCTCGCGGTGTCCGCGGTGGCCGAGGGGACGTCCTGGCTGCGCGCCTACCGTCAGACCACGGCGCAGGCGCGGGAGCAGGGGATGGGGTTCCGCGAGTTCGTCCGGGAGAGCAAGGATCCCACCGTGAAGACCGTGCTCCTCGAGGACACGGGGGCGCTCACCGGCATCGCGATCGCGTTCGCCGGCATCGGGCTCTCGCAGCTGACCGGCGTGCATGCGTTCGACCCGATCGCCTCGATCCTGATCGGCTGCCTCCTCGCCTACATCGCCTTCCGGCTGGGGCGCAACACCAAGGGCCTGCTGCTCGGCGAGTCGGCCCGGCCCGAGGACCGGGAGAAGATCCGGCGGGCCCTCGAGGACCACGACGGCATCGAGCGGGTGCTCGAGCTCCTGACGATGGCGCTCGGGCCCGAGTCGCTCCTGGTCGCGGCCCGCGTGGACCTGGGGACCGGCATGTCGGCGGACGACGTCGAGCGACTCGCCGACGACGCCGATCGAAGGGTCCGAAACGCCGTGCCCTCGATCACCTACTTCTTCCTCGATCCGACGCCGCCGCACGGGGCAGACCGGGAGCTCGCGGGCGAGCGCAAAGCCTCCTGACGCCCCGCCGGTCCGGGCCTTCAGTCGGTGGCGGCCCCGGTCGATGTTGGTCAAACGGGGCGCTTGGGCTGCTAACGTCCGCGCCGCATTCGAACCCAGGAGGAACGGTCGTGGCCCAGTTCACGTCGTCGACGTTCGGCAAGTACACGGGGTGGTGGCTCGCCGGCACCGCCATCTTCGAGCTCATCCTGGCCGGTGTGTTCTTCTTCATCGGCGGATCCGGCATGGTGCTCACGGGGGTGATCCTCGGTGCCGTCGGCGTGATCCTGCTGCTGTTCGGGGTCGGGTCGCTCCGCAAGGCGTCGGCGAACCAGCGCATCGACGAGACCGGCCTCTCCGGGACGGGCCAGGTCGTCGGCCTCACCCAGACGGGCATGTACCTCAACAACAACCCGCAGATCGGGATGCAGCTGATGGTGAGCGTTCCGGGCCGTAATCCGTACCAGGTCGAGGTCCGCCAGTTCGTTCCGCTCATGCTGCTCGGTTCGATCCAGGTGGGCAGCACGCTGCCGTTGAAGGTCGACCAGCAGAACCCCAGCAAGGTCGTCATCGACTGGGACGCCGGCGTCCAGCCGAACGCTGCGTTCGTGAACCAGTGGGGCGCGATGCCGGGCATGACGCCGATGTCGGCCACGATGCCGAGCATGACGCCGATGCCGGCCGCGATGCCCGGCGTGATGCCGACGTCGACCGCCACCGTGAGCGCCGGCCAGGGGAGCGTCGAGCAGTTGCACGCCCAGCTCACCGCGACCGGGCTCGACGGAACCGCGACGATCACCACCGCGCAGGACACCGGCGTCGCCGTGGGGACCAACAAGCTGTTCTCCGTGCAGATGACGGTCAACGTGCCGGGCAGGGCGCCGTATCAGGAGACGAGCGCCGCCATGGTGCCGCAAGAGGACGCAGCGAAGATCGTCGCAGGGGTGACGGTGCCGGTGAAGGTCTCCCCGGACAACCCCAACCTCGTGATGATCCAGTGGGACAAGGTCTGAGGGCGTCGTACCCGGAGCCGGCGCCTGAACTGCCGCCGACCGTCCGTCGTCAGCCCGGGCAGCTCGCCTGGGCCGAGCTGGGGGCGACCATGCAGCTCGACTCGTCGACGGCCTGGAAGGCCGACGCCGGGATGCTCTTCAGCTGATCCAGGAGCGCGTTGCTCCAGCGGGAGTCACGGGTCCCCTGGAAGTACCAGTTGGACCCGTTGTCGGCCAGGATCAGCCCGTAGTGCTTCATCGCGATGAGGACGACCCGGGCATCGGCGCTGAAGCCCTGGAGGCTGAACCCGGCCCTGAGGCGGAAGCGCGCACCCATGGGCGGGTAGCGCAGCGCCGAGAGATCGCTCGCGTCGTGGCGCGCCGGCCAGATGTGCTGGTCGCGGGTGTGCTCGGCGGTGAATCGGATCGCGTGACCGATGAACCCGGCCTTCACCTCGTCGTAGCGGACCAGCCCGGGGAAGATCGGCAGTCCGGCGGCGTCGGCCGACGTCCAGCCGTTGGGGCGCAGGTGGTCGGCCGTGAGGTCGTAGACGGCGCCGCTCCCGGCCTTCGGGTGCCCGCCGTTCCAGTAGGCGTGGTACAGCTCGTAGAGCGTGCAGGTCGACCGGTCGACCATCATCGCGTGCCGGTCGCCCCCCGCGTTCTGCCCGCCCTCGATCGGCGTCTTCGGGCCGAACGGGTACGGCCCCTTGTCGCTCTCCGGCGCGTACTGGAACTTGACGTGGTGCTTCGGCGTCGACGCGTCCGTCACGGTGAAGGGCATGCCGTAGGAGGGGGGACCGAAGTCCGGGTGGAGATTGGTCGATGCGGACCGCATGGAGCGCATCCATTCGGAGGAGTGCCGGTTGACCGGCAGCCTCGAGATGTCGGTGTTCCACACGTTGTCGGCCGGGAACACGGTGCAGGCGGTGCCCGGGACCGTGTGGCTGCCGCGGGCCGAGGCCACGGGCCCCGACGTCGCCGGCGCCGCGATTAGCAGCACGCCGAACGCGGCGGCCACCCAGGCCGTCCCACGTGTCCTGCGGCCACGCATCCACCGAACGATATCCATGGTGAATGCATCGGTCGCGGAGGCCACGACTCTTGACCGGGTGATCCCGGCCGGGATGGTGGACTTCGCATCCCGATTCCCGGATGATCCCCGCCGCCCGGACCGCGGGGTCCGGGGTTCCGCCATCGGACCGCACCCGGTCCCGACCCTGGAAGGAGTTCGCCGCGATGAACGCGAGGATCACGTGGACGCAGTACCCGGTCGAGATGGTCGACCAGCTGGAACAGGCCGCGCTCCAGGCGAGCAAGGTCGTGGAGCCGATCCTGAAGGGCACGGCCGGGTTCCGAGGGGGCTACTGGATGGCGGACCGTTCGAACGGACTGATGGTCGGACTGACGTTCTGGGACTCGATGGACGGGATCAACGCGTACGAGGCCGCGACCGCCGAGATGCGGGCGACCGTGTCGCAGGGACAGCCCCAGCAGACCGTCGGGCACTACGAGATCTACGACCAGATCCTGCCGTAGCCCCTTCAGGCTCCCGCCCGTCGTTCAGGTGCCGAGGTCGAGCACCATCGAGTTGTGGTCGGTGGGATCGACCTTCGCACGGAGCCGCTCGCCCGCGTACAGCCGTCCCACCGATGCGAGCGGCACCCACGCCACGTGCTTGACGTGATACGTGGGCGAGCCGGGGATCGTGACCGCCAGGTCGAGCTCGTACATGCGCGTCGTCCCGTTCGCCATCCCGACATCGTGCATGGCGGTGATCACGGCTTCCGCGTCGAGCCCGGCGGCCGTGATCGCCTCCGACTGCGGCACCTCGCCCGCGCCGGGCCCGGCTGGTTGTCCGGCGCCCGCCGTCGTCGTGCCGAGCACCGATCCGGGTGGGATGAGCCCCGGTGCTCCAACTCCGGCCGGTGCGATCGGCGACGACCCCGGCGGCAACGACCAGGGAACCGAGCCCGGCGTGGGCTGGTACATGCCGCCGGGAATCGTGCTCCCGGGCGGCACCGCCGAGGTCGTGCCCCCCGGCGTCGACATGCCCGGCCACACCATCCGGGCCCAGGCGGGGTTGCCCGCGCCCATCCGGGACGACGCGGTGAACAGAACCCTGGCGATCAGCGGCAGCACGAACGCGCCCGCCCCCCAGGACCCCATCCCCGACGGAACCGCCCCACCGAATGCGGTCCCCAGCGCGGAGCCCCACGCCGAGCGGATCCGGTGGAACGTGAACGCGATGATCGACAGTGTGAGCAGCACGATGGCGATGGGGATGCCGACGCTGATCCACGACATGTCACCGGAGATGTCCGGCGCGTTGTAGCTGCAGCCGTCCCCGTTCGTGCAGGCGTAGTCGTAGCCCCGCGAGAACATCCGCACGAGATGGAACGCGGCCAGGCCGAACAGCGCCAGCGATGCGGCCAGCAGCACCCAGCCGACGATCGAGTGCCGTCGCCTCGAGCCGGGCCCCACCGACGTCGGCGCGCCGGGCGCCGGCATGGCGCTCACGGCCACTCGATCACCACCCGCGCCGGCCGTTCCTGATCGATTCGAACGGGGAGCGGTTGGCCGGCGAGGACACGGTCGAGCATGCTCGCGGGGACGAACTCGCGAACGCGCGTCCGGTAGTCGGGACGTCCCTCGACATGGACCACCAGGTCGAGCCACAGGAGGGGATGGCCCCGGTGCTCGACCCCGGCCGGCACCGCGCCGAGCACGGTGGCGATTCCCTCCAGGCCGTCCGAACGCAGGCCGCGGGCAGCGACGTACCGCCGATGCGTTTCGCCCGCCAGCCACCCCATCGCCACCGCCACGCCGAGCGAGATCAGGCCGGCCATCAGGTAGCCGTACTTCGCCTGCCCGAAGACGAGCGCGCCGACCAGGAAGAACATCGCCGCGACCCCCGCCAGCGCCGCGAGCAGGGCGTACGCGAGGCGCGGTGCCGGGTGCCAGGTTGGCCCGCTGAGGACGGCGGGCGCCGATCGATCCGAGGTGCGATTCGGCAATGGTGTGCTCCGGTCGGGCGGGTCCGATGAGGATACCGGCGGTTCGGGTGCCGGGTCGAGGCGCGCACAACCTGCGTCGTACACGGCGGAGCCGCAGGCCTCATCGCCCTGCGGCTCCATCGCTGCTGGCCCGCCTGGATTCGAACCAGGACTAACTGATCCAGAGTCAGTCGGGCTACCGTTACCCCACGGGCCATCGCCGTGGCGTACGGCCTGGGCCGCACGCGGGGACCACGGTACCAGCAGGGCTCCCATCGTCGCGACGTGCCCGTCGCCGGCGGATCGGGTCGTCCGTCAGCAACAGTGCAGCGCGAGCGGCAGGGACACGGATCCGTCGTAGTCGGACCCGACGGCCCAGACGTCGGTGCCGGAGGAGGCGGCGACGGCGCTCAGCCGGTTGTCGAACGCGGTGAGGTTCGGCGCCGCCGCACGCACCCACACCCTGCCGTTCCACCGGACGATGAGGTTCCGCTGGACCGAGCCGTTCGAGTAGGAGCCGACCGCCACCGCGTTCGAGGCGGAGGTCGAGACGAGGCCCATGAGGACGTTGGCGTGGGTGGCGCCGCCCGGGCTGGGGCTCGGCACGACCTTCCAGGCGCTTCCGTTCCAGTGCACGATCAGGGTCTTCGTTCCCGTGTCGGTCCCGCGCCACCCGACCGCCCATGCATCGGTCGGGGAGGTCACGGCCACGCCGCGAAGCTCGCTGTCGGTGCTCGGGTTCGGGCTCGCCACCTTCTTCCATGCGGTGCCGTTCCAGCGCTCGATCAGCGTCCTGGCGCCGGAGGTCGTGTCGTAGCTCCCGACCGCCCAGGCATTCGATGACGACGTGGCCGCGACCGACCACAGGGCATTGCTGAACGCCCCCCCGTTCGGGCTCGGAACGCGCTTCCATCGGACGCCGTTCCAGCGCGCGATCAGGGTGTCGTCGGACCCGGTCCGCCCGACGGCCCACGCATTGGACGCCGACGTGGCGGCCACGCCGAGCAGGCCGTCGCCGGCAGCGGTTCCTCCTGGGTTGGGGCTCGTCTGCTGGGACCAGACCTTTCCGTCCCAGTGCTCGATGAGCGTCTGCCCCGGGCCGGCGTCACCGTAGGACCCCACCGCCCATGCGTCGGAGGGGGACACCGCGGTGACCCCGTCGAGGACCGTCGGATTCGCTCCGGGGTTCGGGTTCGGTACCCGCTTCCAGGCCGTGCCGTTCCAGTGCTGCGTGTAGCTCTGCTCGCCTCCGGCGAAGTAGTTCCCGACCGCCCAGGCGTCGCACGGCGAGGTGGTGGCAACTCCCGAGAGGGCGTTGTTGGTCGACCCCACGCTCGGGGGTTGCGTCCCGAACCAGGGGACGCACGCCGCCGCCGAGCCGGGCGTCGGGGTGACCGCGACGAACGCCGTCGCGACGGCCAACCCGGCGAGCATCCTCCTGGACCGAACGAACGACGAACGAACCCCCATGACACACCCCTCCTCTGGAGCCGGACGTGGCGGGATTGTTCTCGGGTCGGAAGCAGCGCGTCAAGGAGGCGCGGTCGACGGCAGGGATCCTCGAGTAGCGTTCGCCCGAGGCACACGGAGACGGGGAGGATTCGGTGACCGAGCGCGTGCTCATCCGCAACGGCATCGTGCTGCCCATGGAAGGGCGGCGGGTGGCGCTCGACCCGGGGTCGGTCCTGATCGAGGGCACCGGGATCGCCGCCGTGGGGTCCGTCGAGGACCTGGACGCGGAGGCGCCGGACGCGGCGGTCGTCGACGCGACGGGGCACGCCGTGATCCCCGGGCTGCACAACGTCCACCTCCACTCCGGCCTGCTGCGGGGCACGGCCGAGGGCAAGACGCTGTTCGACTGGCTCGACACGTACGTGAACCCGGCCCATCGGGCGCTGACGCCGGACATCGCACGGGCGGCCTCGATGCTCGCGTACTCCGAGGGGGTTCGGTTCGGGACGACCTCCGTCCTCGACATGTGGCGCTTCATGGAGGGCTCGGCCGCGGCCGCCGAGCGGGTGGGCATCCGGGCGGCCCTCGCCCCGTACATGGCCGACGAGCCCGGCTACGACTACTTCGAGACCATGGCATCGATGCGCCGCCTGTTGGAGCACCATCGGTCGTCCGCCGATGGCCGGGTCCGCGCGTGGGTCGGGTTGGAGCACCTCTTCTACTGCTCGCCCGAGGCCTTCCGGGAGGCGGCGGTGATGGCGGAGGAGTTCGACACCGGGATCCACACCCACACCTCGGAGATGGAGCTCGAGGTCGAGGAGTCGGTGAGGCGCTGGGGCACGCGGCCGGTCGAACGGTTCCACGAGCTCGGGATCCTGGGCCCCCGCACGGTGATCGCCCACTGCGTGTGGCTCGACGACCGCGAGATCGAGCTCCTGGCCGAGACCGGAACCAGCGTGGCGCACTGCCCGTGTTCGAACATGAAGCTGTCCTCCGGCGCGGCCCGGGTGACGGACATGCGGCGGGCGGGGATCACGGTCGGCCTGGGTTCGGACGGCGAGAAGGAGAACAACAACCTCGACCTGCTCGAGGAGATGAAGTTCGCCTCGCTGCTCCAGAAGCTGACGACGCTCGACCCGGCGACCGGCGACCCCTGGGACGTGCTGGCCATGGCGACGATCGACGGCGCGCGGGCGCTCGGGATCGGCGACGTCTCGGGCTCGCTCGAGCCGGGGAAGCGCGCGGACGTCGTGACCGTGGACCTGCGGGGTCTGCACACCACGCCGGTGCTGCACGGGTCGGACTTCAACGCGGCGGCGCACCTGGTGTTCAGCGCATCCGGCCACGACGTCCGCGACGTGTGGGTGGACGGACGCCGGCTGGTTCGGGACGGCGTCGTCGAGTCGGTCGACGCGGGCGCCGTCCGCAGCGACGCACAGGCTGCCGCGGAGGAGCTCTTCGAACGGCGCGCCGCGTTGCCGCCCTTCTGAGAGGCCGGCAGCCGGACCTCAGCGTGTCGGGACGAGGCCGCAGGTGATGTTCGCCCCGGCAGCCGTGAAGGCGCTCGCCAGGTCGGAGGCGAGGAACGCCGCCAGGTTGCCGACCTCCTCCAGCGTCGTCAGCCGGTCGAGCATGGTCTGCGCCTGGTTCCACGCGATCAGCTGGTCGCGGTCCATGGCCGCGCCGGTGCCGTAGTCGGGGAACGGGCCGGGGAACGTGATCGCCTCCGGGAGCCCGGTGGTCTGCAGCCAGTTCACCCGGACGCCGTGCGGACCGAGCTCGCGCGCCCACTGGCGGCACAGGCTCTCCATCGCATCGAACCTGACCCCGGTGCCGCCGATCTGGGGGAGCGACGCGCGGGCGGTGGTCGCGGTGATCGTGAGCACCACCCCCGATCCCTTCGGGATCATGTGGCGCGCGGCCGCCCGCGTGGTGAGGAACAGCGACCGCAGCGCGGAATCGATGGGCCGGGCGAAATCGTCGTAGGGCATCTCCATCAGCGTCGGCCCGTGGACGTCGCCGTGGCCGATCGCGTTGAACATCACATCGATGCGCCCGGCCTCGGCGGCCACCGCGTCCGCGTGGCGGTCGACGGACTCCTCGTCGTGTGTGTCGACCACCGCGGTCTCGGCCCGGCCACCGCCGCCCGTGATCTCATCGGCGACCGCGTCCAGGGTCGTCAGGGTCCGGCCGGCCAGGAAGACCCGGGCGCCCTCCCGGGCAAAGGCCCTCGCGATCGCGCTCCCCACGATCCCGCCGCCGCCGTACACCACCGCGTTCCTGTTCTCGAGCAGCATGCCGACCCCCGTTCCCATGCGCGGACCACGTTCGGGCGCGGTCAGCATATGGTCCGGGCGATTCGGGTCCCATCGTCGCCACGCGCTACATTCCGCAGGCACATGCGAGAGCTGCCGACCGGCACCGTCACGTTCCTGTTCACGGACATCGAGGGCTCCACCCGGTTGCTCCAGGAGCTGGGGGAGGGCTACGCGGCCGTCCGCGACGAGCACGCCGAGGTCGTGCGGCGATCGGTCGCCGAGCACGGGGGCACCGAGGTGAGCACGGCCGGTGACTCGTTCTTCGTGGTGTTCCCCGACGCGCTCGAGGCGGTGGCCGCGGCGGTGGAGGTGCAGCGGGCGCTCGCCGGCGACGGGTGGACCAACCCGGTGCGCGTGCGCGTCCGCATGGGCCTGCACACCGGCGAGGCGGTGCTCGGCGGCGACGACTACGTCGGCATCGACGTCAACCGCGCTGCCCGGATCGCCTCGGCGGCGCACGGCGGGCAGGTCATCGTGTCGGGGATCACGCGCGAACTGGTCGAGGGCTCGCTCCGAGAGGGCGTCCGCCTGCGGAATCTCGGCGACCATCGCCTGAAGGACCTCGACCGCCCCGAGCGGCTGTTCGACCTCGAGATCGAGGGCCTGGACGGCGAGTTCCCGCCGCCGCGCACGCTCGACGCCCGTCCGAACAACCTGCCGGTCCAGCTCACCTCCTTCGTCGGGCGGACCGACGAGATCGGGGAGGTTCGCGAGCTGCTGTCGAGGAGCCGCCTGGTCACGCTCACGGGCGCAGGCGGATCGGGGAAGACGCGGCTGGCCGTCCAGGTGGCCGAGGCGGGGCTGACCGACTACGAGGACGGCGCCTGCTTCGTCGACCTCTCCGCCGTGACCGATCCGACGCTCGTCCCCTCCGCGATGGCCCGGGCCATGGGGGTCGCCGAGATCCCGGGCCGTCCGATCGCGGATGTGCTCCAGGACCGCCTCCGGGACCGCGAGCTGCTGCTGGTCGTCGACAACTTCGAACAGGTCGCGGCGGCCGCCCCGGTCCTCGAGGCGCTCCTCTCGGCGGCGCCGAGGCTGCGGGTGCTGGTCACGTCGCGGTTCGTCCTGTCCGTCCGGGGGGAGCACGAGTACGGCGTGCCGCCGCTCGAGCCGCCGGACCCGGCCCAAGCCGCCGATCCGCTGACCCTGGGGCGATTCGACGCCGTGCGGCTGTTCGTCGAACGGGCCGCTGCCGCCGACCCGCGATTCGAGGTCACCGAGGCCAACGCCGCCGCGGTGGCGGAGATCACCGCGCGCCTCGACGGACTACCCCTGGCCATCGAGCTCGCCGCAACCCGGGCCCGGGTCCTCACCCCCGAACAGATGCTTCCCCGGTTGTCCAGCCGGCTGTCGCTCCTCACGTCGGGCGTTCGGACGCTGCCCGAACGGCAGCGGACGCTCCGGGGCGCCATCGCGTGGAGCCACGAACTGCTCGACGAGCCCGAACGACGGCTGTTCGCCCGCCTCTCGGTGTTCGCCGGCGGCTGGTCGATCGAGGCGGCGGAGGCGGTGTGCCGGCCCGAGGAGCTGGGGCTCGACGCCGTCGACGGCCTGAGCTCGCTGGTCGAGATGTCCCTCGTCCGTCGCGAGGGCGGGCGGTTCGTGATGCTCGAGACGATCCGGGAGTTCGCGCAGGAACAGCTGCGCGAGGGGCCGGACGGCGACGAGATCGCCGAACGGCACGCCCGGCACTTCCTCGACCTGGCGCTCGAGGCCGAGCCGCACCTCACGGCAGTCGACCAGAACGAGTGGCTCGATCGCTGCGACCTCGAGCGCGAGAACATCGCCACCGCGCTCCGGTGGGCGATCACCGCGGAACGCGCGGACGAGGCACAGGGGGCGGCCGGCGCGCTGTGGCGGTTCTGGCAGCAGCGGGGGCACCTCACCGAGGGGGGCGGATGGTTCGACTCGGTGCTGACGATGCCGTCCGGCGCGGAGCCGACCGCGGCCCGCGCGAAGGCCCTGATCGGCGCGGGCGGGATCGCCTGGTGGCGCCAGGACCGCGAGGCCGCCGGCCGGTTCTACGGCGAGGCGGTCGAGATCGAACGCGGCCTCGGCGATCCCCGGCGCATCGCGGAGGCGGTGTACAACCTGTCGTTCGTGGTGGCCGGCGAGGACGTCGACGAGGCGACCCGGATGCTCAGGGAGAGCGTCGAGCTGTTCCGCGAGGCGGGGGACGAACGCGGCGTCGCCCAGGGCGTGACCATGCTGGTGATCGGCGACGCCCAGGCCGGGCGGTGGGAGGCGGTTGTGGCCGGCCTCGAGGAGTCCGTCGCGATCTGGCGCCGGGTGGGGGACCGGCTGCATCTCGCGTTCGACCTGCTGTGGCTGTCGTTCGCACACGGCCGGCTGGGTCACATGGACGAGGCCTGGTCGATCGGGCTGGAGGCCATGGACCTGTTCCGGGCGGCAGAGAACGCGACGGGCGTGGGGATCGTGTTCAGCGATCTGTCGTTCCTGGCCCTGTGGAACGGCCACCCCCGCGAGGCCGTCGTGCTCGAGGGCGCGGCGACGTCGGTGAGGTCGCACGTGGGCGGCCCGCCGGGTGGGTTCGCGGGCATCCTCGAAGACGATCCCGCGGAGCTTGCCCGGGAACACCTCGATCCGGCCGACGCCGACGCCGCGTTCGCCGAGGGCCAGGCCATGTCGGTGGACGAAGCGATCTCGCTCGCCCGCGCGATCGCCGAGGCCTAGCCCGGCCAAACACCTCCGCGGCTATTGACCGGGTGCGTCCAGCGCCGGCTTCGAGTCGAAGACGCCATTCCGGGTGCCAATACCTCGAACATGCCAGCGAGACGACACCGACCCGGGCGGGCGCGTCAGGTCGTTCGAAGGGCCGGGAACCGGGGCTGCAGGCCCTTCGCGTTGACCTGGAACATCTCCACGGCCCGCGGGAGGCCCGACAGTCGGTGGCGGCCGAGGCTCGCCAGTCGGACCCCCGCCGGCAGCGCTGCCGTGAGCATCCGCGCGGTGGGCCCGGACACCAGGATCTGGCCGCCGTGGCCGGCCGAGCACACCCGCGCGGCCGTGTTCACCGCGATGCCGACGTAGGCCCCGTCGGCGAACGTGGGGCGGCCACCGTGGATGCCCACCCGAACGCGGCACTGCACGTCGAGCGGCCAGGTTCGGCCTGCGAAGGTTCGCTGGAGCTCGATCGCCGCGACCACCGCGTCCGTCGACCGGACGAACACGGCGAAGACCTCGTCGGCCCGGGTGTCGACCTCGCGCCCACCGGCGGCGGTCACGGCCGACCGGACGATCGAGCGAACGTCGCGCAGCAGTCCGGGATATCGCCGCCCGAGCTTGCCGAGGAGGGCCGTCGAGCCCTCGATGTCGGTCATGAGGAACGTCACGTTCCCGGTCGGCAGCCCCGCGATCGACGCGGGCACGGCCCGGGTTCGTTCGGCCTTCAGCTGGCCCGTGATGAACCCGACCGGGACGATCCCGTACCTCCGCGCTGCGTTGAGCAGGCGCTTCCGGGCGGCCTCCCGGGCCGCGTCGTCCTCGAACGGCACCCGCTCGAACCGAGCGAGGGCGTTGCGGACGTGCGACTCGTCGTTGATGGGCAGGCGGCGCTTCCCCCGGGAGTCGATGTACGCGAACGCGCTGTCCGGGAGCTTCGCCCGATCGGTGGACCGCAGCCGAGCCATGACCGAACGAAGATACCGGCCCCCACCGACGTGGAGCCGGGTCTCAGCGGCGCCCGGCGGCCTCGGCCACGCGGCGGGCCGACGAGGTCGCGTGTTCGACATCGACCGGGTCGGGTGGCGAGGCGGCGAACCGGTCGCGTTCGAACGCGGCGACCACCACCTCGACGTCCGTGCGCGCGGCCCGGGCGACGGGGTCGGTCCGCAGCAGCTCCCGGAGGTATTCGGCGGGCGTCTGCTCGGGCTTCCGCGGGTGGCCGCGGCGTTCGAACGTCCGGGACATCGCCTCGAAGGCCGCCACCGCCCCGGCGGAGGAGCGCACCCGTCCCCGGCGCCGGCCGAGCCACGCGAGGAGCGCGATCCCTGCCAGCGCCACCGCGAGGAGCACCGGCCAGGCCCGCGCGGCCGAGCGGCCGGCGACCGCCAACGCGTGACCGACGGCCTCCCCGGCCGTCTTCAGGGGGCCGGGCACCACCCATGCGACGAAGCGGCCCAGCCGGGCCAGGAGCTCCCCGGCCAGGAAGGAGGCGCCGAACCCCTGGGCGGCGGGGGGCACGGCGTGGGTCGGGTCGTACTCCATCCAGCCGATGCCGGGGTATGCGACCTCGACCCAGGCGTGCGCGTCGGACTCGTGCACGTCGTAGTACCCGGTCAGCAGGTTGTGCGAACCGACGTCGAACCCCACCGCGAACCGCGTCGGGATTCCCACGGCACGCAGCAGGATGGCCATGGCCGAGGCGATGTGCTCGCAGAACCCCTGCCGCCGGACGAACAGGAATTCGTCGACCGCGTCGACCCCGGGCGGGTCGGGCGGGATGTCCAGGTTGTATCGGGTGTTCCGCTGAAGCCACCGCTGCACCGCCATGACCTTGTCGTAGGTGTCGGGCCAGGGATCCGTGATGCGGTGCGCCAGCTCGACGTCGCGCGCCGGGAGGTCCGGGGGCAGCTGGGTGTACTGCGAAAGCAAGGACCCCATTTGCGGGGCCGGCGCGGCCCGGAGCATGGCGCCCGAAGGGTTCGGCACGTCGCTGATGACGCTGTAGACGGTGTCCGGCTCAAGCATGATCGGTGCCCTGATCGAGCCGTACTCGTCGACCGCCACCCGGCTCGCCGGGAAGAACACCTGCCGGACATTGGCGGCCGCGAACACGATGTTCGGCTGCCGCCGGACGACGTAGAAGGTCTGGAGCAGCGTGCGCGTGGGGACGGAGGTCTCGGGGGACCCGATGTCGATGGACCGGTCGTCGCCCTCGCCGTACTCCGTCACGACGTGGTCCGATGCCGACCAGGTCGTCCCGTTGAACGTGTCGTACGCCTGGCCGCGCCAGAACGCCGGCTGTGGCGAGCGGACCCGCATGACCAGCTGATTGGACAGGTGCCCGCGCACGCGGAGGTCGACGCCGGTGCCGAATCCCGGGTACCCGACCCCGCGGACCGGGCCGGACCCGTCGCCGCCCTCGGCGTCCGGATTGGACACGCCGCCCGAGAACCCGGGGACGGCCACCGGATTCACCACGGAGAACGGCGGCGCCAGCACCCGGGCGCCGGGGACGTGGGGCGTGAACATGAACACGAGCATGCTCGCCAGCAGCGCCGCGCCGAGGCCGCCGGCGAGCGACCGGATCCTCGACCTCCGCGCGGTCGCCGATGGCTTCACCGTTCCGGCACGGACCTCGTACGGGTCCGCATCTTCCTCGGCTCGCACCCGGTCCGACCGGTAGAGCCATGCGGCGCACAGGGCCAGGTAGGGGAGCAGCAGGAGGCCGAACCCGGTGTCGATCGACAGCGATCCCGCCTCGGCGACCAGCACCACGGTCGCCGCCATGGAGAACGCGAGGTCCCGGCGCCGGGGCAGGTCGAAGCTGTGGAGGACCTGCACCCACACGAACAGCCCGCCGAGCATGACCCGGGCGTCGTCCACGGAGGTCGCGGTCCGGGCCCGCTGGAGGAACTGCGCCAGGGCGGCGACCAGCCCCGCCGCCAGGAGCACCTTGAGCAGGATGTTCCGGTGCCGCCGGCGCCGGTACGCGAACCAGGAGCCGATTGGCACCAGCAGGAGGCCGACCACCGCGGTGGCGGCGTCCACCGCACCGGCCACCGCGACTGTGAGCACCGAGAGCTCGGTGGCAGCCAGCACGATCACGCGCAGGCGGACCGACTCCTCGGGCCGGTTCATCCGTTGCCGCCGGGCCCGCCGCCGGTCCGCCAGCGTCGGCATCGAACCGGCGCCGAGACGGGCGGCGCTCATCGTGCCGCTCCGGCGAGGGAGAACGAGGCCGCCAGCTCCTGCTCGACCGGGCGCCCCGGCCGGATGCGGACGGGCTCGGCCCCGGCGGCCGCCAGGACCGCGATGAGCTCGTCGACATCCTGGTCGGAGAGCGCCGGTTCCGCTCGGGAAGCGCCGACCTCGATCGCGACGGGGACGACCCTCGACCCCGCCGCCACCAGTTCCTCGACGGCGGGAACCAGCACGGTGGCGGCGTTCGACCGCCAGGTCGGGAAGACGACCAGGGCCGTCGGGGCCGCCGGCGCCTGCCCCAGGACCCGCGAGAGCGTCATCCCTCCCGGCGCCCGGAGCTCGGCGAGGACCGTCAGCGCCCGGTGCGGGTCCGCGCCGTCGACGATCACGGGCCGGGCGTCGCGGGCGGCCACCACCGAGACGCCGTGCCCCAGCCGTACCGCCTCGAGCGCGGCCGACGCCGCGACCGAGCAGCACCGGTCGAGGGTGGTCTCGGCGTCGCCGACTGCCGGCGTGTCGCCGGCGGTGTCGACGACGACCGTCAGCCTGGCCGGGCGGTCGCGTTCGAACTCTCTGACCACCAGCGACCCGTGCCGGGCGGTCGTGGGCCAGTGGACGTGGCGGAGGCTGTCGCCACGCTGGTACTCCCGGATGCCGTGAAACTCGTGGCCAGGCCCGCGCCCGCTCGGGAGCTCGTCGTCGGCACCGGTCGAGGGGTCGCCCCGCAGCGGCAGGCCGGGCATCGACACGATGCGCGGGAACACCACGGTGCGCCCCGCCGCCGGAATCGTCCGGCGCACCTCCGCGACGCCGAACGGCGCCCCGGAGGAGACGACGACCGGGCCACCGTCGATCGCGCCCCGCCGGGCCGCCGTCCGGCGCGTCGAGATGGTCACGCTCGCGCCGGCGCCGAGCGAGGGCAGGAAGATGTTCGACTGGGCCACGTAGGGGTCGTGGATCGAGATCGAGAGCTTGGGCTTGCGGGTGGTGTTTGTCACGGTGAGGTCGACCCGGACCTGCTCGCCCACGAACGACTCGCCGGGCGCCCGCCGCGACACCGTGAGGCCGCGCGTCCCACCGAAGGGCAGGATGGTCCCCGCCGCCGTCACGCCGAGCAGCAGCGCCGACAGCACGAACACCCATCCCGACTGGACGTTGGTGCCGACCAGGAACAGCAGCAGGGACCCGAACACGAGCCCCCCGGCGCGGGCTCGGAACCGGAACCGGCGCACGGGACTACGCCCGGCCGGCGACCTCGAGCGGGACGGCGACCTGCTCGAGGACCTCCGCGACCACCTCGCGGCCGGCGTCGGAGTCCATACGGCGTCCGGTCCGCACCTGCAGCCGGTGCCCGAGCGCGTCCGAGGCGAGCGCCTTCACGTCGTCCGGCAGGACGTGGTCGCGTCCGGCGGCCGCCGCCCGGGCCTGCGCGCACCGCGTCAGCACGACGGCCGCCCGCGGCGACGCCCCCAGCGTCACGTCGGGATGCGAGCGCGTCGCATCGACCAGGCGGAGCACGTACTCGACGACGCCCGGCGCGACGTGCACGGCGCGGACGGCCCGGCGGTGGCGCGCCACGTCGGCCGGCTCCATGACCGCGACCAGCTCCTCGATCGGGTGTTGGAGCAGCTGGCGGGTGACGACGTCGGCGGCCTCCTCCCGGGCCGGGTAGTCCATCTTCACCGCCATCGCGAACCGGTCGAGCTGGCCCTCGGGGAGCGGGTACGTCCCGTGGTGCTCGCCCGGGTTCTCGGTCGCTACGAGGAAGAAGGGATCGGGGAGCGGCCGTGGGACGCCGTCGACGGTGGCCTGACGCTCCTCCATGGGCTCGAGCAGGGCCGACTGGGTCCGGGGGGTGGCCCGGTTGATCTCGTCGACGAGCACGACGTTGCCGAAGATCGGCCCGGGGACGAACTCGAACTCGCGGCGCTCCTGGTGGTACACGGAGACCCCGGTCAGGTCCGACGGAAGCAGGTCGGGGGTGGCCTGGATGCGGTTGAACGTCCCGCCGATCGAACGGGCGACGGCCTTGGCGAGCGTCGTCTTCCCGACGCCCGGGACGCCCTCGAGGAGGAGGTTGCCCTCGGACAGCAGGCACAGCACTGCGGCGCGCACCGCGGCGTCGTTGCCCGCGATGACGCGCTCGACGTTGCGCACGATGGAACGGGCCGCGCCGGCGGTCTCGAAGCCCGATGGAAGCTCGTTCATTGGTTCTGCAATGCATCGGGAGAACGCGGTTCGTGCTTGAGGGAGGGAGCCACCTCGTGCCGGCGACTGGGTCGACTGCACGCGCAATTGCGCGCCGTCGTGCGACCGCGTACCTTCGAGGGGATGAACAAGAGCGGGCTCGTGGCCGAGGTCGCCAAGCGCACGGACCGGAATCGTTCGGAGGTCGCGCAGATCGTCGACCAGACCATGGCCGTCATCCGCGACACGGTCGCCAAGGGCGAGCGGGTGGCGCTCGTCGGGTTCGGGACGTTCGAGAAGCGCCGCCGGAACCGCCGCATCGCCCGCAATCCGCGCCAGCCGGAGATCCCCATCACGATCCCGGCACGCGACCTCCCGTCGTTCGCGCCAGGGCAGGCCTTCAAGCAGGCCGTGGCGTCCAAGCGGCGCCGGGCGTCGTCCAGGACGAAGGCCAAGCCGGCCGCCCGCAGGCCGGCCACCTCCACGCCCAAGAAGGGGCGCTAGGTGTTCTGTCCCGGGTGTGGAACGGGGCAGCCGG
>DATBHM010000094.1:0-9278 GCA_036557505.1 Actinomycetota bacterium | reverse complement strand
GCCTCCCACGCCGCCTCCAGGGCCTCCTGGGCCCGGAGGACGCCGCCCCGGCCGCGCCGGAGGACGCTCTCCCGTCCGGCCGCCGGGAGGTCGGGCCCGAACGCCCCACGGCCGACGAACCACCCGTACCGGATGGTCGCCGGCTCGACGACGACCCGGAGGCGGGGCGGCAGCCGCCGGCGCGCCGCCCGGAGCCCGGCGGTGGCGTCCGCGCACGCGCGCACCGACCCGGCGACGAACGTGGACGCCGCTCGGAGGTGGGACCCCGAGACGAACTCCCCGCACAGCTCCGTCCGCCCCGGTCGGGGCCGGATGGCCAGGCCGGGCGAGGAGGCTCGTTCCATCAACAGCATCAGCGCGGGCGAGAATCGCTCCGCATACATGCGGCAGACGAGCCCGGCGCCGCCCGGCATCGCGGCGCTGACGTGCGTCGAGTAGCCCTCCGCCACGATCGGGACCGGGAGCGACGCGAGCAGCTCCTCGAGCTCCGCCTGCCCCATCGTCGCGAGCGCTGCGAGCCGCGAGCCGAACCCCCGGGTCCGGGGCACGGGCGGGGTGACGACCTCCGCCTCGCCGCCGTCCGCCGTCAGCGCCCCGCCCCACCGCAGTCGATAGGCGTTCGGGTCGCCCGGGTCCAGGCGCTCGCCGTCGACGGGCAACTCGTGGAGCACACCGCGGAAGTCCAGGGGTCGGCCGGTCACCCGCAGCGTGAACTCCTGCTCCACACCGAGCAGGTCGGCCGGGCCGGGCCGGTCGGGGACGCCGACGAGCAGCCGGAACTCCGCGTCGATCAGATCGAGGTCGCCCGGCCGTGGGCGGCGCGCACGAGGAAACGCCATGACGGTTCCCGGAAGCGACCGGCCGCTAGGGCCGGGACGGGTTGGCCGGTGGCGGCGGCGGGGGCGGGGTGTTCGGGACGGCGGGATCCGGGCCCTGCGATGCCCCGGGCGTCGCCCCACCGGGACCGTCCGGCGCGTCGGCGCCCTCCGCCCGATCCTGGAGCTCGGCGAGCTGCGCCCGTTCGGCCTCGCGCTCCACCCGGTCCTCCTTGCGGTCCTGTGAGTCCTTGTAGACCGTGTAGGCGGCCGAAAGGCTTGCGATGTAGTCCGGGATGTCGGACATGCTGGCCAGCGGATTGCCCTTCTCACCCATGGTGACTCCCCCTCCTCGGACGCCGATCCCGCTGTCGGTTGCGCGAAGGATAAACCCATCGGCCCGCCGAGCGAAAGGAACGCCATGCGGACCAGGCACTACCCTGGATGTGACCGCTTCGGCACGCGACGAACGAGGTGACCGCCATGGAGGACGCGAGGGAGACGCTGGGGACCGCGGACGGGGAGGTGACCTTCCTCCGCCTGTCGGCGACGGGGGCCGACCTGCCGAGACTGCCGCACACGGTGAAGATCCTGCTCGAGAACCTGCTCCGCCGGGCCGGCACCCGCGACGTCGCGGAGAAGGACGTCGCCGCCCTGGCCGCCTGGCCGGACCGGCCCGAGGCCGAGCCCGCGATCGCGTTCATGCCGTCTCGCGTGCTGATGCAGGACTTCACGGGCGTCCCGG
This sequence comes from Actinomycetota bacterium, assembly GCA_036557505.1. Taxonomy (GTDB): domain Bacteria; phylum Actinomycetota; class UBA4738; order UBA4738; family JACQTL01; genus DATBHM01. The sequence goes on along the minus strand of DATBHM010000094.1, from coordinate 7,718 downwards.
CGGTGGTGGACCTGGCCGCGATCCGGTCGGCGGTGGCCCGCGCCGGCGGCGATCCCGCGAGTGTCAACCCGCACATCCCGGTCGACCTGATCATCGACCACTCCGTCCAGGTGGACATGTTCGCCACGCCGGAGGCGTACACGGCGAACGTCGAGTGGGAGTACCGGCGCAACGGTGAGCGGTACGCCCTGCTGAAGTGGGCACAGCAGGCGTTCGACGGGTTCCGCGTCGTGCCGCCCGGCATGGGCATCTGCCACCAGGTCAACCTCGAGCACCTCGGGCGCGTCGTGCGCGTGAACGAGGGCGGCGTCGCCATGCCCGACACGCTGGTGGGGACCGACTCGCACACCACGATGGTGAACGGCCTCGGGGTGCTGGGGTGGGGCGTCGGCGGCATCGAGGCCGAGGCGGCGATGCTCGGCCAACCGATGTTCCTGCCGTGGCCGGTCGTGGTGGGCGTGAAGCTCACCGGCGCCCTCCCCGCGGGGACGACCGCCACCGACCTCGTGCTGACGCTCACGCAGATGCTCCGCGCGCACGGCGTGGTGGGGAAGTTCGTCGAGTTCTACGGCGACGGGCTGTCGTCGCTCACCGTGGAGGACCGCGCGACCCTTTCGAACATGTGCCCGGAGTACGGCGCCACGGCGTCGTTCTTCCCGGCCGACCACCAGACGGTGACGTATCTGCAGAACACCGGCCGGGGGGACGTGGTGGACCTCGTGGAGCGGTACACGAAGGAACAGGGCCTGTACCGGACCGACGACGATCCCGACCCGGTGTTCACCGAGACCATCGACCTCGACCTGTCGAGCGTCGAACCCAGCGTGGCCGGCCCCCGCCGTCCCCAGGACCGCGTGGCCCTGCCGGGCGTGTGGGCCTCGTTCCAGGAGGCGTTCCCGGAGTTCGGGAAGGGCTACGGGGACGGGCGCGACGCCGCGGTCGCCGCCACATTCCCCGCGAGCGACCCCACGTCGGACCAGGACCCGGCGGCGTCCGGCGAACCCGAATCGGGGCGTCCGGCCGATCGACGTGGTGCGGTGCTGCCGGAGATCCGGGGGGGTTCGAACGGCGTCGATCACGGCAGCGTCGTGATCGCCGCGATCACGTCCTGCACGAACACGTCGAACCCGAGCGTCATGCTCGCCGCCGGCCTCCTCGCGAAGAAGGCGGTCGAGGCCGGGCTGCAGTCGAAGCCGTGGGTGAAGACGTCGCTGGCGCCGGGCTCGCGGGTGGTGACCGACTACCTCGACCGGGCGGGGCTCCAGCCGTATCTCGACAAGCTGGGGTTCAGCCTGGTCGGCTACGGGTGCACCACGTGCATCGGGAACTCCGGCCCCCTGCCCGACGAGGTGGCGAAGCAGGTGGACGAACGCGACCTGGCGGTGGTCGCCGTCCTGTCCGGCAATCGGAACTTCGAGGGCCGGATCCACCCCCAGGTCCGGGCCTCGTACCTGGCCAGCCCGCCGTTGTGCGTGGCATACGCGCTCGCCGGCCGGGTCGACGTCGACCTGACCACGGAGCCGATCGGCACGGACCCCGAGGGCGGCGACGTGTTCCTGAAGGATCTGTGGCCGAGCGCCGACGAGGTCCAGTCCGTGCTGGCCGATGCCATCACCCCCGACCAGTTCGAGGAGGAGTACGGACGCATCTGGGCCGGCGACGAGCACTGGGCCGCGCTGGAGGCGCCGACGGGGACCGTGTACGAATGGGCCCCGGAGTCGACCTACGTGCGGGAGCCCCCGTTCTTCCGCGACCTGTCGGCCGAGCTCGCCGACCCGGCGGACGTGGAGGACGCGCGGGTGCTGGTGAAGGTGGGGGACTCGATCACGACCGACCACATCTCGCCGGCGGGCTCCATCAAGAAGGACTCACCCGCCGGCCGGTACCTGATCGAGCACGGCGTGCAGCCGGGCGAGTTCAACTCCTACGGCGCCCGGCGCGGGAACCACGAGGTGATGATGCGCGGGACGTTCGCCAACGTCAGGCTGCGCAACGAGCTCGCGCCGGGGACCGAGGGTCCGTGGACCACGCACGTCCCGGATGGCGAACAGGCCACGATCTACGACGCGTCGCTGCGCTACGGGGAGGAGGGCGTCCCGCTCGTCGTCCTCGCCGGCACGGAGTACGGCAGCGGGTCCAGTCGCGACTGGGCGGCAAAGGGGCCGGCGCTGCTCGGCGTCCGCGCCGCGATCGCCGAGTCGTTCGAACGGATCCACCGGTCGAATCTCGTCGGCATGGGCGTCCTTCCGCTGCAGTACGCAGACGGTGAGTCGGCCGGGTCGCTCGGGCTCGACGGCACCGAGACGTACTCGATCCGGGGGATCGCGGGCGGGATCTCGCCGAAGCAGACCGCGACGGTCACCGCGACGGCGACCGACGGCCGGGCGACGGAGTTCGAGGTCACCGTTCGGATCGACGGCGGGGCCGAGGTCGAGTACTACCGAAATGGCGGGATCCTCCAGATGGTGCTCCGCCAAATGCTCGCGGGCTGATCCGCACGGCGGCCGGTCCGGGAATGGAAGCGGGGCCGGCCTTCGGGGAATGGAGGCGGGGCCGGCCCGTGGGAGCCGGCCCCGCCGTTGCCGCCGGCGGTGACGCGGCTACGCGTCCGCCCCCACGAGCAGGCCCAGCTGCCGCATGAACGTCCCCGCGTCCATGCTCGTCCAGTGTTCGGCCGCCCGGCCGTCCGCGGCCAGCCGGCCGAACTCGTGGCTGTACACGTCGATCGCGTTCCCCGTGGCCGGGACGCCCATGAGCTCGCCGGAGTGCACACCGGTCAGGTGCGTCCGCCACGCGGCCCTGGTCCCCTCGACGACGAACCCTTCGGGGACCGCGCGGAAGCCGTCGATCGCGCCGCGGAACGTGTCGAGGAGGGTCCGGAACCCGTCGTATCCCTGGACCTCGCCGATCGGACTGTGGTCGACGTAGTCGGGGTGCACGCGGTCCTCGAGCCCGGCGTAGGTGTCCGAGTTGATCACGTCGAACACCGCGGTGATGCTCGCCGCCGCCTCGTCGTGGGTCACGCCCCGGCCCGAGGCCGGGGCGGGTCGCGTCGGGGCGGGCGGCGCGGGCTGCGGCGGCGCCAGGCCGAGGTCGGTCATCATCAGCCCGATGTCGGGCCCGGAGGAGTGCTCGACCGCCCGGCCGTCCGCGCCGATCCGACCGAAGTCGATCCCGCCGAACCGCGCGCGCTTCCCGGTGGGCGGCACCTCGCCCATCGGCGTGGCCAGCGGCCCGGTCTGCGTCCCCGACCCCTCGACCCGCCAGGCCGCCCGGTCGCCGTCCACCACCAGGTCGGCGATCCGGACGTCCATGTCCGGAAACGCCGTCCGCCACCGCTCGATCAGCGCCCGGAACTCATGCGGCCCGTTCGCCGCGCCGGCGAACCCGGTCGAGACGAACCCCGGTGCGATGAGCTCGTCCATCATGTCCCAGTTCCCGCGTTGGATCAGCTCGGTGAAGATGAGTCCGGGGAGCTCGTGCCTGCGATCACCCACGTGAACCGCCTCCTCTCGTCGAGCCCTCGGGCGAGGGCCGTGGATCGGAGCATGCCGCGGGTGCCACCGGGCTCCATCGGGTGAACTCCCGATCTTCGGTGCGGAGTCCGGGGAGTGCGGGCTACGGCTGCGCGTCCGACCCGCCGTCCAGCAGGCCGTGCCGCAGGGCGTACATCGTGGCCGCGGCCCGGGTGGAGACGCCCGCCTTCGCATAGATGTGCTGGATGTGGGCATCGGCCGTCTTCGGCGAGATCACCAGCTCGTGGGCGATCTGACGGATCGAACGCCCCCTGGCCAGCAGGCGCAGCACCTCGATCTCGCGAGCGGTGAGCCCGCCCACCTGGTCACGGCGTCTGCGGACCGGGCGGCCCGCCGCCTCCTGGACGGCCGCGGCCGCATCCGCGTCGAGGCGTCCGGCGATCACCTCCGCCTGGACGGCCTCCGCCGCCCGCGCGGCCGTCATGGCCGGCCGGTGGGGACGTTCCTCCGTCATCGCGTGGAACGCGTCCGCAGCCGCCAGGATCCTGGCCGCGAGCGGCTGCTGGGTCGATCCCCGGAAGTACCCGGACCCGTCGCATCGTTCGTGGTGCATCGAGGCGATCTGCCCGATCGGCCGGAGCCCCTCGGGGCGGGCCAGGATGCGGTCGGTCTGGTACGCGTGCATCCGGATCCGTTCCCAGTCGTCGAGCGACAGCTGGCCCCGCTTCCCCCACAGCATCGAGGGGACGCCGACGCGTCCGAGGTCGTGTACCCAGCCGGCTCGCCGCACCCCGGCGACGTCCGCCGGGGGAAGCCCGGCGCGCTCGGCCGCGCGGGCGGCGAGCTCGGCCACCCCCGAGGAGTGGCCGACCAGGTAGGGCGACTTGAGGTCGGCGAAGTCGGCGATGGCCCGGAGGGCCGCGTCCAGGCGGTCGTCGTCCATCGGCTCCGGCTCGCCGGGCTCCGCCGCGATCACGGCGTCCCACGGGGACTCCACGGCGGTGGCGTCGGCGATCACGTCCGGGGCATTGCGGGCGAAGGCGGCCGCCGAAATGGGATCCAGCTGCCCGCCGGACCGTCGCTCGACCAGCGCCACCGCCGCGTCCGGCCCGTCCAGCGAGGCCGCGGTCAATCCGAGCTCCACCGTCTGGACGATCATGGCCGGGCGGGAGACCTGCTCGCCCCGGTAGTCGCCGGGGAACCCCTTGCCGTCGAAGCGTTCGCCGGTCATCGCGATGTCCAGGTGGAACACCTCGTCGAACCCGATCCGGTCGGCGAGCATCTGGGCGACCTCGCACACGGCCCGGGATCCGGCTCGGATCTTGGGGGCGCCCTGCAGCGCCCGGATCCAGGCGCCCGGACGGGCGGTCGGAGGGTTGACCGACCGGATGTGGCGCCGCATGACGCCGAACATCTCCCGGGGGTCGGCGAAGTCGGCCGTTCCCATGTGGCCGCGCATCGCGATCTCGTCGCCCACGGCGCGTCCGATCTCGTCCGATCCGGCGGTGCACCCGATATGCCGGAGCAGCGCCAGGTAGTACACGCGGCGGAGCTCCTCGGCGCCGAGGTCCATGCGCGACGCCAGGCCCGTCGCTCCCAGACACACCGCAAGGCCGCTCTCGAGCGGGATCCCCATCGCGACGTCGGTCGCGAGCGAGAGCGCGGCCATCACCTCGGACAGCAGGACGCCTCGGACGCGGACGCGGGTCGTCTCCCCCTCCGACATGACGGCGACAGTACCGTCGGTCCGATCGGACGTGAAGCCCTCGACGGCCGAGGGCGGCGGCCCGACGGCCGCGGACGTCAGCGGGAGATCGCGACGGGGGAGGGCGGCGCGGGCGGGGTGGGAACCACCGGCTGCGACGGGAGCCACAGCCGAAGCACGGCCCCGCCGTCGGGCGCGTTGCTCGCCGAGACCGAGCCGCCGTGCGACTCGGCCACCTGGCGGACGATCGCGAGGCCCAGGCCGGAGCCCGGGAGTCCCCGCGCAGCGGCCGACCGGTAGAAGCGGTCGAACACGAACGGCAGGTCCTCGGGCGCGATGCCGGGTCCGTGGTCCCGCACGGTGACCGCGCCGTGCGCCACGGCCACCTCGATGCTGCCGTCGGGCGGGCTCCATTTGGCCGCGTTGTCCAGGAGGTTGCCCACCGCCCGGTCGAGCCGTTCCGGAACACCGCTCACGACGACCGGCGACGCGTCGACGGCGAACTCGACGCCTGGCGCCCGCCGGCGGATCCGCGCCACGGTCGCCTCGACGACGTGGTCGAGGCGGACGGGTTCGAATGCCTTCTCGGCGGCGTGGCCGCTCCGCGCGAGGTCCATGAGGTCGGCCACGAGCGCGGTCATCTCCTCCAGCTGGGCGAGGACGTCGCGGCGGAGGCGTTCGCGGTCCTCGGGGTCGAGCTCGGAGGCGCGGGACAGCACCTCGATGTTGGTCCGGAGCGAGGTGAGGGGCGTGCGGAGCTCGTGGGAGGCGTCGGCGACCAGCTGGCGCTGCGCGTCGACCGATCGCTGGAGCGCCTCGAGCATGCGGTTGAAGCTGGCGGCCAGGCGGGCGACCTCGTCGTCGCCCTCCACCTCGATCCGGGCGGCCAGGTCGCCGGTGGCGGTGACGTGTTCGGCCGTCTCGGTCAGCCTGCGGACCGGGCGGGCGGCGGTCCGGGTGATGAGGAACCCCAGGATGGCGCCGAGCGCGATCCCGACCGCGGAGATCACGACCAGGATGAACGCCAGCCGCGAGAGCGCCGCGTCGACCTCGCCCAGCGGACGGGCCACCTGCACGGCGAGCGGCTGGGGGACGCCGGGATAGGGGAGGAAGCCGGGCATCCGCTCGGTGAGCACGCGGTAGTGCTCGCCACCGAGCTGTACGTCGCTGAAGTACTCGGCGTGCTTGCCCGAGGCGACCGCCAGCGACGCTCTGGTGGGCTTCATGAACGCGCCCGACTCGCCGGGTGGACGCAGCACCGTCGTGTCCGAGGCCACGAACTGCACGTAGCCGGGCGACTCACCCTCCACGTTCGGCGGGGGGATGATGACCGTCCGCTGCCCCGTCTCCGGGTTGTAGACCACCGTCACGTTGTTCGGCCTGGTGATCTGGCGGAGCCGGCTCCTGAGGGCCTCGTCGACCTGACCGCGGAGCTCGCCGCGGGCCAGGAGGTACATCGCGCCGGACGCCATCGCGACCGCCACCGCCACCGCCACACCCGAGCCGATCGCGACCCTCCGGCGGAACGTCGCGTGCCGGCGGAGCTTCACGCGGCTGGGTCCTTCATGACGTAGCCCACGCCGCGGACCGTCTGGATGAGGCGGGGCTCGCCCTCCGACTCGGTCTTGCGCCGCAGGTAGCCCACGTACACCTCGAGCGAGTTGGAGGTCGGGCCGAAGTCGTATCCCCACACACGTTCGAAGATCACCTCGCGGGTGAGGACCCGGCGGGGGTTCCGGAGGAACAGCTCCAGGAGCAGGAACTCGGTCCGGGTGAGCTCGAGGGGGCGATCGGCCCGGTGGGCCTCGTGTGCGGCGAGGTCCATCTGGAGGTCGGCGAACCGCAGCACCTCGACGTCCTCGGGGGCCGTCCGGCGGAGGAGCGCGCGGATCCGCGCGAGCAGCTCCTCAAGCGCGAACGGCTTCACGAGGTAGTCGTCGGCCCCGGCGTCGAGGCCGGCGACCCGGTCGCTGATCTCGTCACGTGCGGTCAGCATGAGGATTGGGAGACGCATCCCGGCGGCCCGGATCGCCCGGCACGTGGCCAGGCCATCCAGCACGGGCATCATGACGTCGAGAACCACGGCGTCTGGCAGCCGGTCGCCGATCGCGCGGAGGGCCTGCTCGCCGTTGGAGGCGAGCTCGATCTCATAGCCCTCGAGGCGCAGTGCACGGTCGAGCGACTCTCGAACAGCAGGCTCGTCGTCCACCACCAGGATGCGCACCGCACCAGTGTGCGCCATCTACCTGAGGGAAGCCTGAACGGGCTCGCCTTCCTGGGACTGCGGTCCCCGCCGTCCCTGTCGGCCGGCGCGTGTAGGGTTTCGGGAATACCCGCCCGCCCGGTGCCGGTTGGCCGTGCCATCCTGCCACCGGCGGACCGGACGACCGTGGAGTGGGGCCGACAGCAGTGACCGAACGCAACGGAGACGAACCGCTCACCAGCGGCATCGCGGCCGCGCAGGGCTCCCGTGCGCCGGCCTGGGTCGTGCTCACCCTGGTCTGCCTCGGCCAGTTCATGGTCGTGCTCGACATCTC
>DATBHM010000093.1:0-1917 GCA_036557505.1 Actinomycetota bacterium | reverse complement strand
TCACGATCCACGGCCCCATCGGCCCGAACCCGTCCAGGCTCTTGCCCTTGTCCCACTGCGAGAACGGGGGCGCCGCGAGCTGCAGCTCCCGCGCGGACACGTCGTTCGCCAGCAGATAGCCGAACACGTGCTCCATCGCGTGGTCCGCGGGGACGTCGGTTCCCTCGACGCCGATGACGACCGCGATCTCCGCCTCCCAGTCGACGGTCTGCGTGGCGTGCCGGTCGATGTTCACGGTCGCATCGTGGCCGACGAACGAGGTCCAGGGCTTCGTGAAGAAGACGGGGACCTCCGGGAGCGTCGCGCCGGCCGGACGCACGCCCTCGTCGAAGTGGGTCCGGTAGTTCGCGCCGACCGCCCAGGCGTTGCGCGGCGGCCGTGGGATCGGCGCCATCAGCGGGTGATCCCCGAGCGCCCAGCCGATCCTCGCCGACGCGGCGGCCGCGGCGACCTTGGGCCATTCCTCGGGGCCCGACTCCACGAGCGACAGCACGGTCAGGTGCCCGAGGTCCGCCAGGGCGACGATTCCGTCCTCCCGGACCACTCCGGCCCGGGGACCGTCCGGCGCCGCCACCGTCACCAATCGCACCGCGTCACCTCCGTGTTGTCGAGGGGGTCCGTCCTCACCGTGCACGCAGGGCGGGGACGACCTCGTCGGAGATCAGCTGCATCGACGCGAGCGCGTCGTCGACCGGCATCCCGCTCCAGAACGGCCGGAAGATGAAGTGGTCGACGCCGAGCTCGTCCCGCCACCGCGTCAGCTCGCGCAGGCAGTCGTCCGGGGTCCCGATGACGAACCGCTCCTCGAGCAGCCGGTCGAACGGGAGGTCGAACGTCTCGTCGTCCGGCAGGGCCGCATCCTGCCCCCACGCGCGGTACGCCTCGTACTTCACGCTCAGGTACGGCCGGGCCAGCTCGAGCGCGGCCTCGCGGGTCGGCGCGCAGGCGATCTCCTTGATCGCCGGGAACTCCCGGACGGGCGGCCGGCCCGCCTCCTTCCGGGTTCGCTCGAACAGCTCCAGTTGCCGGGCGATGGTCGAGGTCGTCGCGTGCGGGTTGATCAGCCAGGTGTCGGCGAGGCGGGCCGCGCGCTCGACCGCCCGGTCGCTGTTCGCCGCCATCCACAGTGGCGGGCGCGGCTGCTGCACCGGCTTGATGGTGAGCGCGGCCTCGTCCAGGCGGCACCAGGGCAGGTCGGCGCTCACCTCGTCCTGCGTCCACAGCGCCTCGAACACCCGCAGGTTCTCCTCGAACCGCCGGACGCGTTCGCCCCGCGGGATGCCGAACGCGTCGTACTCCACGTCGCGGTAGCCGAGGCCGACCCCGAGGGTGAACCGTCCACCGCACACCACGTCCATCGAGGCGAACGTCTCCGCCGCATGCAGCGGGTTGGCCAGCGCGAGGAGGAGGATGCCGAGCCCGACGCGGAGGTCGCCGGCCTCGGCGGCGAGGCGGGCGAGGAACGGCACCGGCTGGGTCATCGCCATGGTCGGCAGGAAGTGCTGCCCGCTCCACAGCGAGTCCCAGCCGTGGTCCCGGGCGTGGTGCACCATGCGCACCTGTCCCTCGAGGGCGGCCACCATGTCCGCGCCGACGGGATGCTGGTTGGTGAGGAACAGCCCTACCTGCACCGGCCGGACGTCGGGCGCGGCGGACCCGGTGTCCGCCGGGTCGGGACTCGTGCTCGTCACGAGGCCGGAACCGGCGCGGCGATCCCGGTCGCCGCGGGCGCGTGGTCGGGGCCGGCAGGCGCCGGATCGGGGCCGTCGCCCGATCGCCCATCCGAGGCGTCCGCGTTCGCGGTGGCGTCCTGAGGGGCGACGACGTCCGCCCGCATCGCGGTCAGCAGCCGGGCCACCTGGCCGGGCCGTTCGATCGCGCCCACGGCGTCGAGGATCTCCTCCCGCCGGCCCTGCG
>DATBHM010000092.1:0-4953 GCA_036557505.1 Actinomycetota bacterium | reverse complement strand
TTCATGTCGGCGAGCAGCTGGGGAACCGTGGCGTCGAGCCCGGGGGGATTCCCGGAACGGCGGATCTCCCGGATCAGCTCCGCGTGCGCCAGCCCGCTGACGTCGTACAGGTTGAGGACGTCGCCCGCGTCGCCCGGCCCGTGCATGTACGCGCGGGCCCATTGCGCGGCCGCCCGGAGGTAGAACGCGGCGTGCGTGTGGGGCAGCCCCGGCGCCGGGCCCCGCTCGGCGAGCGCGCGCGCCAGCTCGGTCGCGCCGAGCTCGAGGTCGTCGCGCCATTCGGTCTCCGGGTAGAAGTCGAACGGCACCACCGTCAGCAGGTGCCCCCGTGGCGAGGTGTCCGCGAGGTCGAACACGTGCTCCGCCGCGAGGAGGCACCGGCGCGCGAATCCCGGCCGGCTCGACCGGAACACCTGGTAGCAGAGGGCGAACGCCGCGGCGTCGCGCCCGGCGATGTTCGGGCTCACCTTCGAACCCGGCGGCGCCGCGCGGAACACCGGCCGGTGCCGGATGTAGACGAACGTCGGATCGGTCCCGCCGTAGTGGTCGTCGACCTGGGGCAGCCGCCAGATGTCGTGGTCGCCGGCGTACGTGTCGTTCGCCTCGCCCACACCCACCTGGTAGTAGAGCGTGCGGTGCCGGTCGTCCCACATCCGCAGGAGCCACCGCACCCCGAACCGCGCCTCGGCGGTGAAGTTCGATCCGCCGGCCCGCCGGCCCATCCACCGGGGGAAGTCCCGGACCCCGGAGAGCATGAGGTCGACCGTGTAGCTGGTGGTCACCACGAACTTCGGGTAGTCGCCCGCGTCCCACCACCCCCCCGACGCGTCGATGCGCCTCGCGAGCGGCTGCAGCTTCCCCCGGAACACGCCGTCTCCGTTGGTGCGCGGCGTCAGATAGGTCATGGCCCTGCGGTCGTTCAGGTGCGCGGGCGCCGTCCGTAGCGCGGAGCGGATGAAGTCCGGCCCGTCGCGCTCCGCCTGGTAGAAGGACAACGCGTTCCGGAGCGGCCCGCGGGCCAGTCGCGCGCCCGTGTCGACCCGGAACGGCGGCGAGATCGCGCGGACGGGGCCACGGACCCGGATCCGGTACGTACCCCGCGCCCGCAGGCCGTCGAAGTCGATCGCGTCCACGTGCGGGAACGACGTGCTCCACGACCCGAGGTCCGGGCCGATCGTCCCCGAGAACCGCACCGCCCCGTTCGCGGCCGCGACGGCGAACGTGGCGCCGGTCGCCGCCTTCGGTGTCATGAGATAGGCGCGCTTCGACCCGCTCCGCTCGTAGCCGGTCTGGTCGACCCGGACGAACCCGTGCGCCGGGTGGCCACCGCCTCGGACGTCGGCGAGCCCGGGCTGGATGAGCGTGGCGACGAGCAGCAACGGCGCCGCGACCCTGGATGCCCACGCGACGGCGCGGCTCACGGCGCGCCCTGTTCCGCGGGACGCTCGACCGCGCGGGCGGTCGGAGCGTCGTCCGTTTCGGGCGAGGCTTCATGCGGCGGCTCGACGGCGGCCCCGGTGTCCGGGTCGAAGAAATGGAACGTCGCCGGGTCGGCGGTGAGTCGCAGCGGCCGCCCGACCTCCGCCTTCGAGCGGGGATCGATGCTGGCCGTGAACGTCGCGGCCGTCCCGCCGTCCGGCCCCTGCGAGACGACCTCGTCCTCGAGGACGGCCACGATCTCGTCCGTTGCCGCCGGCGGGGCGTCCACCGGGAAGATCACGTGGATCTCCGTTCCGAGGTCCTCCACGACCTCCGGGACCACCTCGAGGACCGGGGCGCCGTTCGCCGGACGGAGGTCGGCGTCATCGAGGTCCGACGGCCGGATCCCCAGGATCACCGTCCTGCCCTCGAAGGCTCGCAGTGCGCCGCCGGCCGGAGCGGGGAACGTGAGGCCGGCGAATTCCACCGTTCCGGGCCCGACCAGGGCCTCCACGAGGTTCATCGACGGCGATCCGATGAACGCGGCGACGAACAGGTTGGCCGGGTGCCGGAACAGCCGCTGGGGCGTGTCGACCTGTTGGAGCACGCCGTCTTTCAGCACGGCGACCCGGTCGCCCAGCGTCATGGCCTCCACCTGGTCGTGGGTGACGTACACCGTCGTGGTCCGGAGGCGGTCGCGGAGCCGGGCCAGCTCCGCCCGCATCTGCACGCGGAGCTTGGCGTCGAGGTTCGACAGCGGTTCATCCATGAGGAACGCCTTCGGCTCGCGCACCATCGCCCGCCCCATGGCCACCCGCTGTCGCTGGCCCCCCGACAGCGCCACGGGCTTGCGGTCGAGCATGGTGTCGAGCGACAGGGTCTTCGCGGTCTCCACGACCCGGCGTTCGATCTCCTCCTTCGAAGTGTGCCGCAGCTTCAGCCCGAACCCGATGTTCTCGGCGACCGTCATGTGCGGGTACAGGGCGTAGTTCTGGAAGACCATGGCGACGTCGCGCTCCTTGGGCAGCAGGTCCGTGACCTGACGCTCGCCGATGAACACCTCGCCGCCCGTGACCTCCTCCAGGCCGGCGATGATTCGCAGGATCGTGGACTTGCCGCAGCCGGACGGGCCGACGAGCACCATGAACTCCCCGTCCTCGATCTCCAGGGACACGTCGTCGACGGCCAGGGTGCTCCCGAAGTCCTTGGTCACGCGTTCGAGCACGATCTTCGCCACGTCAGGCCCTCCTCGCGGAACGTGCGCCGACGGACGTCCGCCGGGGGAACCCGTCGCGGGCGAACGCCGCTCGCACCCGGGCTCCGGCGGAGGCGGACGCGCCCACGGCGTCCAAGCCCAGGAGCACCGCGCCGAGCACGGGGGGGACACCGAGCGTAGAGACGTTCGCGGCCGGAGCGACGACCGCGATCCCCGCCCGGATCCGGTCGAGGAACGCACGGTCCCGCGCCCGGAACACGCCGCCGCCCAGCACGACGTCGACGTCCGTCGAGGCGAGCCGGAGTCGCGAGATGGCCGCGGCCACCATGACCACCACCTCGTCGGCCTGGCGGTCGAGGATGTCCCTCGCAACCTCGTCGCCGCCGGCGGCGGCTCCGAACACGGCCGGGGAGAGCTCCACGAGACGGTCGGACGGGATCCGGTCGCGGTACATGGCACGGGAGACCGCCTCGGGCCGGGCCAGGCCGAAGTGGCGGGGCACGGTCCGCTCCAGCACGGTTCTCGGGCCCCGCCCGTCCTGCGCCCGCACGGCGGCACCCAGCGCCGCTCGCCCGATCCACTCCCCGCCGGCCGCCAGGTCCCCGGACAGCTCGCCCAGCGCGGCGAACCTCGCCGTCCTCCCGGTCGGACCGATCCCGATGCAGTTGATGCCCGCGCCGCACACGAGCCCGACGCCCCACCCGCGTTCGGTGCCGGCCCGGAGGACGGCGACCGTGTCGTTGCGGACCTCCAACCCGTCGGTCCAGCCCCGCCGCTCGAGCGCGCGGCCGATGGAGCGCTCGTCGGCCCGGGAGTCGGCGCCGGCCAGGCAGTACACGCCGGTCCGGGCGACGGGCCGCCGCACGGGGTCGAGCCCCGCCCTCCGGGCCGCCGCCGCGATCGTCGCGTCCACCACGTCCACGGAGCCGTTCGAGCGCCCGACATTCGACGGGGCGACCGTGCGGGCCAGCCCCAGCACCCGTCCGGCGGCGTCCACGATCACGGCGTCCGTCTTGGAGTTCCCGCCGTCGACGGCGAGGATCGCGGGCAGGCGGGCCGACGATCCGTTCCGCGACATCAGGCGACCTCCGCCACCGTGACGAAGTCGGCGCCCCGGTCGGCGAGCCCGGCCAGCACGTCCGGGAGCGCCGCCGCGGTCGCCCCCGGCCAGGTGTGGAACAGCACGACGACCGGCTCCCCGCCGGACGCGGCCGCTCCCCCCACCACTGCGCGGCGGACCGCGTCGGGCGACGACGCGTCCCGCCAGTCGCCCGAGTCGAGGCTCCAGGGGACGATGCGGTAGCCGGCCTCGTCGACGGTCGCTCGAACCCGGGCATCGTCCTCGCCGTCGCCGAAGGGGCACCGGAACCACGGGCGGGGATCGGCGCCGGCGGCGTCGGCGATGCGCCGCTCGGCCTCCCGGAGGTCGGTCCCGATGCCGTCCGGCGACAGCAGGGTCATCGGCGCATGGTAGTTCGAGTGATTCCCCACGAGGTGGCCGTCGGACGCGATGCGGAGCGCCAGATCGGGGAACGCGCTCGCCCACCGGCCCTGGACGAAGAATGTCGCCCGGACGTCCGCGCGGGCCAGGGCGTCGAGGATGCGGTCGGGCGAACCGGCGTCGGCTCCGGTCCTGCTGGGGTGCTCGGCGTCGAACGTCAGCGCCACGCGGAGCTCACTCACGGGTGGTCACCTTGGTCGCCACCTCCAGCATCCCGGGGCGCAGGCCACGGTCGACGGCCACCCGCCACGCGAGCAGCTGGAACGGGATCGCCGCGACGGCCGGGCCCAGCCCGCGGTCGAGCCCCCCGATGGCCACGGTCTCGGCCCCGGGGACGGCCTCGGTGCCGGGCTGCACCACCAGGACCGAGGCGCCGGCCTCGGCCAGCTCGCCGGCCAGCCCCCGGTCCAGCTCCTCCGTCGCGGGCTCCGTGGCGACGATGCCCGCGGCGAGGCCGGGGCCCGCGAGCTCGAGCGGTCCGTGCCGGAACTGGGCGGACTCGAGTGACTCGATGGGGACCCTCGCGGCCTCCTTCGCCACCAGCGCCCCGAGCTCCGCGGCCGCCCGGGCCGATCCCCGGCCGAGCAGCACCACGGTCGGGCGGTCGTCGAACCACGCCCGGAATTGGGCCGCCCGGCCCTCCGCATCCGCGAGCAGCCGGTCACCCGCCGCCGCGGCGGCGTCCGTGGCCGCCGCCACCGCCGCCAGGGCCACCGACGGCTCCCGTCCGCCCAGCACCTCGGCGAGGGCGGCCAGCACCACCAGCGACGCTGCGAAGCTCACGGTGGAGGGCCCGAGCTCGCGACCGGCCGACGGG
>DATBHM010000091.1:0-3094 GCA_036557505.1 Actinomycetota bacterium | reverse complement strand
CCCCTGCATCTTCGCGATCACCGCGTCCGCGACCTGGGAGGTCCCGACCGCGGTGGGGTCGTCGCGCGTGGGCTTCATGTCGTACGTGACGTCCTTCCCCTCAGCGATGACCGCGGCGATCGCCCCCTCCAGCCGGTCGGCGGCCGCGGTCTCCTCGATGTGGCGGAGCATCAGCACGCCGGACAGCATCATGGCCATCGGGTTCACCTTGTTCTGGCCCTTGTACTTCGGGGCGCTCCCGTGCGTCGCCTCGAACACCGCCGCTTCGTCGCCGATGTTGGCGCCCGGCGCCACGCCCAGCCCGCCGACCAGCCCCGCGCACAGGTCGCTGATGATGTCGCCGTACAGGTTGGGGAGCACGAGCACGTCGTACTCCTCCGGCCGCTGGACCAGCTGCATCGACAGGTTGTCGACGATGCGGTCCTCGAACCCGACGTCGGGGAACTCCCGCTCGGCGACCTCGCGGGCGGTCTGCAGGAACAGCCCGTCGGTGAACTTCATGATGTTCGCCTTGTGGACGGCCGTGACCTTCCGCCGGCCGTAGGCCTTCGCGTACCGGAACGCCTCCCGCACGATGCGCTGGGTGCCGGTCACGCTGATCGGCTTGATCGAGATGCCCGAGTCCTCGCGGATGCGCTTGCCGGTCTGGTCGGCGATGAAGTCGATCAGCTTGTGCGCCTCGGGGGTTCCCTGTTCGAACTCGATCCCGGCGTACAGGTCCTCGGTGTTCTCGCGGACGATCACGACGTCGACGCCCTCGAACCGCGTCCGGACCCCCGGGTAGTGCTTGCACGGCCGGAGGCAGGCGTACAGGTCGAGCTCCTTGCGCAGGGCCACGTTCACGCTGCGGAATCCCGTCCCCACCGGCGTCGTGATCGGGCCCTTGATGGCGAGGTGGTTCTCGCGAATCGACTCGAGGACGTGGTCGGGAAGCGGGGTGCCGTACGTGTCCATGACGTCGGCGCCGGCCTCCTGGACGTCCCAGTCGAACCCCACGCCGGTCGCGTCGAGCACCCGGCGGGTGGCCTCCGACAGCTCCGGTCCGACCCCGTCGCCGGGGATCAACGTCACGCGATGCGCCATGGGTTCACTCCTTCGTCGAATGGCCGGGCTCCCTATTGTGGCAGCGCGGCCCGTCCCGGCGCCGGGCGACCACGCAGGGCGAGCTCGAGTTCGAGCACACCCGACGCTACGAAGGCCAGTCCCGAGAGCGCACCTGCGAGCGTGGCGATTCCCGAGAACTCAAACACATGCGTGAATGCCGGTATGTACCAGCAGAGCAAAGCAAGTACTGAGCAGCCGACGCCGATCGACGCACCTCCGCGACCCCGGCTCGGCCAGGCCATCGCCAGAGCCTCGGCGAGCGTGATCGCGACCAGGACGACGACGGTGAACGACGACACCGAGGACGCGTAGCGGATGCTGCCCTCGATCAGCACGGTCGCCGTGAGCGCCAGGCCGACGCCGACCACGGCGGCGGCGGCGGCCGCGCGCAACGGTCGGCGCCGAACAGGCCGGGGCCATTGCCGGGAGCGGATCAGGACGGCCGCCACCACGAGGCCGCCGCCCGCCATCGTGACCATCTCGGCCGCGACCTCTCCGCCGAGCGGGTCGGTACCCCACACCCGGATGCCGAGCTCCAGACCGAGCTCGAGCAGGAATGCCACCAAACCGATACCACATGCCAGGCCCCAGAACAGAGGTTGTCCTGCTCCACGGCGGACGGCAGGGACCCAACCGAGCACGATCGAGCCGAGCGCCACGATCGCAAGTGCCAGTTCAGCGCGCGCGATGACGGGAACGATCCGAGCGGATGGCGAGACCACACCAAGCAGCTTCAGAGACGCGAGCTCCCAGAGCGGCGCACCGACCAACAGGAGACAACCGGCGATCGCGAGACCGGAGGTGATGCCGGACCCGTGCCCTCTCTCGGGAGTTGGGCCCGCTTGGATCCCGGTGGCGTGGACCCGGGTGGGCGGGGACGGGGGCGCGGACGTCGGCATGCCGGCGGCGGCCGCGCGGTCGAGGAACCCCGCGCCGACCACCAGCAGCCCTCCGACGACCGCGGCGACGACCCCGTACGCCGGGACCGCGTCGACACCGCCGACGAGTGGCGCGTAGATCACGACCGTCGTGAGCCCGATGCCGACCGTGAGGCCGGGCCTCAGCCTGCCACCCACCGCCAGCGCGAGGACCTCGCCCACGGCCAGACCGGCGTAGATCCCCACGAACGCGCTGATGCTGGTAAAGGTGCCCGGGAGCCACGACAGCGACAGGAGCGGGATCGCCGCGAGCACGAAGCCGCCGATGGCCGCGCCGAGCGTCGTCCCCGACGGGCGCGGCGCCGGGGCCGGACGCGGCCGGGCCACGCCGAGGACGATGAGCGCCCCACCGACCGCGGTGGAGAGCTCGTCGACCAGTCCGCCGTGGAAGAAGAACGACGGCGACACGACCAGGAATCCCAGCTCGGCCAGCAGGGCGGCGAGACCGACGCCCGCGAGCACACCCCTGCGGAACCCATGTTCCGGGCGGGACGTGAGCGCGAGCACCAGCGCCACCACACCCGTGACGAGGCTCCCCAACGCGGCGGGGATGTCGAACCCGTCGACCACGTGGTCGATGCCGTGCCGGCCGCCGATGAGCTCCAGCAGGCCGGAGAAGACCAGCAGGGCCGAGCCCCACACCGGGAGACGGCCCACGGGCTCCTGCCGGCGGGAGGATCCGGATGCCGTGGCGGCCGGCGCCGGAGCCGGAGTGTGAGCGGGCTCGGGCTCGAGCTGGGGCGCGGGTGCGGGCTCTGGTTGGGACACGCGTGTGGGCTCGTGCTCGGGTGTGCGCTCCGACTCGGGCGGCATCGGGGGGAGCGTCGGGAGGTGAACTCCCTGCCCGGATCGCCCGGGTTCCGGCTCGGCGGGCGGGGCCGGCGGTGGTGCCGCGATCGTGGGTGGCGCTGGTGGTGGTGCGAAGACGGTCCTGGGCGACCCCGCCCGGTGCACCGTACGTTGCAACTCGTCCACCATCTCGCCACACGTCGCGTACCGGTCGTCCGGCGACTTGGCCATGCCCTTTCGGACCAGGTCGTCGAGGGCTGGCG
>DATBHM010000090.1:0-7970 GCA_036557505.1 Actinomycetota bacterium | reverse complement strand
GCGTCGGCGTCCTCCAGGGCGGCCGCCTTCTCGGCGAGCGCCAGGGCGACCTCCTCCGCGTTGCGGGTCGACGTGATCTGGTTGAGCACGATCCGGGCGGCCACCGCGCCGCCGAGCAGCCCGATGGCGACCGACGTCTCCACCTGCGTCGCCTGGTGGTGCAGCCCGGTCAGCGCGACGAACGCCAGGCTCGCGCACGCGGCGCCCACGGCGACCGCGGTGAGGAGCGCCCGTCCCCACCTGGTCGTCGGTCGCGCCGGCTCGGCGGGGACCAGGCGCGGCTCGGCCCACAGCAGGGCCGCCAGGAACAGCGCCCCGATCCCCACCGGGAGGTCGATGAGCCCGTCGCCGGGGACGAACGAGCCCCGGAACCACTGGAACCCGAACCCGAGCCCCGCCGCGCCGAAGGCCGCCAGGGCCAGGCACAGCCCGACGTGCACCGGGGAGGGGAGCCACATCGCGAGCGCGGTCCAGGCGATCATCCCGGTCATCACGACGGCCGTCCACACCACGATGGAGGCGTTGGTCCAGCCGGACACGGGCTCGTCCGGGCGCATGACCAGGTACACCAGCGTGCCGAGCGCGGCGGCCAGCAGCACGATGTCTGCGAGCACGTCACGACGGTCCTCGGGCGGGAAGTGCTCGGCCAGCTCGCTCCGGAATAGCGGGATGAGCAGGATGCCGATCCCGACCACGGCGATGTCGATCAGTCCGCTCGGCCCGTACGCGGCGGTCGGCTGGTGCACGATCGCCAGGACGAGGAACCCCAGCTGTACCACGGCCAGGGCGGCGAGCGCATAGCCGAACCGCCTGGTCGACGCCCAGGCGTCCCGCTGGCGGGAGCACCAGAAGACCACGCCGGCCGCGATGCCGGCGGCGAACGCCCCGCTGGCCGGAGAGATCACCGCGCGCGAGGCGATGTCCTCGGGCATCCGGAGGTGCGCGACCACGAGCACGACCGCTCCGACCGCGAGCAGGGCGAGCGGTGCGGGGGAGGGGGACGTGCGTTCCACTGACGTCCCACTGTGCCGCGGGGCCGGGGCCCCGGGCATCGGCTGTTCGGTCTCCCCCCCGGGTGATCCTCGAACGGTCCCCTCGGGTGATGTGCGCATGGCTCGTTTCCGACTATCGGCGCATTTCGTGGCCTGCTGGAGCCCGAACCGGGGCGCACGCGCACGCGCGTCGGGGGGATTCGGCCCGGAACGGAGGTGAGGCGCCCTCAGGCGCCGTTCGTCACTCGATCAGCCGGCGGCGGAGCGCCTCGGCGACCGCGGCGGTCCGGTCCGACGCCCCGAGCTTCTCGAAGATGTGCTCGAGGTGCGTCTTCACGGTGTCCGGGGAGATGAACAGCTTCTCCGCGATGTCGCGGTTGGTGTGGCCGAAGGCCAGGAGCTGCAGGACCTCGATCTCCCGGGCGGTCAGCGAGTCGGCCTTGCGGTCGCGCTCCTTGACCGTGGAGAGCTCCTCGGCCAGGGCCACGACCAGCTGGGGGTCGATGACCATGTTCCCGCCGGCCACGAGCCGCACCGTCTGGATGAGGTGCTCGGCGTCGCGCGCCTTGAGCACGTAGCCCCTGGCGCCTGCACGCACGGCCTCGACCACGAACTGGCGGTCGTCGTAGGCCGTCAGCATGATCACGCCGACCTTGGGGAACTTGTCCCGGATCTTGCGAGCGGCCTCGAGGCCGTCCATCTCCGGCATCCGGATGTCGAGCAGCACGATGTCGGGCGTCTCGCTCTCGACGAGCGTGACGGCCTCCTCGCCGTTCGACGCCTCACCGACGACGTCGATGTCGCCGGCCGTGTCCAGGTACCGGCGAAGGCCTTGCCGGACCAGTGAGTGGTCGTCCGCGATCGCGACTCGAATCACGCGGGTCTCCTGAGGTACTGCGGGCTCGGCGTCAAGCATCGTTTCAATCATGATTCTAGGTTCGGCACGCGACCGGCGGAAGTTGAAGGCCATTTCGGGGAATTGTCACTCGGTTGTCGGGGGCCGAACGGGCAACTCCCGGCCGATCTGCGGCCCTGCCGCGCCCTGTTCGTCCCCCCGCGACGTCGGGTTCCCGGTGGTCAGAAGATGTAGTACCCGGAGACGAAGAGCGAGGTCAGGAGGGCGAGCCCCGCGGCGGAGACCGCGAGCACGGCCGTGCGCGAGAGCTTCCCGCGCTCGATCAGCACGGCCCCGACCCAGAAGATCGGGAACGCCGGCAGCACGAACCGCGGGTCGGACATCAGCGCCCGGGGCGGAAAGATCAGCGTGAGCGGCGCCAGGAGGCTGGCCCACGTGTACACGGAGTACCCCGGCCGGAAGGCCCAGGCCACGTACACGGCCGCGAGCAGGCACGGGATCACGATCAGCCAGTCGACGAACTGGTAGCCGCCCGGGTACGTGCCCGGACTGGCGAAGGCTTCGCGCGTGGCCCGTCCGATCGTCTGCCAGGGGGGTTCGCGGATGCGCTGCCATCGCTGTTCGGCGTGCAGTGGCGCCAGCCAGTCACCCGTCCGTGCCGCCCAGTACGCCAGGTAGGCCACGAACCCCGCGGCCGGCAGGAGCGCACATGCGAGGGTCGCGGCCAGCCGGGCGACGCCGGTGTCCGCCGGCGTCGTTCGCGCGTGGCCGGGACGGCCGGGGAGGACCGGGCCTCCGGCTCTCGATCCGTGCAGTAGCGCGCCGTCCGTCCACGCCCCCCTCCGGGCCTCGACGAACTGGTGGACCGCCTCCGCCGCCAGGGCCGCCACCATGACGATCCCGACGATCCTGGTCGCGGCGGCCAGCGCCCCGAGGACCCCGGCCACCACCCATCGCCTCGACCGGGCTGCCGCGAACGAGCCCAGGACCAGGAGCAGGAACAGCGACTCCGACAGCGGCGCGAAGAAGAAGAACGAGGCCGGGAACAGCGCCAGGACCAGCACCGACGTCCTCGCCACCGGCACCGAGAACTCCCGCTTGGTCAGCCCGTACATCACGATCAGGGCGCCAAGGAACGACAGGTTCGACACGAGCAGAGCGGCGGGAAGCGGATGCCCGCCGACCAGCCAGGACAGGGCGCGGATCGCGAGCGGATAGAGCGGGAAGAACGCCGCACTGCCGTCCGAGGCGCCGTACCCGCCGGCGGCGATCCGGAGGAACCACAGCCCGTCGGCCCGTTCCCAGGCCGTGACGAGCAGGTGCAGGCTGCTGCCCGTGTACGGCGGCGAGGGCCATCCGGGCGGGGACACCGGCGTCACGACGTGAGGGAGCGTCCCCATTGCCGTGAGCGCCAGGATCGCGAGGCCGATCCGGACCGCCAGGAACACGACCAGGCAGTAGCGGACGCCCTCCCACGTCGTCTCGGCCGG
Source organism: Actinomycetota bacterium (assembly GCA_036557505.1). Classification (GTDB taxonomy): domain Bacteria; phylum Actinomycetota; class UBA4738; order UBA4738; family JACQTL01; genus DATBHM01. Next base: position 4,632 of record DATBHM010000090.1, on the reverse strand, counting down.
TCCCGACGACCGCAGGCGCGCGGCGAGCCCGGAGACGAGCCCGGGCCGGCGCACCTCGGGCGGGGCCTTCACCCTGCCTCCCGGCTCATGCCGACGCCCCCACGGCGACATGGCGGAGCGGCACGTCGACGGGTTCGACCATGGCCGGCCCCCGCAGCTCCCCCTGGCGGCCCGTCACCCACGCCACCAGGCACAGGACGAGCACGACCGCCCGCGCCAGGACGGCCACCTCGAACGACCAGAACGGCGCTCCGTGTCCAGCGTACTGGACCGTGTCGAACCACGTGAACCGCGTGACGAATACCGCCACGTCGGTGACCTCGAACGCCACGAACAGCCAGAACGCCTTGAGTCGCCCGAGGGGCGGCAGCATGAGGGCGAACAGCGGCAGCAGCCACAGGCCGTACTGGGGCGAGTAGACCTTGTTCGTCAGCAGGAACAGCACCACGGCCGGGAACGCGACCGTCCAGGTCGGGAAGTCGGGCTGGAGGCGCCGCCGGAGAACCCAGAGCAGCGCCGTGAGGCCGAGGAACGCCACCAGGGCGCCCACGTTCAGCAGGCCGGTCGGGACGCACCCGTCGTGCCCGACCAGGTGGCACCCGATGTACCAGAGGCTGTCGAAGTCGGCCCCCCGGTGGGCGTTGAACCGGAAGAACTCCGACCACCCCCTGAGCCCGAACAGCGCGAACGGCAGGTCGACGACGATCCACGCACCCGCCGCCGCCCAGGCCAGGTGGATGCCGCGGTCGGGTTCGCGCCTGCGGAACCGCTCCGCTGCGAAGGGGATCACCAGCAGCGCCGGATAGAGCTTCGCGGCCGCGCCCAGACCGAACAGGACCCCCGCCGAGACGTCGCGGCCCCGGAAGAACGCCAGGATCCCGGCCGTGGCGAACGCGACCGCCAGCAGGTCCCAGTTCATGAACCCGTAGATGACGAACGTCGGGGCCAGGGCGAACCACAACGCCCGCCGGCCACCCGCGATGAGGTACAGGCTCACGGCGACCACGCCGGCGGCGACGGTCAGCAGGAGCACGTTCGCATAGAAGAACCCGCCGTACCCGTTCGACGCCCAGGCCGCGAGCCGCATCGCGTACATGGTGAGCACCGGGTATTCGTCGCAGGTCCCCGAGACGGGACACCCCTGCAGGAACGGGAGTCGCCCGCCGTCGAGGTGCTCGGTCCCCAGCAGCGGGACGATGTCGCTGTAACACAGGCGCGAGTACTGCTGGCCCGTCCACACGCCGTCGGCGCAGTTCGCCTTGAACCCCTGGAACGGATCCGGCTGGGCCTTCAGCCAGAACCCCAGGAGGCACGACAGGGCCAGCGCGCCCAGCACCGGCCCCAGCCAGATCTCGGTTCGGTGCCGCGGACGCGCGTCCGGTTCCTGGGCCGCTGCCATCGCGACCGAATTATCCCCGGACCCGGGGCCGTGGACGGGAGGAACGGCCTTCGGTTCGTGCGAGCCGGTCCGGTTCGGACGACAAGGACCGGTTTCGGTCCGTGCGGCCACCCCAGGCTGACCAACCGGACCTACCCCATCGCGGGCAGGCACATCGACGGGACGGCCTGCATTCAGCCTGGGGCCTTGGACCAATCCTGTTGGGCATCGGACCTAATTCGCGATCGGCCTCTCAAGCCCCTGTGGGGGTCGCCGATCACCGCCCTGACGTCTCGAGTGTTCCGTCGAACCGACGGTCCGGCCCACGGTGGGCGGGAGCTGCGGACATCGGGCCGGACGAGGAAAGGAGGACGAGATGAGGTCTCGTCGATTCGGAAAGAAGGCGACGGTCATCGCGGTGCTGCTCGGCGTGATGCTCGTGGCCGGTATCGCGTTCGCCGCGTGGACGGCGACCGGTTCGGGTTCGGGTTCGGCCAAGGCCGGAAGCTCGACGCCCGTCGTGGTCGAGGGCGCCGCGCCCACGTCCTCGCTGTACCCGGACGGTCCGGCGGCGGACGTGTCCGTCAAGGTGACCAACAACAACCCGTTCCCGGTCACGGTCTCGGCGCTCGACCTGGACTCGACCTTCGGGACCAACGGGTACTCCGCGTCGGACGCCGGGTGCAACACCTCCAGCCTGCACTACACCAACCAGACGGTGAGCCAGGCCATCCCGGCCAACTCGTCGCACACGTTCGACCTGTCGGGCGCGATCTCCATGGACAACACGGCCGTGGACGCCTGCCAGGGCAACACCTTCCAGATCGGTCTGACGGCGGTCGCCGCCAGCTCGTAGCCCGACGGTCGACCGGAGTGGTGGGCGGGTTCCTTCCCACCACTCCGAGTCGTTTCCGTGCAGTTGGGAGCAACGAATGCGGACGAGGTCGACGAGACGAGGGGTCGCCTGGGCCGCCGCCATCCTCGTGCTGGCGGTGGGCACGGCGGCCGCCACCCAGGGCGCGGGCGGTGCCGGATCCCGGGGCGCCGTGTACCTGGGAATGCGCCTCGACGCCCACCACTCGAAGCCCGGCCACGTCTTCTACATCAGCGGGGACGTGAGCGGGCTCACGCCGGGCACCACCACCATGCTCGATCTCACCGTGACCAACCCGAACCCGGTCGCACTCTCGGTCAAGTCCCTGACCGTCCACGCCACCGGGAGCGACCAGCCGGGGTGTAACGCGAGCCCCCTGAACATCAGGACCAGCAACTACAACGGGCCTCGGTTCATCGTCCCTGCGGGGAACGGGACCGCTGCGATCTCGGTTCCGATCACGATGCCGACCACGGTCGACGAGGCCTGTCAGGACGCGACGTTCGACCTCAAGTACGGCGGGCGCGCGGTCCAGGCCAGTGGGCCCGTGATCAAGACCCTGACGATCGGGCTGGTCGGGCAGGGGAACCTCAGGTTCGCCCCGGGGTCGTGGATCGCGACCGGCTTCCAGATCCGGATCAAGCAGACGTCGGCCCCCGCCATCATCGACGTGACCGACGTGACCGTGTCCCTGCCGGTCTTCTGCTCGGACGGGTCGACTCCGGCCGGCGGCCCGCTCGTGCTCGCCCTCCCGGACCGGCTCTTCGCGCTCGCCGCCGGAACGAGCGGGTGGCTGCCGGGATCGGGCTCGAGCTGGGTGACCTACCAGGCGGCGGTGCAGGCGCCGAACCTCTGCGCGGGGATCGGGTCGGGCGCGCTTCGGAACGCCGGCCGCGCCTCGATGACCGCGACCGTGTCGGCGACGGGGTCGCCCGTCTGGATCCGGTTCCACGACGTGATCCCGGTGGCGAGACACGGCCACGACCTCGACTGCTCGAGCCCCGTCGCCAACCCCGGGGCCGGGTCGCCCAACTGCGTCGGGGCCTGGAGCCGGAAGGTGGCCGTGTAGATGGCCGTCCGACGCCGCATCGTGACGCTCGGCGTCCTCGCGGTCGCCGCCTTGACGGCCGGTATCGCCCTGGCCGCGTGGCTCACGACGGGGACGGGAGCGGGTGCCGCGACGAGCGGCAGCCTCCCCCAGGGCGCCACCCCCACCGCGGTCGCCGCCGACGGCGACATGACGGTGTCGTGGTCCCAGAACTCGGTCGGTGGCTCGTTCCTCGGGGGACAGTCCGGCGGCGGCTACGTCGTCACCCGGTACGCGCAGGGCTCATCGACGCCGGTCGCGCCGGGATCGGCGTGCTCGGGGACGATCTCCGGATCGACCGCGACGCTGAGCTGCGTCGAGCACTCCGTGCCGGCCGGCGCCTGGCAGTACACGGTGACGCCTGCCCTCGGCAACTGGCGAGGCGCGGAGAGCGCGGAGAGCGCGGCTGCCGGCACGCCCGCACTCGCCGTCACATCCCCGGCCGCGGGCACCTACGGCGCCGCGAAGTGGATCACCGGATGCTCGCCGGCGGGGATCTGTGGAACGGCGACGGACCTCTCGGGCGCCGGCCTGGCGGACGTCAGCGTCTCGATCCGTCAGGGCGCAGGCAACTACTGGAACGGCGACGCGTTCGGGAGCTCGTCGGAGGTCCTGCTCCCGGCCACCGGCACGTCGTCGTGGGATCTGCCGTTCGCGGCGGCCAACTTCCCTGCGGACGGGACGTACACGGTGCGTGCGGCCGCGACCGACAACCATGGCGACACCAGCACGACGTCGGTGAGCTTCGCGTTCACATCCGAGGTCACGCCGCCGACGGCCACGATCGCGTTCCCCGGCGACGGGTCGAGCTCCCGGGCGTCGACATACAACGCCGGGTGCGCCACCCCCGGAATCTGCGGGTCGGCGGCCGACGCCACCGGCGTCCAGGGCGTTTCGGTGAGCATCCGTAGGAGCTCCGACGGCACGTACTGGAACGGTTCGGCCTTCTCCGGCTCCACCGAGACGTTCGACGCCGCAACGCTGGGATCGCCCGGAGCCGCGTCCACCACGTGGGCCTATGCCCTCTCACTCCCGGCCGACGGGTCCTACGTGGTCCACGTGCAGACGACGGACACGGCGGGCAACGCCGAGACCGGCACCACGTACGCGGCCACATCGACGTTCTCGATCGACGCCACCGCGCCCACCCAGTCACTCTCGCTGACGGCGGCCACGAGCGCGTATCTCGTCAGCACGACCCTGTACTGGAACAGCACCAACACGTCGACCGGGTCGTTCCAGATCGTCGACACGGTGACGGATTCGGGGAGCGGACCGGCCTCGGCACAATTC
>DATBHM010000089.1:0-34818 GCA_036557505.1 Actinomycetota bacterium | reverse complement strand
ATGGAGCGATGGGCGCACGTCGCGGACCGACTTGGCACATCGCACGATCGCGCGCGGGCCTGGCTGGGCGCGGCCGACGCGGCACAGCAGCTCGAGCGGACCGACGACGCGCGCGCGCACCTCGAGCGCGCGCGCGGCGCGGGCAGCGATGACCCGGTGCTGCTCCTGGAGCTCCAGGCTGCGGATGCAACGATCACACGGTGGCTCGAGCACCGCCCGGAGGAGGCGGGAAGGGTGACGAATGCCGCTCTCGAACGGGCCCGCGCCCTGGCCACGTCGACCCACCCGACGGAGCCGCTCGCGCCACGCTTCCAGAGCGCATACCAACGCATCCTCGTCCTCGCCTGCGTGGACGCGATGCAGGCGAACGAGCCGGAGGTCGTCCTGCCCCTGGTCGAGGAGATGACACGGGTTGCTGCCGGAGGCGGCATCGAGGCATCCCTGCAGACGGGCCTCCGGCGCGGCGCGGCTCTCATGCACCTGGGTCGCCTCGCCGAAGCCGAGGAGCGGCTCGCTGTGGCGTGGTTGGAAGCGCGGCGCGCGTTTCTGTCGGGGATCGCGCTCGACATCGGGACGTATCTCGTCCAGACGAGCTACATGCGCGGCCGCCTGATCGAGGCGCAGGAGGTCGGCGACGAAAGTGAGGCACTCGCGGAACGCATCGGTGAGCCCTCTCGGCCGGCGATGCTCACGGGGATGTGGCGGCTGGTCGCGACGATCTCCGCGGGCGACCACCGCGCGGCACTCGCCGGCCTCGCGGCGCAGTGCGAGAGCGAAGGAGATCCCCATCACCGCATCCCGCTCCATCAGGCGATCGCGCGGTGGCACTCGCGGCTCGACGGACCCGCGAGCGCGGACGAGGTGCACGCGCGGATCGCCGCAGGCCGGAGGGACATGAAGGAGGCGCGGTGCACGCGATGCGGCATGGAGTTCACGAGGGCGGCCACGGAATCGCTGGCGCGCGTCGGCGCCGTCGCGGAGGCGGTGCGGTGGTTCGAGGAGGCGGAGCGAGCGCCGCCGCGCGGCGACCTACAAGTGTGGGAGCGCCAACGAGCCCGATCGGCCCTCGCCGCAGCAGGGCGCGGCGATCGTGCCTCGCTGCAGGAAGCCGTCGACATGGCGGACGGACTGGGGATGCCCATCGAATCGATCTGGGCGCGTACGAGCCTGGCGCGCGTGAAGGCGGCCGAGGGCGACCAGGCTGAGGCGAAGACGATCCTGTGGGACGCCGCGGCGGTCGCCGAGGAAACGGGGGCCGCGACGGAGCGAGCCCACATCGATCAACTGTTGCGCCAACTGGGCATCCGCACCTGGCGACGCGGGACGCGCAGACGAGCGAACGGTGACCTCTCCGGCCTGAGCGAACGCGAGCGCGAGATCGCGAAGCTCATCGCGGGTGGCGCCAGCAACCCGGACATCGCCGGCACGCTGTTCCTGTCGCGCAAGACGGTCGAGCGACATGTCTCGAGCATCCTGGGGAAGCTCGAGGTGAAGAATCGCGCCCAGCTTGCGGCCAGGATGGCAGCCGGCGACGAACTCGCCGCCACCGACCGGCGGTGACCGGTCATCTCCACCGACGACCTGTCCACTGAGGATCGTCAGGCGAGCTGAGCCCGGAACAGGTGCACCGTTCCGGTCACGCCCTTGAGCTCCACGGGACCGATCTCGTCGAACGAGATCCCCTGCTCATGCGAGGCGTCGGCGACCGCCTGGCTTACGAGCACCTCGCGTGAGCGCGCATAGTCGGCGATGCGGGCGGACAGGTTCACGGTCTGGCCGAAGTAGTCGCCCTCCTGGAACAGGACTGGTCCCGCGTGCAGGCCGACATGTGCCGGCGGCAACCCGGCTGAGGAGAGTCCGTCCACCATCTCGAGGGCCGCGCGCACGCCGGAGCCGGGGTGGCCGAAGTAGAACATCACGCCGTCGCCCAGCCACTTGATGGGTTTCCCGCCGTGCTCCACCGAGCTCCGACGAACCAGCCGGGCGACCGTCGACGCCAGCTCGGCGGCCGCATCGTCCCCGCGTTCCTGGGTGAGCCGCGTGTAGCCGCTGATGTCGAGGAAGCAGATCGCCGGGAGCCGTTCGAGGCGGCTGTGGATCCCCGCCTTCGCCATCAGCAGCTCGAACCCCTCGATGATGTTGGCGGTCCATGCCCGCCCCTGGTGGGCGTGGTACATGGCGAGGACGGTCTGCTCGGCCATCGGGGAGATGCGATCGGCGAGATCGACGTTCCCGAGCTCCTCTGCACCTTTGCCGGCCGCGAGGGCGGGCGCGATCACCTCGGAGTTCCACCAGGCGCCCTCCTGTTCGCTGATCCGACGGGTGGAGTCGCCCTGCACCCGGAGCAGCCGCTCGATGGCGGCGGGGCGGAACCCCTGCGCGACCTGGAGCTCGATGAACGGCACGATCGCCATCTCGTCCCGTCGGAGTCGGTCGTCCGGGGACGGTTGCGCCATGCCGATCGCCTCGCGGATGACCATCAGCAGCTCCATCGGGACCCCGGTTCGGTCGCTGACCTGCTGGAAGGTCTCGGCGGCGAGGGGGGCGAACCGCTCATAGCTGGCCCCGTCGAGGAATGCGAACGAGAGCGCGCCGCGCTCGACGGCGGCGGCCAGGTCGTCCAGGCGGATCCCGGCGTCCTCGAGCGATCGGACCAACATGACTCGGCGCACGTCGCCGGGCACGAAGCGGTCCGGCTCCTCGGGCCCAAGGATGCCGAGATCGACCAGCCGAACGAGGTAACCGGAGTCGACTCCGGCTTGCTCGGCGACGTCCAGACCTGAGAGCGAGTCCATCGCGGCTACGGTACGCCTGCTCCGAGCACGAGGCGCCACAGGAGCGGCGGCTCCTTCCACGCGATCAATCGGGAAGCAGCGGGACCGACGGTCCCGACTCCCGGCCGAGGAGCACGGCACGCGTCACGGCCCTCGATCCGAATCGATCGCGCACCGTGTCGACCGTCGTGTCGAGCGTCGAGGCCTCGCGACGATCGAACGGCAGCGCGAGCTGGATCGCCCCGTCGTCGCTCAGATTGCCGAAGGTGACACCGACGAGCGTGATGCCCTGGCGCCGGATCATGGGCATCGCCGCCGCGAGCAGTCCCCGCGCGGCCGCGAGGAACGTCTCGGTGTCGGCCGTCGCCTCCGACAGGGTGTGCGACCTCGTCGCGCGCGAGAAGTCGTCGAATCGCAGCCTGAGCACGATGGTCCGGCTGACCCGGTGCGCGCCCCGCAGCCGGCGCGAGAGTCGATCGACCAGGGCGACGAGATCGGTGTCGAGCTGCTCGGGCGACCTTCGCCGGCGGCCGAGGGCGCGCTGGGTCCCCATCGAGCGGCGTCGTCGCCCGGTCGTCACGCGACGGGGATCGCGATTGTGGGCCAGCGCGTGGAGATGACGCCCGGCAGCGCGGCCGAGGATCCGCACCAGCTCGGACTCGCCGAGCGAGGCGACCTCCCGAACGATCGTGATGCCCCGTCCCCGAAGCTTCGCGGCGGTGACCGGCCCGACGCCCCAGAGCGCCTCGACGGGGAGGGGGTGGAGGAACTCCAGCTCAGCGTCGGTCGGCACGACGAGCAGGCCATCCGGCTTCGCCACGCCGCTCGCCACCTTGGCCAGGAACTTCGTTCTCGCGACCCCGACGGTGATGGGCAGGCCCACCCGTTCCCGGACCGCTCGTCGCAGCCGGACTGCGATCGCGGTCGGCGTTCCCGAGATGCGCCACAGCCCGCCGACGTCCAGGAACGCCTCGTCGATGGACACCCCCTCGACGAACGGCGTCGTGTCGTGGAACACCTCGAACATGTCCCTGCTCGCCTGGCTGTACGCGTCCATCCGGGGACGGACGACCACCGCCTCCGGGCACAGCCGGCGGGCCTGGGCGCCGTTCATCGGGGTTCGGACCCCGAACGCCTTGGCCTCGTAACTGGCCGCGAGCACGACGCCGGCGCCGACGATGACCGGGCGTCCGCGCAGGCTCGGGTCGTCCCGCTGTTCGACCGACGCGTAGAAGGAATCGACGTCGGCGTGGAGGATCGTGGCCTCGCCGGACACGAACGGATGTTCGCATCCCCCTCCGACAGCGAGTCGATCAGCCCGTCGAAGGGTCCGGAGCGACGGCGGCCGCGTCGGCGACCGGACGAGGCGATCCTAGAGGACGAACGGCACGAGCATCTTGGTCGATCGCCGGTAGTTCGGGTACGCGCTCGGGAACCGCTCGGTCATGTACCGCTCCTCGACCCCCGCGGCGTATAGGAAATAGCACCCGGCCAGGGCCACGGCGGTGAGCCACCACCAGCTCAGCGCCACCGCCGTCCCCACGCCCGCGGCGAGGATGCCCGAGTAGATCGGATGGCGAACCAGATGGTAGGGGCCGCTGGTCACCAGCTCCGGCTCGTCCTTCTGCGACATCGGGCTGCCCCAGTTGCGCCCGATGTGGATGCGCGCCCAGACCGCGAACGACAGTCCCAGCGCGAAGAGGACGAGCCCGACGGCGGCGCGCCATGGATCGGTTTCGATGCCGTGGCCGCGGAACGCCCCCACGCGAATCAGGACGATCACGACGAGGAGGATCGCCGCCCGGATTCGCAGCTCGCGGGACCACGGAATGCGTCCCCGCTTGATGGAGAAGGCTGCCGCGAGCCAGTACAGCCAGAACGCCCCCCATCCGACGGCGAAGGCGAGCTCGACCGCTTTCACCGCACGCGTCAGCCGATCTGTTCGGCCAGCGCGACGACCGTCATGCCAGGACCACCTCCCGCTGCGCCCCATTCGGGCGCGACCAGCACCAGCAACCGTACAAGGGCCCGGGACGGTCTCCCGTCGAGAGCTCAGGTCGCGGGGAGGCTGACGGCGAACCTCGCGCCGTGCGGCGCGGCCTGCTCGATGTCGATCGTCCCCCCGAGCGCGTCGACGATTCGCTTCGCGAGTGCGAGGCCGAGCCCCGACCCCGGACCCGACCGGGTGGGGTCGCCCCGCCAAAACGGTTCGAACACGAGTGCCACGGCGTCGGGCGTGATCCCCTCGCCCGAGTCCTCGACCGCAACGCGCAGCATCCCTCCGCCGCGCGTGGCCTCGATGCGCACGGAGCCGTCCGCGGGCGTGTGGCGGATGGCGTTCTGCACGAGGTTCTGGAGCACCCGGACGAGGCGGGGCGAGCAGCCGGCCTCCCCCGCGCCGTTCAGTCGAGTCTCGATGGCCACGCTCTTGGTCACGGCCTGGCTCTCGCACGCCGCCAGCGCGGAGTGCACGACGTCCGCCAGGCGAGCGCGTTCGGCCTCCCGTTCGATCGACCCGGCGTCGACCTGGACCAGCTCGAACAGGTCGTCGGTCATGGCCACCAGCGCGTCGACGGACCGGCGCATCTCGGCCGCGTAGCGGCGGAGGGTGTGGGGGTCCGTCACGACCTCGTCCTCCACCGCCTCGACCATGGCCCGGAGCCCCGCGAGCGGCGTCCGGAGGTCGTGCGACACGGCGATCACGAGGTCGCGGCGCCGGGACTCGACGTCCGAGACCCGCGCCATCGCGGCCTCGAGGCGGATCGCCATGCGATCGATGGTCGTCCCGAGGGCCACGAGCTCCGGCGGCGCCGCCAGCGCCCCGACCCGCGCGGACATGTCGCCCTCCGCGAGGGCCTCGGCGGTCCGGGCGAGCACGTGCACGGCGTCGACCGACGACTTCGCCAGGACGAACGCGGCACCCGCCCCCGCCGCCGTCGAGTAGACCAGCAGCACCACCAGGGTCGTCGCGTCGTGCGCGCTCACGAACATCTGCCGCGACAGCACGACCAGGCTCAGGACGCCGACGAACGCCGACACCGCCGAGACCGCGAGCATGGTCGAGAGGAACGACGTCCGGGCGAGGAGCGGCCGGGCCACCGCGGCGGCGACCACGGAGGCGAGCATCGCCGGGACCAGGAGCAGAGCGAGGTGGGCGAGGTCGCCGCCGTGCATCCCCGCGAGCGCGCCGACCGCGAGCGTGGCCGCGGCGCCGGCGAGCGCGGGGGCCGCGAGCAGCAGGAGGGCCCGCCAGTTCCTCATGGGTCGAACCGGTATCCGGCGCCCCAGACGGTGACGAGGTGCACCGGCGAGGAGGGATGGGGCTCGAGCTTCTCCCGGAGCCGGCGAACGTGCACCGTCACCGTTGAGGGGTCGCCCTCGAAGGCGAAGTCCCACAGCTCCTCCAGGATCTCGATCCGGCCGAAGACGCGCCGCGGCGACGACGCCAGCAGGAGGAGCACATCGAGCTCCTTGGGCGTCAGCCGGACCAGGCGGCCCGCCCGGCGGACCTCCCGCGCGGCGCCGTCGATCACGAGGTCCCCGGCGGCGATCGGAGAGGGTGGCGCCGCCACCGGGCGGGAACCGGGTGCGGATCGCCGGAGCACCGCCCGAACCCTCGCCACCACCTCCCGGGGTGAGAAGGGCTTGACGACGTAGTCGTCGGCTCCGAGCTCCAGCCCGACCACCCTGTCGACCTCCTCGCCCTTCGCCGTGAGCATGATGACCGCGGAGGAACGGCTCCCCGCCTCGCCGAGCCGCCGGAACACCTCGAGTCCGTCGACCTTCGGCAGCATGAGATCCAGCAGGACGAGGTCCGGCCGGAACCGCCCGGCCGCGCCCAGCGCCTCCTCGCCGTCGTCGGCCGTCTCGACCTCGAACCCCTCGCGCTCGAGGTACCGGCCGAGCACGTCGCGCACGATCGGCTCGTCGTCGACGACCAGGATGCGAGCGGGTGCCGAGCGCTCCGTCACGAGACCAGTGTGGTCGCCGAACCTTGCGAACTCGTTACGGCCGGCCACCGTTCGGCAATGAGCCGTCCACCGGACGGCAACCGCCCCCGGACTACGTTCGGTCGGCCGGTTGCCCGGTCCGGGAACGACCCGACGTCGACGAGGAGGTGAGCCACCGGGTGCGCGACGGCTCGCGCCGCGGGCGCGAACCACCACGACCGACCATACAGACACGGAGGTTCGAAGTGACGCCACGAAGGATCATCCGACGGTTCGGCATCGCGGTCGTTGGGGCCGCGCTCGCCCTGACCGTGTCCCCGTTCACGCTCACCGCTTCCGCCTCGCCGGGCCGGGCCGGGGCCGTGTACACGGAGTCGAACGACCCCGCGGGCAACGCGGTGCTCGTGTTCCACCGGGCGGCCGACGGGACGCTCACCCCAGGCCCGTCGGTCGACACGGGCGGCCTGGGCGCGGGCGGGAAGCTCGGGAGCCAGGGCGCCCTCACCCTGTCGGAGTCGGGCAGGTGGCTCCTGGCCGTGAACGCCGGCAGCGACTCGGTGTCGCTGTTCCGGCTGCGCACGGACGGCATGCCTGAGCTCGCGGACACCGCGCCGTCGGGCGGCGACATGCCGATCAGCGTGACGACCTCCGGGAACCTCGCCTACGTGCTGGACGCGGGGAGCGACGCCATCAGCGGACTCCGCGTGTCGAACGGCTCCATCTCGCCGATCCCCGGATCCACCCGCTCCCTCTCCGGCGCCGGCGTCGGACCGGCCGAGGTCGCCTTCGCCCGCGAGGGCCGCGTTCTGGTGGTGACCGAGAAGAACACCAACCTGATCGACACCTTCCGGGTGGGGCCGGAAGGTCGCGCGGAGGGCCTCCGTTCGACGCCGTCGTCCGGCGCGACCCCGTTCGGGTTCGCCGTGAAGGGCCGCGACGTGCTGGTCTCCGAGGCGTTCGGCGGGGCGGCCGGCGCGAGCGCGACCTCCTCGTACGCCATATCCCCCGGCGGTGCAGTGCGAACGGTGACGCCGTCCGCGGCCGACGGTCAGAGCGCCGCGTGCTGGGTCGCCACCCTTGCCAACCGGCAGTCGGTCTACGTTGCCAACACCGGGAGCAACGACGTCTCGCGCTACTCGGCGCGCCACGGGGGCAGGCTGACCCTCCAGAGCGCGAACGCCGCGTCGACGGGCGCCGCGCCCGCCGACATGGCGCTGTCGAGCGGCGACCGGTATCTCTACGTCCTCAACGGGTCCGACGGCACCATCAGCGGGTTCGCCGTGGACCGGGACGGCAGCCTCGCATCCCTTGGGGTCACGGCCGGGATCCCCACGGGGATCCAGGCGGGACTCGCCGCGATCTGAGGACTCGTCCTCATCACGCGAGGCCGGCGGCGGTTGCCGCCGGCCTCCCGTTCCGTTGGTTGATGAGAAGCGGCGCTGCTCTCAGTAGCCGTACGGGCCGCCGCCCGTGGAGCCGCTCCCGGAGCCGCTGCCGCCACCACCAGGGGCGTAGGGGCCGCTCACGCCTCCTCCGGTGTTCCCTCCGGAGCCGCCCGGAGTGGAGCCGAACGCGTTGGCCTGCGACAGCACGCCCGCGAGGGCCAGGGCGCCGAAGAGCACCAGCGCCGCGACCGTGACGCCCCAGGAACGGGTCGCCGATCGCGCCGGACCATGCCCCCGAGCCGCGAGTCCAGCCGCACCGATGACCGTGACGGCCGCGAGCGCCGTGGCCAGGGCGTCGGCGAACCCAACCGGGAGCCTGATGCCGGCGTACACCCCCACGGGGAGTCCGACGGTCCTGGACACCACCCAGGTGGCCACGACCAGCGCGTTCCCAGCCGCGCCGAGCGCCAGCCACCATCGGGGGGCCCGAACCAGGGCGACCGCACCCCAGGCGATCTGCGCGGCCGAAACCGCCACGAAGAACGCGAGGTTCTGGCCGTTCACGCGGCCGACGGTCGCCGCCGCCGCGATGTTGATGGCCCCCGCCGCGATGCTGGCCATGGCGACGACGGTCACGACTCGGGCGCGGTTCCGGTCCGGGTCCGCGGCCGGTCCGTTCACCGGAGCAAGGACGGGCCGGGGCGATGGTTCGCCGCGGTCCGATCGAGCCTGCGCGGACATCGATCCCACCTCCTTTGTTCATTGCGGGATTCACTCTGTCCACGAGGTACTACCGAGGAGGAGGGATCCTGGATTCGCGCCCCCTGCGATCTTCAGCCAATGCTTAGGCCGTCGAATGACGTTGTCGTGTTCCGGGTGACGTTTGGGATTCCGTGCCAGATCCGACAGATCATCGATCCCTGCGCACGCTCCGTTGGAGGCCGGATCGTCGCGACTGGACACAGGTCGGGACGACGAGGGCCAGATGCCGTCGAGGCCCCGGACCGTGTCTATCCCGGAAGCGCGAGGTTCGGATCGTCGAGCCGGAGCCACCGGAACACGGCGACCACCCACACCGCCACCAGGAGCAGCACGAGCGCCGTGACGAGCACCCAGGGGACAGGTCGCCACCACCCGACCAGCAGCGCAGGCGCTGCCGCGGCCACCAGCGCCACGGACAGCGGGTCGTAGACGGACCGCCACGTCCGTCGGTCGGCGAGCGAGTTGATGATCACGATCAGGGCGAGGAGGCTCACCGCGACCGAGCCCGACAACAGCCATGCGGTCGGCTGCGGGGCACGATCCAGGCCCGCCTCCTCGATGAGGCTCACCATCGCCGCGCCCGAGGCCGTGATCGCCATCGCGACCGGCAGGTGACCGAGCAGCCACCCCGCACGGCCGCGCCCGTCGTTGCGGAACGGGCGGCGACCCACGAAGTCGAAGTACGTCCACCAGAAGCCGAACCCGATCATCAGGCCGAGGAGTCCGGTGGCGATGGCCGTCGCGTCGCGGTCCCCGCCGGAGATCCCGGTGACGACGCCCACGACGACCTCGCCGAGGACGATGATCACGAAGAGGTCGAACCGTTCGATCAGCGACGACTGGGCGATGAACCCCGACAGCCGGGGATCGATCCTGAGCTGGAGCACGATGCCCCCGACGATCCAGGCCGCCCCGAACGCCGCCCACACGAGCACCCGCGGCCCCGAGGGGAGCGCGGCGCTCGCCCCGATCACCAGGACCGACCCGACCATGCCGACGAGGTACGGCCGGGCGATGGCCGCGTACTCCGGCGAGTCGAGGCGCCGCACCGAGTACCAGAGCCACGTGAGCACCGACAGGAACGCCGCATACACGATCGCGAAGGCGCGCCCGGACGAACCCGCGGCGTTCGCCGTGAACACGGCCAGGAGCGCCAGGATCAGCATCTGGAGGAACACGAAGAACCGCGACCGCCCGTCGCCCCGGCCGTGCAGGTCCTGGTAGACGGTGCCGTTGAACCAGGCGATCCAGATCATCGTGAAGACCGCGACGAACTCTCCGGCGCCGCGCCAGGTCACGTCTCGGGCGAGCGCGAACGAGGCCCGGCCGATCACGACGACGTAGACGAGGTCGTAGAGGAGCTCGAGGTAGCTGACCGTACGGTCGACGATCACGTCCCCGTGGGGGCGCGGGGGCTGCCAGAACACGCTGCGGAACGTCCGTCTGGGCGGGGTCGGAGTGGACACGGCGACTCGGAGTGAAACGCGTCGCACCCGGGCGCGCAACGCGCGGCGCCCGGCGATGGGCCGTCACGCCGGTCGAAGGACCCGGTACTTCACGTGGGTCACGCCCGGCGCCTCGACCACGCGGATCTGCTCGAGCTCCGGGGTCCCGATGCCGACCAGGAGGCGTTCGCCCTGCCCCAGCACGACGGGGGCGATGTGCAGCTCGAACTCGTCGACCAGGTCGGCCGCCACGGCTTGCTGCACCGCGCTGGGCCCGCCCCCGATGAGCACGTTCCGATCGCCTGCGGCCTGCTTCGCCTGCGCCACCGCCGACTCGATGCCGTCGGTGACGAAATGGAACGTCGTCCCGCCCTCCATCGGCTGCGGATCACGCGGGTGGTGCGTGAGCACGAACACCGGCGTGTGGTACGGGGGGTCGTCCCCCCACCAGCCGGTCCACGGTGGGTCGTCCGCCCAGGCGCCGTGTCCGCCGCCGAACATGTTCCGTCCCATGACCACCGCGCCGTAGTCCGTGAGCGCCTCCTCGAACACCGGCGTGCTCGCGTTGACCTCGCCCGGGCCCTCCGAACCGGAGAGTCGGTGCCACGCCTCCAGGGCGAACTGCCATTGGAACAGCCGCATCCCTCCGAGCCCGAGCGGATTCTCCAGGCTCTGTTCTGGCCCGGCCGAGTACCCGTCCACCGACACCGACAGCTGGAACCACACCTTCCCCATCACGGCCTCCCGTCGATCCGAACGACGACGATTCGACATCCTCTCGCTTCCGACCGCCGTCCTCGCCCGGACTCATCGGTCCGAGCATCGAACCGTGGTTCTCGGGGTGAGGCTCCGGCCGCCCCTGACTAAGATTCGACCGACCACTCCAGGGAGGTCGGGCTCATGGCACGCAGGTCGGCTCGTGTTCTCCCCATCGTCGTGCTCCTCGGCTCGCTCGCGGTCTCGGTTCCCGCACGCGCGGACTACGCCGCAGGCGATCCCCGGGACTCGAACACCAGGATGGACATCCGAAGGGTGACGAGCGCCGTCGTACATGGTTCGATCAACGGCCATCCGGCCAAGATCGTCAGGTTCCGGGTCGTGTTCGACCATGCGGTGCCGTGGGCCACGCTCCACACCCCCGACCTGATGTGGCCGATGGACTCGCGTTCGACGTCGTCGGCGGACTACCGGCTCGACATCTTTCGCCACAAGTTCCCGGGCGATCCACACCGGATGCACTGCTGGCTCAGGGACGCCTCCGGCGCGGTCGTGCTCGACGACGATGCCGTGGTGAGCTATTCGGCCGCCGGGACCGTCGCGAGGTGCGCCTTCCCGAAAGGGGCGATGACCGTGCGGGGAAGCGGCGTCGTCAGGTGGGCCGTCCAGTCGAGCTACACCGCGGACGCTGCCGGGCACGACTACCGATACGACAACGTCCCGGGCGTCGCGCCGTTCCTCTTCCCGCACCTCTGAGGGAACCCGTTCGCGAGCTCACGCAACGTCGCGAATATGTGTCCGTCACGGGCCGCCGCGAACCCTGCCCGCAGGTCCGGCGAACTCTCGGTGGATGGCATTCGCCGGCACGCGGGCGCGGCTCGTCGCGGGGGCGGCGGTCGTGGCGCTCGTCGGCGTGAGCTGCGCGGCGGTGGATGCCAGCGAGGGCACCGGCACCGTGACGCTGACCGGCATCCACAAGATCAAGCACGTCATCGTGATCATGCAGGAGAACCGGTCGTTCGACTCGTACTTCGGGACGTTCCCCGGTGCCGACGGCATCCCAATGCGGAACGGGGTGCCGACGGTCTGCGTCCCGGACCCCGCGCTGCACCGGTGCGTCCGCCCCTACCACGACACGAGCGACGTCAACCTGGGTGGGCCCCACGGCGCGGCCGACGCGACCAGGGACATCGACGGCGGCAGGATGAACGGCTTCGTCCGGCGGGCGCTCCTCGCGCGACGACAGTTCTGCAGCGCCGCCCCCCCGGATGATCCGCGGTGCGCCGGCGGCATCTCCGACGACCTCATCCCCGACGTCATGGGCTACCACACGGCCCGCGAGATCCCGAACTACTGGACGTACGCGAAGGACTTCGTCCTGCAGGACCACATGTTCGAGCCGGTGAAGTCGTGGAGTCTCCCGTCGCACCTGTGGATGGTGTCGGCGTGGTCCGCCCGGTGCTCGAACA
Source organism: Actinomycetota bacterium (assembly GCA_036557505.1). Classification (GTDB taxonomy): domain Bacteria; phylum Actinomycetota; class UBA4738; order UBA4738; family JACQTL01; genus DATBHM01. The sequence goes on along the minus strand of DATBHM010000089.1, from coordinate 22,316 downwards.
CGCGCGATCCCATGTCGTGCCGAACGGACATCGGCTTCGGAGCCGGAGCTCCGCTGCCGGCCGGGGGCTACCCGTGGACCGACCTGACCTGGTTGCTGCACCAGGACGGCGTCTCGTGGCGGTACTACATCGGCCTGGGCGCCCAGCCCGACTGCGCCAACGACCGGATGTTCTGCTACCAGGGGCACCAGTCCGCGGGAACGCCGAGCATCTGGAACCCCCTGCCGAGGTTCGAGGACGTGCAGGAGGACGACCAGCTCTCGAACGTCCAACCGGCGGGCGACTTCCTCCGGGCCGCGAGGAGGGGAACCCTCCCCAACGTGGCCTGGATCGTCCCCAACCAGCGCGACAGCGAGCACCCCCCGGCGTCGGTCCGGACGGGCGAGGCGTACGTGACGCGCCTGATCGACGCCGTGATGCGGGGTCCCGACTGGTCGTCGACCGCGATCTTCCTCGCCTGGGACGACTGGGGCGGGTTCTACGATCACGTCGTTCCCCCGCGTGCGAGCAGCGTGGGGTACGGGATCCGCGTTCCCGGGCTGTTGATCTCGCCGTACGCGCGACGGGGGTACATCGACCACCAGACGCTGTCCTTCGACGCGTACCTGAAGTTCATCGAGGACGACTTCCTCGGCGGCCAGCGCATCGACCCGGCGACGGACGGCCGCCCCGACTCCCGGCCGAGCGTCGCCGAGGACTCGCCCGTCCTCGGAAACCTCATCAGCGAGTTCGACTTCCATCAGCGCCCGCGGCCGCCGGTGCTGCTTCGGCCCTCTCCGCGGCGCCCGACCGGCCCCCCTCCACGCGTCGCGCGGTATCGGGTCCGGCGGCGGGGAAGCGAGCCGGCCAGGGCCACCCCCCGGGCGGGGTGAACGCGATCGGCAGCCGTCCGGGAGGGGTTTCCCACCCTGGTCGTGGGCGGTTCCTCGGCTCCTGAGGTCCCACCGAGGCCCACGATGCTGTGGGACGCTTTGCTCGGCGTCCGGGCGCCCCCGTGCGGTCACCAATGGAGTGACGAGTGGCGAAGAGGAAACGACCCCGTTCCGGCGGGCGACCTGGCTCCGCAGGGCCGGCTCGGCCTCCCGGGGCGCAGCCCACCCGCAAACAGCAGCGCGATGCCGCGCAAGCGGTTCGGCGGGAGGCGGCCCGCCGCGCGGCACGCCGAAAGCGGAACACCCGAATCGCGATCGTGGCGGTCGTGGCCGTGGCGGTCGTGGCCGGTGTGGTCGCGATCGTGGCCTCGTCCGGCGGCTCCTCCACGGCGCTTCCCGGACTCCAGACCGGCCCCGCGCCGTGGCCGCCCGAATACGCGGACCTCCGGGAGCGCCTCGAGGCATTGGGCCTGCCCGCCCAGGCGCAGATGGCCGCGACCCTCCACCACCACGACCTGTTGCAGATCTTCGTCGAAGGCCGGCCGGTGGTCGTCCCCGCCAACATCGGCATCGACCAGGAGGCGGGGTATCTCACGTCCCTGCACACACACGACGCGAGCGGCATCATGCATGTCGAGTCCCCCACGGTCCGGCGGTTCACCCTGGGTCAGTTCTTCGGCGTGTGGGGCGTGCGGCTGACCTCGACCTGCATCGGCGGGTACTGCGCCTCGGGCGGACGCCAGCTCCGCGCCTTCGTGAACGGGAAGCCCTTTTCGGGCGCCCCGGGCACCATCCCGCTCCGGCAGCACGATGACATCGTCCTCGCCTACGGCAACGACGCGGAGCTGCCGCACCCCATCCCGTCGTCGTATTCGAACAGCATCTCTCCGACCTGCGCCCCGGACTGCTAGCCCGATCGGGTCACCGACGCCGAAGCCGCCGAACGCGCTCGAGTGAGCCGCCGGCCCGGCGTGGGACCATCGGGGGACGTGCCCGCATGACGGCTCTCCGTTCCGCGAGGGAACCGATGGTACGCCGCGTTCCTCCCTTGCATTGACATTTGCGCTAGTTCAGGTGCATCTTCGTCGGGCCGCAACGACTGCGGCTTGGGTGCCCGCGTGTCCGCGATTCCTCGCCGCGCGCGGGCGAGGAGGAGGATCCAATGCAGCTCCGGTTCCATTCGCGGGGCCCGCGCGCCCTGCTGTCCGCTCTCGCCGTGATCGTGGTGGCGGGCCTGACGGCCGCCTCGGCAGCCGCGGCCCCCCGGCCCGTGTCCGCGGATCGGCGCGCCCCCGCGACGAGGCCATCCGCCCCGGCTCCGGCCAGCGTGGCGTCCATCCTTCGTCCCGACGGGTCCATCCGGACCGGCGCGGGCGTCTCCGGAAGCTTCAGCGCGCGCGGGTACCGGCTGGTGCTCGGTCCGGACGGTGCGCCCCGTCTGGTGCGGCAGCGCTCCGCGTCGGACACGACGGCCCGGACGGCGGGGGACCAGACGACGGCCGCCCGGAAGCCGGGCGACGCCAACTGGGACGACCGGTTCGGGGAGCCCGGGGTGCAGAACGGCATCAGCGCGAGCGCTGTGAACGCCATCGCCGTCCACGGGACCGACGTCTTCGTCGGGGGCGTCTTCTCGTTCGCCGGCGGCGCGCCGCACTCGCTCGTCCTGCGGTGGGACGGGCACGCCTGGCATGCGCTGTCCGGCGGCCTCCGCGGCGCGCCGCAGGACGAGGGCCCGGAGGTCGACGCGCTCGCGGTGTCCGGGAACACGTTGTTCGTCGGCGGGATCTTCAACCAGGCGGTGAACGGGTCGACGCCGGTGACGGTGAACGACGTCGCGGCGTTCGATACGCAGACGAACACGTGGAGCCCGCTCGGCACCGGGGTCTCGGACGGCGGGTGCGGAGACTTCTGCTTCGTCCGGGTCGAGGCGTTCGCCGTCTCCGGCTCCACGCTGTACGCGGCGGGATCCTTCGGCCGCGCCGGGAGCACGAACGTCAACAGCATCGCCCGGTGGAACGGCTCGTCGTGGAGCGCGCTCGGGCGCGGCCTGTACACCTGCGCCGACTGCCCGGACATCCCCGGAGACGTCCACGCGCTCCAACTGATCGGGTCCACCCTGTACGCGGGCGGGAGCTTCGACAGCGCCGGGACGGTGGACGCGGCCAACATCGCCAGGTGGAACACCTCGTCGTCGCAGTGGAGCGCCCTCGGCGGCGGCATCTCCAACGGGTTCTTCCAGTCCGAGGTCGATGCCCTCGCCTCGGACGGTTCCAATCTCTACGTCGGCGGCGACTTCACCGGTGCCGGCACGATCGACGTGAACTCCCTCGCCAGGTGGAACGGCTCGTCGTGGAGCGCGGTCGACGGCGCCCACTCCGGCGTGACGAAATCGGGCGAGGAGGGCGTCGTGGGCGCCCTCCACGTCAGCGGCACCACGCTCTTCGTCGGGGGGTCGTTCGACCATCTCCAGCCGGGAGCGAAGGTCACGAAGGGCGGGCTGGCGTCGTTCAACCTCAGCTCGCCGGCGTGGACCGTGCTGCCGATCGCCCAGCTGCCGTCGACGGTGAACGTGTTCGCCGACGACCCGGCCGGCGGGCAGTACGTCGGCGGTTCGTTCGACACGGGAGGGCCGATCCAGAGCGCCCTGCTCGTCGACGACATCGGCGTGCTGAGGGGCTCCACCTGGTCGACGCTCGGCCAGGGCGTGACGAACGGTGAGAACGGCCGCGGGTTCGGGCTGGTCGTGGCCCACGGCGGCGGGAGCGAATACGTCGGAGGGTCCTTCGACCAGACGGGGCCGGTCCTGACGCGCGGAATCTCGCGATGGGACGGGTCGGCGTGGCACGGCATGGGCTCCGGCGTCGCCGGCGGCTCCACCGTGGCCGGGCCGATGGTGTACGCGATCACCGTCTACAAGAGCCAGGTGTTCATCGGGGGAGACTTCTCGTCGGTGAGCGGCGTGGCCGCGCGCAACATCGCGGTCTTCTCGGCCGGGCACTGGCACGCGGTGGGAGGCGGCACCGACGGCATCGTGCAGGCGTTCGGCGTCTCCGGCGGCTTCCTGTACGCGGGCGGATCGTTCGACAAGGCCGGCGGCAAGCCGGTGGGCGCCCCGGCCGCGCGGTGGAAGCTCGGGACGGCGCTCACCAGGACGGCCGGGTGGTCGAAGCTCGGGCCGGTGTTCGGCGCCGGCGGGATCACCGCGATCGCGTTCGACGGGAAGTGGGTCTTCATGGGCGGCGACCTGCTGGACTGCGTCCCGAACAGCCCGTGCGACCACGGCGGCACCCAGCACGGGAAGCGGCCGTGCGAGACCGTGTCCGGATACGACATCAACGGCCTGATCATGTGGAACACCTCCACGCCCGGCACGTGGTACTACCCGTTCGGGTGCGGGGTGACGGTGGGCTCGGGAGCCGGGGCCGCACCCGGCAACGTCGAGACCCTGCTGCGGGTGGGGACGACGCTGTACGTCGGCGGGTTCTTCGACCACGCGGGGATCCTCCACATGTCCCCCAACCAGGTCGCCGCCAACAACGTCGCGAGCCTCGGGGTCGCCGTCCTCAAGAGCACCAAGACGCGGTGGAAGCCGCTCAAGTCGGGTGCGGGCCACGACACCGCCGGCGACTCCGTCGCGTCGCTCGCGGCCGCGGGCGGCAAGGTCTACGTCGCGGGAGACTTCCCCACGGCGGGCGGACTGGCCGCCCGGGGCATCGCCCAGTGGAACCCGCAGTCCTCGACGTGGTCGACCATGGGCAGCGCACTGGGATGCCCCGAAGGGTGCGGCGTTCCTCCCTACGCGTCCGGCGTCGACGCCGCGCCGAACGGGATCTACGTGGCCGGGAACTTCGGCACGGCCGGGCTGACCGGCTCCGACAACATCGCGCGGTGGGCCCCGCCCGCGTGATGGAGTGATCCCCCGACGGGCGGGCACATCGGCTCGCCGAACAACCGGAAGGCGGGCTCCCGGAGGAGCCCGCCTTCTTGGTGCCGGGCGATGGGTTGTCAGTCCTTGGGCTCGTCCTCGGACGTCGGCCCCACGGGGTTCGTCGTCGCATCCGGCCAGGGCTGTGATCCCGGCGGGGCGGTACCGGGGGTTTCCTCCGAGCCCGGCGAGACCGAGCCCGGCGGGACCGAGCCCGGCGGGACCGCCCCGGGGATCTGGGGGAATCCGGGCGGCATCTGCCAGCCCGGGGGGAGCTGAATCGGCGGGACGGCGCCGGCCGGCCATCCCGGAGGCGTCGATCCGGGAACCGCGCCCGCCTGGGCCTGCTGGGCTTGCCACGCCTGCCAGGCCGCCATGGCCTGCCCGGCCTGGGCCCTCGCCGCGTCGATCTGCTGTGCGAGCACCTTCGGGTCGTATCCGGCGCCCTGGAGCGCGGCGGCGGCCATCGGGTTGTCGGCGAACATCGCGGACGTCGACCCCTGCTCCACCCCCGCCGACCAGTCGACCGCCAGGTGCTTCGGGTCATCCTGGTCGACCAGGACGGTGATCCCGGCGCCCGCGACGACCTTCCCGGAGAGCATCACGGGGATGTTCAGCTTGGTCTCGAGCTCGTAGGTCTCGCGGCCGGGGACCTCGACTTTCAGGCGCATCTTCCGGCGGATCGGTGTGATGTCGCCGCGGAGCATCTCCTCCGCCTTCCGGTTCGACATCGACATCTCCAGGTCCATCTTCGGCCGCTCGACGTGGAGCACGGTGGCGTGGCCACGTACGCCCTGGGCCAGCAGCTCCTCGTCCGGCTTCGTCTTCTTCATGAACAGGCCCACGGGTTCGCCTCCTGTGCGCTCCAACCGGCCCAGGCTCGCACCTGAACCCCTCGTGGACAAGGGATCGGTCGAACCGCGCTACTCCCTGAACTCGGCCTGCTCCTCGGGGACGTCGATCCACTTGGGCTCCGGCGGGCGGCGCCAGTTCCTGATGCCGTAGATGCCGACCACGACGCCGGACGCCAGATAGGCCACGTACATGTACGCGCCCGGCCTGTTCCACTCCACGACGCCGCCGAAGCGGAGCAGCGCGATCCCGTGCAGCACCACCATGACCGGGAACGCCAGCAGTCCGCACCGGATGCGATCGACGTCGTTCTCCCGCAGCGAGTGCGCCGCGAGGACCCCGAACGCGAGTGCCCACGCCGACAAGGCCTGCATCGACAGCGGGGGGATCGGCCCGCCCAGCTCCGTCGTCCACGGCCACCCCGGTGCGATCGTCGACGGGGCCAGGAACATCGCCGCACCGAGGGGGATCAGCACGAGGGCCTGGGCGGCGAAGGTCGCCTTCAGCCACCCCGGCAGCGGGCGGGTGCGCGGCGGGTCGCCGCCCGGGGTCATGAGCTGCTTGCGGAGCATCCACAACAGCTGGATCGGGTAGACGGCGTACGCGACGATCCAGAACCACGTGATGAACAGCGTGAACCCCGAGCCGTCCGTGTGAAACGCGCCGAAGTGGAGGAAGGTCGCGGCCGTCGTGATCGGCGCGAACACGAGCGCCACCGACGCCGAGACGCGTCCGTTCGCCCACCACCGCTCCCTGGCTGCCCACATGGCGAGCGCCACGCTCGCGAAGTAGTTCGCCCCGAGGACGCACGCCGTGAGCGGCGGGTCGATGGTCCACGCGAACAGGGTGGCCGTGGACGCGGAGAAGAAGAACAGCGGGAGGCCGAGCGCGCCGCGAACGACGGGAGCGATGACGGGCGAGCGCATCCCGTTCGTGAACGGGCGGAGGACGGCCGGTGCGTGCTCTGCTTGCATCGGGGCCTGAACCATACCGCCGGGAGCCGGCCCGTTTCGACGCAATGGCCCCTTGCCCAATGCTCAGTGGACCGGCGTGAACGACTGCTCGAGGACGCGGACGGTGCCGGCTCCGGGATCGAACCCGATCGTCTGGTGCTCGATACGGCTCGGGCAGCACGCCGGGTCGTTCGGCGCGAAGCTCGGCGTCTGCAGCCGCAGGGTGGTCCCGGCGGCCAGGAGGATGCCGTCCTGGACGGTCTCCTCCCAGAACTCGGTCACCGGACTCCCCGCGCCGAACCCGATCACCCACACGTCGAGCGGCCCGGGGCCCGCCCCCTGGTTGAGCACGCCGACCGCGAGCTCGGGCGTCCCGTCGCCCGCCATGTCGACGAGCGCCAGCGAGTCGACCTGCTGGCCCAGGGTCGCCGGGCCGGCGGTCTCCAGCACCGATGCGGGCGCTCCGTCCGCGCCGGGCGGGGCCGGGCCGGTGGCCACCCACCCCCGGCGCCACCGGCCGTCGCCGCGGTACAGGAAGACGTCCAGGTACGACTGCGGGAGCGGCCCCCGCGACCGGCGGGCCACCGAGGCCACGACGATGTCCTGCACGCCGTCGCCGTCGACGTCGCCGTACAGGACCCGAACCGGCGTCGTTCCCGGCCGGAGCAGCGGGGCGATCGCCACGGACCGGGGATCCGGCGCCCCGGTGGTGGGCCCGGTCGTGGTCGCACCCGACGCCGGCTCCGTGGTGGGGGCGGTCGTGGGCGCGCTCGTCGCGGGTGAGGCCGGCGCGGAGGTCGCCGGCGGCGCGGAGGTGACGGCCGGGGTCGCCGGCGTGGTCGGCGTGGGCGACGGACCCGCGGAGCCACCGCCGCACGCGGTCAGCGCAGCAAGGGCAAGGGCGAGCACGGCCGAGGCGCCGGGCCGGCGCCCCCATGGCCTCCGGGGGGATTCCACGTCCCGAGTTCTACCAGCCGCCGCTCCCGTGGCGCGGAGGTCCGCAGGCAGCGTGATAGAACTGCACCGATGTCATCCGATCTGCGCCCGGGATCCCAGATCGCCGAATACCGCGTCGAGCGCCTCGTGGGCCGGGGCGGGATGGGCGTGGTCTACCTCGCCGAGCACGTCCACCTGGGCAAGCGCGTCGCGCTCAAGGTCCTGCCGCCCGAGTACATGGAGGACACCGGGTTCCGCAAGCGGTTCGAGCGCGAGGCCCGCCTGGCCGCCTCCCTCGAGCACCCGAACATCGTCCCGGTCACGGACGCGGGGGAGTTCGAGGGCGAGCTGTGGATCGCGATGCGGTTCGTCGACGGCACGGACCTCCGCGAGGTCCTGCAGGAGCACCACGCGCTCAATCCCATCCGCGCGGTCTCGATCCTGGGACGGGTGGGGAGCGCGCTGGACGCCGCCCACAAGGCCGGCCTCATCCACCGGGACGTCAAGCCGGGGAACATCCTCCTCGAACCCCCCTCGGCCACGCGGCAGGTGGAGCACGTGTACCTCACCGACTTCGGGCTGACCAAACAGGTGGACGCGGGCAGCGCCGACGTGACCGACCAGTTCGCGTCCGACGACCAGGCCCACGACGCCGGTGCGTTGCGTGCCCCGGGCGACGCGCTCACCCGCGTGGGGTACTTCGCCGGAACGGTCGACTACGCGGCGCCCGAGCAGTTCCGGGGAGAACCCCTCGACGGTCGCGTCGACGTCTACGCGCTCGGCTGCGTGCTCTACGAATGCCTGACGGGATCGGTTCCGTTCGCCGCCGATGACGAGCACCAGGTCATGCTCATGCACATCGAGGCCCCGGTCCCGAAGGCGTCGACCGTCCGGCCGGGCATGCCGAGGGGCCTGGATGCGGTGATCGCCCGGGCCATGGCGAAGGACCGGGACGCGCGGTTCCCGACCTGCCGGGAGCTCATCGACGCCGCCCGGTCGTTCCTGAGCGGTTGGGATCCCTCGAGGCTCGGCGCGCCGGCGGACGTCGCTCCGGCCCCGGCCCCGCCGCCCGGCTCGCTGGCCGGGGCGCCGGGATCCGATCCGTCGGTGTCCTGGGGTTCGTTCCCGAGCGGGGCGTCGTTCGCCGGCTCGACGTCGTCCGTTCCGGCGACCCCCTCGGAGCCGTCCGTGCCCTCACAGGCATCGGTTCCCTCGGTCCCGGGACCGTCGGTTCCGCCGGTCCCCGTCCAGCCCTCCACGTCCGGTTCCGTGTCGGGGGTCCCTTCCGTGCCGGGAACGCCCCCCGCGCCGCAGCCATCCAGCCCCTCCGCCCCGCGCAGCTTCCCGCCTCCGGCGGCGCCGAGCACGACCTCGTACCGCACCGGACGGCGCCGCATCGGGTCCGGGAACCCCCTCCTCACCTGGGTCCTCGCGGGCGTCGGGGCCGCGATCGTCGTGGTGCTGCTGCTGATCCTCTTCGCGAAGTAGCCCGGCGCCTGGAGCGGCGGCAGTTGCCTTGACACTTGTGGCTCCAGCCGGAAGAATTCCGCTGCCAATGCCGCCGAATTGGCACGAAAGGGTCGTTTTACCGCGGCGGTAGAGGGGGCGGCGAGCGGTCGCACCGCCGAGCGGGATCCTATGCCCGCCTGCGCGACGTCCAAGCCCGGCTCTGACATGATTCGCACCGTGCGCACCGCCACGTGCCCGGGGCCACCCGGCCGTGTGAGGGAGGACGACCGTGGTGACATGTGACGACTGCGGACAGGAGGTCCCGGAGGGGCACTTCTGCATCCGGTGCGGGAATAGCCTCGCCGAGGAGATGGCGCGCACGGGCCACCGGGGCTTCGCCGCCAACCCGCACGAGCGGGTGAACCGGCCCCGCATCGTCTCGACGTTCTTCCCGCAGCTCCCGCGCACCGACATGCGGACGTTCCGGATCGCCCTGCTGATCGGCCTCGTGGTCGTCGTCCTGCTCACGGTGCTCGGGCTGTTCCCGATGGCGATCGTGGCGAGCGCCGTGCTCACCCCGCTGCTGTTCGTGCTGTACCTGTACGACGTCGACGTCTACGAGGACGACCCCATGTCGGTGATCGCGTTCACGATGCTGTGGGGGGTCGCGGCCGGCATCGCCGCCGGATTCATCGCCAAGAGCTTCTCCTCGCCGGGCGCGGCCCTGTTCGGCGAGTCCTCGGGCTCCACCACCGTGCAGCTCGGCGTCGTCATGCCGATCATCTCGGTGGTCCTGATGATCATCGGGCCCCTGTTCCTGCTGGGGCGCAAGGTCTTCAACGACGTGCTGGACGGCGCGACGTTCGGCGGCGCCGCGGCGGTCTGCTTCGCCGGCGCCCAGCTGCTCACGGTGTCGTTCTCCACGCTGACGAACTCGGGCCTCCGTCCCGTGGGCGCGGTGACGCCCTGGGTCATCCGGGTGCTCGAGCTGGCGATCGCCGCGCCGGTGCTGTCGGCCGCCGTGATGAGCGCGACGGCGGCCGCGTTCTGGCTGCGGTTCCGGTCGCCGATCCGCGACCGGGGCGCCCTCGGCCCCCTGGGTCATCCGGCGGTGGCCATGGTGGTCGCGGTGCTCGTCCTGATCGTGGCGGCGCAGGCGCAGCTGCACCTCCGGGACTTCCTGGCGCTGATCGTGTACCTGATCCTCGACGTCGTCGCCCTGATCTGGCTCCGCAGGGTGCTGCACCTCGGGCTGCTCCAGGAGGCGGCGGAGATCCAGACCGGGCCCGACATCCGGTGCGCGAACTGCGGCGCGATGACGCCGAGGCACTCCTTCTGCATCAACTGCGGCGTCTCCCTGCTCGCCCTGCCCAACGCGCGACGGGCCGACCGGCGGGCGGCCCCGCCCCCGGCCGAGCCGCTGCCGGGAGGTGAGGCGTGAGCGGGGTTCCCCCGCCGCCGCCCCCGCCGCCGCCGGGAGGCCCGCCTCCGGGGGGGCAACCGCCCCCGGGTCCACCGGGAGGCTTCCCGCCGGGCGGGTACCAGCCGCCACCCGGCGGCTACCCACCGCCGTCGGGCGGGTATCCGCAGTACTCGCCGCAGCCAGGCCCGGTCCGCGGGCATCGCGGCGGGCGGCTGGGTCGCGGCATCCTGATCGGGGTGTTCGCCGGCGTGCTCGTCGTCGTGCTCGGGATCACGGCGATCCTGGTGACCAGCTCCGCGCCGCCGCCGCCGAAGTCCGACTGCCCGGTCCCACCCTGCGGGCCGCCCCCCAAGCCGACCCCCAAGGGCTCGCCGTCGGGCCCGCCCCTCGCGCCCGCCCTCGTCGCCGGGACGCTGTTCACGAGCCCCGCCGGGTACCGGCTCGAGTTCAACCCGAACGAGTGGAAGGTCACGGACCACAACGCCGCGGACGTGTTCCTCGAGCTGAACGTCAACGGCATCACGGCGGTGGTCCAGATCCGTTCGCGGCCCATCTCCGGCGGCTCGGACGACGCCGCAGCCGTCACCGACGAGTCCAACTCGCTGGGCAAGTCGGTCCTGGGCCTGGCCCGCGACAAGAAGCCTGCCGACCAGGTGCTCGAGCCGAACGTCGGGTATCGGGGTGGGGCGGGGTTCGCCTTCTCCGGCGTGGCCGACACGCCGCAGGGCCCCGGCAACCCGGTCGCCGTAGTGGTCACCGCCGCCCACGACGACAAGATCCTCGTGACGTTCGTGCTGATCACCGACGAGGCCAACAAGAAGGCCGCGTTCTTCCTGACCGACTCCCTGATGAACACGTTCCGGTTCCCATCGGAGGTGAACGAGTGACCGCGACACGTTCCGCCCGCGACACCCACGAAGGAGGTGCCCCGTGCACGGCAGCCTGCTGACCGCCATCCTGTGGTCGGCGATCCCCGCGATCATCCTGCTGGCCGGCATCTATTACCTGGACCGATACGAGAAGGAGCCGGCGAAGCTGCTGGCGATCGCCCTCGGCGCGGGAGCGATCGTCGCGCCGGTGCTGACGGCGTGGATCGAGAAGGCGTTCGGCGTGCCCAACAGCGTCGGGACGTCCCAGGCCGTCGTCATCCCGGAGTTCGTGAACGCGAACCAGGCGATCATCCAGCAGGCGGTCACCGGGCTCGTCCTGCTCGGCGTGTTCTTCATCGTGCGCTACGAGCTCGACGACCTGCTCGACGGCCTCGTGTACGGCGCCGTGGTGGGTGTCGGGTTCGGCCTCGCGGCCAACTTCTGGATCGTGTGGACGACGCCCGACATCTTCGGCGGGCCCTCGACCCACAGCCTGGCCTCGACGGTGGTCGCCAGCTTCAACTACGTGTTCTACGCCGGGGTCATCGGGCTGTTCCTGGGGTTCGCCCGGCGGGCCTCGATCGGCCGGGTCATCCTGATGGCCGTCGTCGGCACCGGGGTCGCGATGGGGTTCCACCTGCTGCACGACTACCTGCCCGTGTGGGTGGCCGCGAACCGGAACGACATCCAGTCGAGCGGCGTGGCGCGGTTCCTCACCGACCTGCCGAACATCCTCGGCCTGGTGGCGCTCGCGGTGATCGCCGTGTGGGTCAGCGGGCGGGAGAAGGTCCTGGTGGGCCGGGAGCTCCAGGACGAGGTGGCGTCGGGCGTGGTGACGGCCGACGACTACCAGACCATCGTCAGCCCGTTCAAGCGGTTCGGCGTGCTGACCGGCGCCCTCGGCAAGGGGATGGGCACGTGGAAGCTGCAGCGGCGCCTGTACGTCCTCGAGGTCGAGCTGGCGTTCCGCAAGCACCACGACAAGTCGGACCGGACGACGCCCGCCAAGCTCCTCACTCCCGAGGAGTACCGAAAGCGGATCGTCGACACCCGGCAGGCGCTGGGGGCGGCACCGGCCGCGGAGGCGACGTCGTGAGGGCGCCGGGCAACCGCACCGCACCCGTCGACGACGCCATCCGGAGGTGGGCCCGATGATCTGCCCGAACTGTGGCGCCGAGAACGCCCAGGGCGCCCCGTACTGCTACAACTGCGCGAACCCGCTCCCCCAGGCCGGAGCCGTCCCGCCGGGAAGCGTCCCGCCGGGAAGCGTGCCGCCCGGGGCGGTCCCGCCGGGCGCCGTCCCGCCGGCCGGGATGCCACCGGGCGGGGGCTACGTGCCCCCCGGCGGCGGGTACCCGCCGGGGCCGCCGGTCAAGCCCCCGCGGAACACGTTCTCGGCGGGCCTCGGCGCGCTGATCGCGTTCCTCGTGGTCACGGCCATCGGGGTGGTGCTGTTCCTCACGGTGTTCCACAAGAAGAACGAGCAGGTCGTGGGCCCGACGGCGTCCCCGGTGGCGACCTCGGGGGTCGGCCCCACGGGCCCGACCGGCACGACCGGAACCACGGGCATCACCGGCCCGACCGGCACGACGGGCACGACGGGCACGACGGGCACGACGGGGACGACCGGCACGACGGGGACGACCGGCACCACCGGGGCGACCACGCCGCCGACCACGCCCCCCAAGCCCACGAAGCAGAAGCCCCCGCCGCCCAAGAACGCCACGTTCCATCCGTTCTTCTGCCGGACGGCGCCGAGCGCCAGCGCGGTGGGTGGCGGATGCCTGCAACATCTGATCCTCCCGACCGGGCGGGCGTTCTTCTTCGTCATCCGGACGTTCAACGTCCCGGCCGGCGTCAAGTTCTCCGTGAACCTGGTGCTGAAGGGCACGAACCGCTCGGTCCTGCAGTTCGACCTGAAGCCGACGAACGGCTCGCAGATCAACCGCCTGATCCAGGGCATCAACCCGGTGAGCTCGGTCTTCACGGGGGTCACCGTGGTCGCGGTGGTGGAGGCCAACGGTCAGGCCGTGACCTGCGGGGGGCAGGCCTGCTCGCAGGATCAGGACGCGAGCGTGACGTTCATCTGATGAGCGGACGGCGGATCGCGTTCGGCCTGGTCGCGGCCCTGCTCGTGGCCGGGGTGGCCTGCTCGCCGGGCGGCGCCGACCGCGGCGTCGGGACGGGATCCACCGTGGCCACGGGGGGCTCGTCCGGCGACGGACTCGCGCCCGGTGTGCGGCCGGGGACGAAGCCGCGACGGTTCGTGGGCGCCACGGACCGTGGGAAGGTCATGAACTTCTCCGTGGTCCTGCGGCTCGCCCATCGGCGGGCCATGCAGGCATTCCTCGACGCGGTCAACGACCCATCCTCGCCCGAGTACCGGCATTTCCTGACGGCGGCGGAGTTCGGCCGGCGGTTCGGGCTCCCGGCCGGGGAGGTCGACCGGATCCGGAACACCCTGGTGGGGGCAGGGTTCGCGGTGAACAGCGTGTTCCCCCAGCGGACCAGCATGTCCCTGCGAGGGACGGTGGGGAGCATCGACGACTTCTTCTCGACCAGGATCGGCGACTTCCGCGACACCGACGGGCGGCCGTACGTCGCGCCGCTCGACCCGCCGATCGTGCCGTCGTCGCTCGAACCATCCGTCACGGGCGTGGCCGGACTGAACGGCGCGCCGGCGCCTCTGCCACTCGCCATCCCCCGAGGCGAGGGGCTGTTCCCCCAGGACGCGGCCAAGGCGTACGACATCACGCCCCTCCAGCAGCAGGGGATCGACGGCAAGGGCCAGACCATCGCCGTGGTGTCGTTCGCGTCGTTCCGCGACCAGGACGTCAACGCGTTCGTCCATCACGTCGGGCTGAACGCGCCGCCGGTGGCCCAGGCCATCGAGCACGTCCCGGTCGACGGGGGGAACAACGACAAGACGGGCGACACGTCCGTGGAGGTGAACCTCGACCTCGACGTCGTGCACGGCATGGCGCCCCAGGCGAAGATCCTCAACTACGAGGCGCCGTTCACCTCGTTGTCGTCGTTCGTCCAGGGGCTGGGCGACGCGGTGAACCAGGTGGTCTCGGACGGGCGGACGAACATCGTGTCGATCAGCTACGGCCTGTGCGACGCGACGGCGCTCGAGGACGGGACGCCGTTCCTCTCGCCGGCCGATCGACGGGCCACCGAGCAGGACTTCGCCGCCGCGCGCGCCGCCGGCGTCAGCATCTTCGTCGCGGCCGGCGACTCCGGCGCATTCGGGTGCCAGCGGTTCGACCTCAACGACACGCGGGTGATCCCGCTGTGGCCCGGGGACAGCCCGAACGTCATCTCGGTCGGGGGCACCTTGCTCAACGTGCGGAAGGACGGCACGTACCTGGAGGAGACCGGCTGGGAGGACGTCCTGTCGCAGGGCGGAACCGGCGGCGGCGTGAACCCGGAGGACCCGGCGCCCGACTTCCAGCAGGGCGACCTCACGGTGAACGGCCAGAAGGTCCCGATCCTCGACCCCCAGCGGAACCCCCAGGGCCACCGCCAGGGCCCGGACGTGGCGGCCTCGGCCGACCCCGACAGCGGGTTCTTCACGGTCCACGCAGTGAAGGGGGGCAACTCGGTCGGGGAGCCGATCGGGGGCACCAGCGCCGCGACGCCGTTCTGGGCGGCCACGACCCTGCTCATCCAGCAGTTCGCCGAGCAGCAGGGCGTGGGGAAGCTGCCGTCCGTCGCCCCCCTCCTGTACCGGATCGCGGCGCAGAAGATGAACTACGACGGCGTCGACTCCCCCGACGAGCCATTCCACGACGTGATCCTCGGCGGCAACCGCAAGGACCAGTGCCGCGTGGGGTGGGACTTCGCGACGGGCCTGGGCTCGCCGAACGCTGCGGTCCTGGCGACGGACGTCGTGGAGGCACTCAAGCTGGGCCAGCCCTCCGGATAGCCGCCAGAGCCGGCCGGCCCGAACCCATCGCGATTCCGGGTGTGCTTGCCTTGGAAACGGGCGCACCTGGGGTAAGTTCCTCGCGCTTCCCGACCAGGAGGAGACCACGTGACACGCACGACTCGCTCGATCGCCCTGACGGGCATCTTGGCGGCGCTGTTGGCCGCGTGCGGCGGAGGCGGCGGGGGCGGCACGGCGACCACGGTCCCGACCGGGCTCCCCACGAACCTGCCGAGCAACCTCCCCACGAACCTGCCGAGCAACCTCCCCACCAACCTGCCGAGCGGACTTCCCACCAATCTCCCCACCAACCTGCCGAGCGGGTTCCCCACCAACCTCCCCACCGGTGCGGTCGGGTCGCTCACGACGGGCACGGCCCACCTCGTGTTCTCGGGCTCGCAGAGCGCGACACTCGACATGGCGTTCAAGAGCGGGGCCTACGCTCCAGGCACCGCCATCGGGCTCGCGTTCCAGGACGAGAACAAGGACACGTTCGCCATCGGCGGCCTGGCGTTCACCGGGACCGCCAAGACCAGCTCGACGCTGAACCTGAGCTCGGTGGTCATCAATCCGCCGATCTTCGTGACGTCGTCGTCCGGCGAGTGCACGATCGAGCTGTCGAATGCATCGTCGACCGACGTGAAGGGCACGGCCGACTGCACGAACCTGAACGGCGGGATCGACCTCAAGGCGACGTTCGAGGCCTCGAGCGGCGGCTAGGCCGGAGCCTCGGCCCGCCGGTGCCGATGCGGAACATCTGATCGAGCGCCGTCTGGTGGTACCCCCGCGCTGCCAGTGCGTCGAGCAGCCCCGGGAGCGCGGCCGCCGTCTCGGGCTTCACGTGCATGATGACGATCATGCCCGCGTGGGCGTGTGACAGGACGCGCTGCCGGATCGCCGCCACGCCCGGATCCGTGTAGTCCGAGGGGTCGACGTCCCACGTCACGGTGTGGAGGAACCCCAGCGACCCGGCGGCCCGGAGCACGGTCGAGTCGTAGGCGCCGTAGGGCGGACGGAACAGCGGCAGGGGGGTGGCGCGCGCGATCCGCCACCAGGCCTCGACGTCGTCCTCGAGCTGGGCACGGACCTGGCCGTACGACAGCGTCGTCAGGTTGGGGTGGTCGCGCGTGTGGCTGCCGATCGACATGCCGTCCGCGACGGTGCGCCGGGCCTCGGCTGCGTTGCGGTCCAGGTTGATGCTCGCGCAGAAGAACGTCGCCCGAAGGCCTCGGGCCTCGAGCGTGTTCAGGATCGAGTTCCAGGCGTCGCCGAACACGCAGTCGTCGAACGTCAGCGCGATGCGGTCCCCGACCCCGGTGAACCCCCGGACCACGGAGGTCGTCACCGGGTGCTGGATCCGGAACGGGCGGAATCGCGACTGGGTCCGGTTCCCGGCCTGGTCGACCAGGACGACGCGCGCGCGGTACAGGCCCGGCGGCGGGGACGGGGGCGGGGTGATCTGCACGGCCGACGCGCCCGACGGCCGGGTCACGTCCCGGACGAACGCCACGCGGCGCACGGCGTTCCAGATGGAGGCCGACGCCGCGACCGAGCTTCCAGGGTCGAACGAATGGAACGAGAGCGTGACCGGCCCCGATCCCGAGGCCGGCTCGGGCGACACGCCGACCCACCGGAACCCGGGCGCCACCGTATCGATCCGGACCCGGCCGGTCGCGGTGCCGGTGTTCCCGGCCCGGTCGACCGCGGTCGCGCGCAACGAGTACACACCGTCCAGCGCGTGTCGCCAGTGGCCGGACCTCAGCACCAGCCCGGCCCATCGGAAACGGTGCGGCCCAGCGGTGAGGTGCCGGCCGGAGCTCAGCCGGTGGACGACCCTGTGGGCGGCGTTCACGACGTCGAGCTCCACGGCCGCGGGCTCCGACAGGCGCAGGGTCACGAACGTCCCGTCCCTCACGCCGTCGCCGTTGGGGCTGAATGAGGAGGGCGAGGCCGAGACCGTGGCCACCGGCGCCGTGTTGTCGACGGTGACCTGCACCGGGTCGCTGAGGAACGGGCCGCCCGGGGCGGCGGCCTTCGCCCGCAGGTACCAGGCGCCGTCGGCCAGCCCGGACGTGTCCCACGGCACGTGCCAGCCGTCGCCGG
Source organism: Actinomycetota bacterium (assembly GCA_036557505.1). Taxonomy (GTDB): domain Bacteria; phylum Actinomycetota; class UBA4738; order UBA4738; family JACQTL01; genus DATBHM01. The sequence goes on along the minus strand of DATBHM010000089.1, from coordinate 5,006 downwards.
GCGTCGTGTCGGGGGGGAGGATCGCGTGGAACGGGCCCCCGACGTGCCGGGCCCGCTGGAAGGTCACCGAGTCGGCGCCCGGCGCCGTCGCCATCACCGGGACCCGTCTCCGGACGAACGACCGCGCCCTCGGCGCGGTCACCCGGACCGGTACGGTCGTGGCGAACGCCCGCGCGGGCAGCACGGCGACTCCGACCACGGCGAGGAGCACGAGCGGGCGGAACAGGGGGCGCATCGGCACGCCCATCTTCCGGCCGGCGTCGTCGTTGCACAAGGGATCCCGGGCGCCCGACGCGGGAACCGGGATGCCGAGAGGATGGCCCGTCGATACGATTGGCCGTCCGCCCCCCGACCGCATGACGAGCTCCGTTCGCCTCGCAGTTCGCACGTCCGCCGCCCTGATCGTGGTGGCCGCGGTCGCCTGCACGTCGTCGCCCGATTCGACGCCCACCGCCTCCGCCCGGTCGTCCGACGCGATCGGGCCGGGCCCGGGGAACACCTCGCCGGGGGCCACCCATCCCCCGAGCCACGTCGACCCGATCCGGCTGCACACGACGACGCCGGTCAAGCACGTGGTGTTCGTGATCAAGGAGAACCGCTCGTTCGACAACCTGTTCGGACGGTTCCCGGGGGCGGACGGCGCGACGATGGCGAACGACGACGGCACGATGAGGCCGATCACCACCGGGTACGACCAGCGTCTTCCGCACGACCTCCCCCACGACTTCGGGGCGGCGGTCAAGTCCTACGACGGCGCAGGATGGACGGGTTCAACCTCAGCGAGTCGGCCGACAAGTACGCGTTCACGCAGATGACCGGGCCCGAGATGATGCCCAACTACTGGCACTGGGCCGAACGGTTCGTCCTCGCCGACCGGTTCTTCGCCTCGATGAACGGCCCCTCGTTCCCGAACCACCTCTACACGATCGCCGCCCAGTCGGGCGGCGTGCACGACAACCCGCTCGCGCCCTCGCAGAACGACCGCGGCGTGTACAAGTCGTGGGGGTGCGACGCGCCGAAGAGCGAGAAGGTCCAGATCATGGATTCCGAGGGAGCCGTGCAGACCGTTCCGCCGTGCTTCGACTTCCGGACCGAGGGTGACCTGCTCGACCAGGCGGGGATTCCGTGGGCGTACTACGCGGCGCCGCCGGTGCCGTGGGACCAGGCGCCACGCTCCGGCTACATCTGGTCCGCGTACGCCGCGGTCCGGCACATTCGCGACGACCCCGAGCAGTGGTCGCAGCACATCTTCCCGGTGCAGCAGCTGGTCGACGACGTCGATCACGGCCGGCTGCCGCCGGTCACATGGGTCACCCCGCAGTTCGCGTTCAGCGAGCACCCCGAATACAACTTCTGCGACGGCGAGAACTGGTCCACCCGGGTGATCGACGCGATCATGCGGAGCCCGATGTGGTCCTCGACCGCGATCTTCCTGACGTGGGACGACTGGGGCGGGTTCTACGACCACGTCCCCCCGCCGCAGGTCGACACGTTCGGTCTCGGGATCCGCGTTCCGTTCCTCGTGATCTCGCCGTACGCGAAGCAGGGGCTCATCGACCACCGGCACAACGAGTTCTCGAGCGTGCTGCGGTTCATCGAGGACAACTGGGGCCTCTCCCAGCTGACCCACCGCGACCGGGAGGCCGATGACCTCCACGAGGCGTTCGACTTCACGCAGCCGCCTCGCCCGCCGGATCCGAGGCCGGAGCGGACCGACTGCGTCGGGAACGCGTTCGCCGAGCCGCCGAAAGAGGCCTACTCCTAGGACCTCACCGCACCCACAGCTGGTCCAGCAGCAGGCCCCACTGCAGGCTGTGCTGGTTGTTCCCGACCCGGCTCGACAGGAAATCGATCCCGATCGGGTTGTCGTAGTCGATCAGCGGACTCCGGTCGACCACGAGATGGTCGGCGTCGGTCCACAGCGGGTCCGCCTGCTCCGGACTGCTGGTCTGGGCCTCGGTGGCGCGGTCGATCGCCGTCGTCACCTGCGGATCGCACATCCTGGTCAGGCTGAGCTGCGACCGGCAGTCGAACTGCTGCAGGAAGTCGTTGGCGGACGCGTAGTCCTGCAGGTATCCGTCGAGCGCCACCTGGACGCCCGGACCCGGCGGGTAGGCCTGCGAGAAGTACTTCGACTGCTCGGGCGACCGAAGCGCGTCGTAGCCGAGGGAGCGGAGCAGTCCCACGACGTACGCGGTGAGCTCGGAGGCGTGCGGCACGAAGCGGTTGAACCACACCTCGACCCGGTCGCCCTCGGTGCCCGAGCGGCGGACCAACGCCTGGGCCTTCGGGAGGTCGGGCCCGGTCCAGGTGCCGGCCTGGTCGTTCGCATCGACGGTGTAGGGGCAGTACGGCCGGTACCCGGGGAAGTTGGGGGGGAGCAGCTGGCACGTGATCCGGCCTGCGTCGGGCCCCCCGATGATCCGGAGCGTGGCCGCCCGGTCGAACGCGTAGTTCACGGCCTTGCGGACGAGCGGGTCGTCGAAGGGCCTCGTCGTCGTGCCGAGCGCCACGTAGTACGTGGCCGCCTCGAGGAACGGATGGACCCGGCCGGCGTACCGCGTGGTCAGCGTGGCCATCGAGTCGGGCGGCGGGGAGTCGACCATCCAGTCGGCCGTTCCGTTCTCCACGTCCTTCACCTCGTCCTCGGGCGACACGCCGAACGTGTACCGGATCTCGTCGGGGAACCCGTCGGGCTGCGCCGCCTGTGACCATGCGTGGAATCTCGCGTTCCGCACCAGCGTGAGTCCGTGGTCCGGGTCGTAGGTCGCCAGCCGGTACGGGCCCGTGGCGGGGAGCGGCTTCGTCGCCATGCGGGACATGGGCACACCGGGCGGCTCGGCGAACGCGAACGGCAGAGCCAGCTTCTGGAGGAAGTCCGGGTCCGGCCTCGTCAGGTGGAACTGGATGGTCCCGGCCCCGACGTCCGTGACGATTCCCCGGGACAGGTCGCAGGTGGACCGCCCCGGGTCGGCGACGAAGGCCCGTTCGCACTCCTTCGCACCCACGATGTCGTCGTAGAAGCCGGAGTTGGCCGGCGCCCCGCCGGCATCGACCTGGAAGCCGCGTTCGATCGTCCGCCGGATGTCGCCGGGCTCGACCGTGGCTCCGGTCGAGTACCTGATCCCAGGGCGGAGATGGAACGTGTAGACGAGTCCGCCGGCCGTCGGCTCCGGGATGGCCGTCGCGAGGTCGGGCACGACCGTCGTCCCGGCGCCACCGCCGACGCGCTTGAACGCCACCAGGCCGTCGTTGGTCATGATCAGGATCTGCCAGGTGATGCCGTAGAAGTCGAGCGGGTCGGGTGTCGGGACGGTGGTGTTCTCGGACCGGCACGCCGCGACGGGGAGCCCGCACATGACCACACGGAGCGTCCCGCCGCGGTGGCTGGCGAGCGCCCCCTGGACCGAGACCCACAGCTGATCGCCCACCACCGTCGAACCCACCGGGGCGCTGCCCGTCGCGATCGTGGTGGTGGGGCTCGTCCCCGACGCGTCCACCCGGCTCAGGGTGCCGCCGAACCGGTTCGACACCCACACGCCGCCTCCCGTCACGCTGATCGACGTCGGTTCCTGGCCCACCGGAATGGTCGCGGCCACGCTCCCGGTCGAGGGATCGACACGCGACACCGTGCCGTTCTGCGCGTTGGCCACCCACACATTGCCGCCGTCGATCGCGATGGCCTCCGGGTCGCTCCCGACCGGGATCGACTGCGACAGGGAGTTGCTCTTCGGATCGATCTGGAGCACGCGGTCGGCGCCCGCATCGGCCACCCACACGCCGAGCCTCGGATCCACCGTGATCGCCGCCGGCGCGACCCCGACCCGGATCGTGGTTCCGTGATCGGGGTTGTTCTCGTCCAGCCGCGTCACGCTTCCGTCGAGGCGATTCGCCACCCAGACGGACCCGAAGCCGACCGCCACCCCGTCCGGCCCGCTTCCGACCCGGAGCGGATTGCCCACGAGGCTGTTGCTCTGCGGGTTGATCTGAAGGAGGCTCGGGCCGGTCTCGTCGGTCACCCACACGACGCCGGGCGAGACTGCGATCGCCGAGGGCAGCCCTCCTACGTGAATCGTGTTGGTGGACCCGTTTCCCGCATCCACCCGCGTGATCTGGCCGTCGTCCGGGTCGGTCACCCACACGGCCCCGTCTCTCTCCGCCATCGCGCCCGGTGCGAAGGGCAATGCCATGGTCCCCACGATGCGGCCGGTTGCCGGGTCGATGCGGCCGACGGAGTTCGTCGGGATGCTCGGCAGCGCGGGCTCGCCTCCGGTGAGGACGACCGGGAGGGCAACGGCCGCCGCGACCACCACCAGGGTCACCCCGGCGGCGATCGCGCGCCGGCGCGTGAGCAGGCGGCGCCGTTCAGGTATCGCGGCCACCTCGGCCGCAGCCTTCGCCCTGCGTTCCTCGACGATGGGCTCGAGCCGCGGGGCTGCCGGATGCTCGGCCGATGCCACGGCGATCACCCGCACCGGCTCGGAAAGGCCCTTGAGGTCGACGTCGCCCCGGTCGGTGTAGTCGATGCCGTCGATGCGTCGGGCCAGGTGCGTGATCTCCCTGCTGGCCAGGACCTCGCCGGGCCCGGCCAGGCCGCACAGCCGGGCCGCCTGGTTCAGTGCACCGCCCCGGTACCCCCCCTCCACCGGGACCGCCTCCCCCGCGTCGAGGCCGATGCCCACGGTCAGGGGCAGCGTGGGATCGCCCAGCGTCTCTTCGACGAATCGGTCCTGCGCATCCACCGCAGCTCGGATTGCCTGGCGCGGCGAGGAGAACACCGCGAGCGCCTCGTCGCCCCGGAGCTCGATCACCTCGCCACCACGGGCCGAGACCACCTCGCGGGCAACCGTCGCGAACTTTGCGGCGAGCTTCGCCGCGGCCTCGTCGCCCCGTTCCTGTGTGAACAGGGTGTAGCCGCGCACGTCGGCGATCAGGAAGGCCCGGATCTCGGTCTGCGAGTCGTCGTTCGTCTCCGGAATCTCGGCCTCCTGGGACGGTCGGGAATC
>DATBHM010000088.1:0-1788 GCA_036557505.1 Actinomycetota bacterium | reverse complement strand
ACCCCGACTCCGCGACGGTCGTCCCGTGGGCCGAGCGCACGGCGAAGCTCATCTGCGACGCGCGGTGGTACGACGGCTCGGCGCTGGAGGCAACCCCCCGGGCGGTGTTCCGCCGCGTGCTCGACCGGTGCCGGTCGATGGGGTTCGAGCCGGTCATCGGGTTCGAGTACGAGTTCTACCTGCTCGACCAGGCGGGCGCCCCGCTGTTCGAGGGGTACCACATCTTCAACACGGTCCGGAACGACTGGGTGCCGACCATCCGGCGGATCAACTCGCTCATGCCGCAGGCCGGCGTCGATATCATCACGTCGAACTGCGAGTACGCCGGCGCCCAGTGGGAGATCAACTTCGCGCCCGGGCGTGGTCTCGACGGCCCCGACCACGCGTTCACGTTCAAGAACGGCGTGAAGGAGATCGCCCGCCAGGACGGGTACCTGGCGACGTTCATGTCGAAGCCGTTCGCGGGCGGGGCGGGGAGCGGGTGCCACACGCACATCTCGCTGCTGCACAGCGAGAGCGGGGACAACGCGTTCGGCGACGCGGAGGACACCGACGGCGTCACCGACGCCCTGCGGTCGTTCGTCGCCGGGCAGCTGCGGTACGCGAAAGCGGTCGACGCGCTGATCGCGCCGACCGTCAACTGCCACCGCCGCCGCCGCACGCACACGTTCAGCCCGACGAACATCTCGTGGGGGTACGAGGACCGCTCGGCCCTGGTCCGCGTGAAGCGCGGCACGCCGGCATCGACGCACATCGAGAACCGAGGCCCGAGCGCGCTGTCCAACCCGTACCTCGTGGGAGCGGCGCTGCTGTCGGCCGGGCTCGCCGGCATCGAGCAGGGCCTCACGCCGCCGGATCCGTCCGGCGACGCGCCGGCGGAGGAGGATTCCTCGCTCGAGCCGCTGCCGACCTCGCTGCCAGAGGCGCTCGAGGCGCTCGAGGCCGAGCCCGACACGGAGGAGTTCTTCGGGAGGGACTTCCTCACCGCGTACACGACGATGCGGAACCACGAGCTGTCCCGGTTCGCCGACTGGGTCACGGACTGGGAGCGGCAGGAGTACCTGGAGCTGTTCTGACGGTTGGTCGGTTCGATTCGCCCGTCGAGGAGGGTGGGGTCGGCATGGACGACGAACGCAGACGCGAGCTGATCGCGCAGTACCGGGAGGGACCGGACGTGCTGGAGGACGCCGTCCGGGGGCTCACCGACGATGACCTGGACCGGGCCCCGGCGGACGGCGGCTGGACCGCGCGCGAGGTCGTGCAGCACATGGCCGACAGCGAGATGCGCTCGGCCGTCCGGGTTCGCCAGCTGCTCGCCGAGGACGACCCGGTGATCCAGGGCTACGACGAGGCCTCGTACGCGGAGCGCCTCCGGTACGGCGACCGGCCCACGGCGCCGGCGGTCGCGGCGGTGCGGGCGTCCCGGGAGACCACCGCCGCGCTCCTCGACGGGCTGTCCGGGGGGGATTGGTCCCGCTCGGGAACGCACACCGAGAGCGGCCCGGGGTACACGGTCGACCGCTGGCTCGAGATCTACGCCTCCCACGCCCACGACCACGCGGAGCAGATCCGGGCGGCCGTCGCCGGCGGAGGCTGAGCCGGCTACCAGCCGGCGTACTCGGCGACGGCCTCGTCCGGCACGCTGCCCGCCTCCACGTCGCCGATGGCGCGGTCCATCGTGGCGAGGGCCAGGTCGACCTCGTCGGGCGACAGCGTGAGCGGCGGGGTAAGCTCGAGGACGTTCGAGTGGAGTCCCACGTAGAACAGCACCACGCCGAGCTCGAAGGC
>DATBHM010000087.1:0-8937 GCA_036557505.1 Actinomycetota bacterium | reverse complement strand
CGGGGGCCCCGTTGTGGACGATCGTGACGCGGCCGGGGTCGACGCCGAGGGCCGCGAGGTCGTCCCGCGAGGCCTCGCTCACCGTGACGTACCGCGCGCGCCGGTACAGCCACGGCGACAGACGGGACTCGACCCACCACCCGATCCGCGAGGTCCGGCGCGAGAAGATCATCTCCCACTGCTCCCGGTGGACGTGGTGCACGAGCACGACCACGGGACGGCCGCAGTACATGGGCGAGAAGAACGGGATCGCGTTCTGCACGTCGACGACGACGTCGTGCGGCCCGAACCGCCCCATCAGGTGATACGCGGCGGCCCACAGGTACACCGTCCGCCACGACCCCCGCCGGACGAACCGCACCCCGGCGAGGGTCTCCTCACGGGCGGCGCCCGGATACGCCCCGCAGAACACGGTCACCTTGCGCCCCCGGCCGGCGAGCCGCCTGGCCACCTCCTCGACGAACACCTCCGATCCTCCCCCCTGAGGGTGGCGGGTGTCGCGCCAGTTGAGGATCAGGACACTGCCGGCCGCACCGCGAGCGGCGGCGAGCATCCGCCGGGCGTGCTCCGAGACCAGCATGAACACCAGGCCCTGGACGAGCAGCATGGCCCATGCCGCGTGCGCCCCCGACCCGGCCGCCGAGAAGACCACGAGGCATCCCGCGACCGAGGCGATCGACGCCGACCACACCCACGCCGTTCGCGCCGCGCCCAGCATCATGTTGATCAGCACGGTCGCGCCGCCGGCGAGCGCCATCGCCACCGTGAGCACGCGGACCAGCCCGGTCGCGTCGAGATACCGGCCGTGGTACGTCAGGTCGAGCAGCTGCCGGGGGAACAGCTCGAGCGCGAACACCGCGACCGCGGTGGGGACGACGGCCAGCACCGCCACCCGCCGCGCGGCCCGCCCGGGCCCGGCGACGGCCGTTCGCCGGACGGCGTAGGCGGCGGCGGGGAGCTGCGCGAACAGCGCGACCCGGGCCAGCGACGAGGCGGCGGCGTACGCCCCCAGCCGGGGCCCGCCGCCCACCCGCACGGCCACCACGTCGACGAACTGCACCAAGCCGACGAAGGCCAGCCCCACGATCGAGATCCAGACCTCGGCCGGGACCGCCGGGGCGGTCCCCAGGCGCTGCCGCGGGAGGAGGGCCTTGGTGAGGGCCAGGCCCGCGCCGACGCCGAGCGCGAGCCCTGCCGACGCCCCGGTGAGCTGCAGGCCCGCCGAGAGCAGGAGCGCGGCGAACCCGATCCGGGCGACGCCCTCGAACAGCATGGTGGCGCCGGAGGTCCCCAGCCGCCCGAGCCCGATCAGCAGGCCCCGGGCCCAAGCCACGAGCATGAGCATCGATGCCGCCGACAGGAACCATCCGGCGGAACGGAGCGTGGCGTCGAGGGGAGCGAGCCCCACCGCGGCGCCCGCGACGGCGCACGTGATGAGGGCGCCGCGCCACGGCGTCCTCGGCACCTCCCCGCTGCGGGCTGACGCCATCGCGCCGCCCCCGAACAGGGCGGAGCTCGGGCCGTTCACCGCCAGCAGGACCCCGAGCAGCGCGGCGAACGTGGCGAAGTCGGTCGACGACAGCCGGCGCCCGAGCATCGCGTTGAACAGGTACGTGAGGACCGCGGCGCCGGCGAACCCCACCGCGAACGCCATCGCTCCGCGGAAGTCGCCGTCCCGTCGGTCGGCCGGGTTCCCGGCGGGCGCGCGGCGGCCCCCGCCGCCGGCCGCGGCGGCCGTGTCGCGGGTCGGACCCCCCGATGGGCTCACGCCGACCTCTCCCACCTCCCGAGGATTATGCGGGCATGCCGGTTTCGGAGCCACTTCCCGGGTGTCGCCGCGAGGGCGTTTCGTACACTCGCCCGATGCAGATCGGCGAGCTCCAGGACGTCCTGCGCCGGACGTACGTCGATCGTGACCGGGCCCGGGGCGCGGACGGGGTGTTCCGCTGGATGGTCGAGGAGGTCGGCGAGGTCGCCCGCGCCATGCGCACGCCCGGCGACCGGCAGCACCTCGAGCACGAGTTCTCCGACGTCCTCGCGTGGCTGGGCTCCCTGGCCAACCTGCTCGACGTCGACCTCGAACGGGCGGCCTCGCGCTACGCGAACGGCTGCCCGAAGTGCGCCGCCACCCCGTGCGCGTGCGAGGTCCGGCCGTGACGGTGGAGTTCCGGCAGCCCGCCGAGGGGGACCGCGAGCGCATCCTCGACGTGCAGCAGTCCGCGTTCGGCATCGTTCCGGCGTGGCGGGAGCGGGCCGGGCCGAACCTCCGCCTCGATCGCTACCTGTGCGCCTACGAGGGCGACCGGTTGGTCGCGACCTCGCTCTCGCACCCCTTGACGCAGTTCTTCGGCGGGAACGACCTCTCCTGCGCCGGCATCGCGGCGGTCGCGGCGATGCCGGACCTGCGGGGCAGGGGCGTGGGCGGCGCCCTCGTGGCGGCGCTCATCGGTCGCCAGCGGGAGGCCGGCGATGTGATCAGCACCCTGTACCCGGCGACGGTCGCCGTCTACCGGAAGCTCGGGTACGAGCTCGCGGGTTCCTACCTGGAGCTCTCGGCGCCGCTTCGGGCGCTGCCCCGGTCGGGCGGCGACGGCGTCGAGCTGCGGACGATCCGCGACGATTCCGCCCTGGCGGACATGCAGGCCTGCTTCCGGGCGTGGGCACCGGCCCACAACGGGCCGGTGTGGTTCACGGACGACGCCTGGTGGCGCGGACGGATCATGCGGCTCACCGAGCCCGACGTGGTGCCCCACGTGGTGCTCGCCCGGGGCGCGGAGTCGGGGGAGCTCGAGGGCTACGCGTGCTACCAGCGGGGGCCGCGGGAGGGGTTCGGAATGGACCCCGCCTGCACGCAGCTCGTCGCGCGAACGCGCCGGGCCGCGGCCGCGCTGTTCGGCTACTTCGGCGGCTATCACAGCATCGGCGCCAAGCTGACCTGGCACGGACCCCCCGGCGAGCCGCTCGCCATGCTGCTCGTCGAGTCGCGGTCCGTCACCCAGACGTCCGAGTTCCCGTGGATGTCCCGCCTGCTGGACGTCCCGGCGGCGATCGAGGCCCGCGGCTACCACGAGGTCGACGGCGAGTGCACGATCGCGGTCGACGATCCGCTGTTCGCCGACAACCGCGGTCCCTTCCGGATCACGGCGGACGCGGGAAAGGTCACGGTGGAGCGCACCGATCGGGCCTCGGGCGACCCCATCCCCGTCGGCCTGCTGAGCGCGCTGTTCACCGGATACCTGTCGACGGCCGGCCTGGTCCGGATCGGCGGTGCCGCCGCCCATGACCCGGCTCTGCCGGTGCTGGCGCGGCTGTTCGCCGGGCCCGCGCCGTGGAGCCCCGACTTCTTCTGATGGAGGCGGGCTGATGCCGACCGTCCGGAACGCCACGGCCGAGGACTGGCCGGCCGTCGAGGGCCTGCTCGCCGAGCTGGGCCGGCCCGACGTCCGTGGGACGCCCGACGAAGAGGCCGCCCGCCGAACGTTCCTCGGCTACCTCGAGCGCCCCGACGCCGAGGCGCTGGTGGCGGAGGAGGACGGCCGGGTGGTCGGGTTCGCCGACATGGAGTACCGGGTTCGGCTGAACTTCACGACGACGCAGGCCTGGATCCCGGACCTCGTCGTCGCGGAGGACGTCAGGAGCCGGGGCGTCGGCGCGGCGTTGCTCGCCCGGTGCCTGGAGCTGGCCCGGGAACGCGACTGCTGGAGCCTGTGTCTCGAGTCGTCGAACTGGCGCGAGCGCGCCCACGCCTTCTACCGCCGGGAGGGGTTCAACGACGGGGCGAAGTCGTTCTCCAAGGCACTGTCCGAGGCCGGGGCCAACTGGCCGCCGAAGCCACGGTGACCCCGGTCCGCCCGGTCCGTTCACTGGCCCAAGCCCACCGCCACTGGTAGAACCTTCGCGTCGATGTCGTCGTCCCCGTCCCACCTCGGCCCCGGAACGCTGCTGCGCGACTACCGCATCGAGTCCGAGCTGGGCCGGGGTGGCCAGGGCGTCGTGTACCTCGCGGAGCACATCCACCTGCGCCGGCGCGTCGCGCTCAAGGTCCTGCCGCCCGAGCTCGCGGCGGACGGGGACTTCCGCGAGCGGTTCCTCCGCGAGGCCCGCATCGCCGCCGCCCTCGAGCACCCCAACATCCTGCCGATCTACGACGCCAGTGAGGCGAACGGGGTGCTGTTCCTCGCCATGCGGCTGGTCCAGGGCGAGGACCTCGGGATCGTGCTCCAGCGGGAGGGCGCGCTCGACCCCGCGCGTGCCCTCGGGATCCTGTCCAAGGTGGCGGGCGCCCTCGACGAGGCGCACGCCAAGGGCCTGGTCCACCGCGACGTGAAACCCAGCAACATCCTGCTCGAGGCGCCCGACCGGGTGTTCCTGTCGGACTTCGGCCTGGGGAAGGTGTTCGGCGACTCCACGGGCCAGCCCGGACAGCCGTCGTCGGCGCCGGGGATCTCCGGGGAATCGCGGGCGCTCACCCGCGCCGGGTACTTCGTGGGAACGCCGCACTACGCGGCGCCCGAGCAGATCCAGGGCGGGCCGATCGGCCCGTGGACCGACGAGTACGCGCTGGCGGCGGTGCTGTTCGAGAGCGTCACCGGCCGCGTCCCGTTCCCCCGCGACGTCGAGACCGCCACGCTGGTGGCGCAGGTGACCGAACGCGTGCCGGATGCGTCGGGCGTCCGGCACGGCCTCCCCTCGGCGCTCGACCGGGTCATCGCGTCGGGGATGGCGAAGCGGCCGGAGGACCGCTATCGGACCTGCTCCGACCTCGTCACGGCGGCCCGGTCGGCGGTGGGCGGTGGAGCAACGATCGCCGCGCCCGCCCCGGCCATCCCGGCAGGGTCCGGCGTGTTCTCCGCGCCCGGGACCTCGACGTCGGGAACCGCTCCGTCGGGCGTCCCGGCCCCCGGCGGCACGGCGCCGGGCGTCACTCCCCCGCCGGCGCCGCCCATCCAGTTCGGCGGCGAACGGCCGCCGTCGGGGCCCCGCCGGCGGCTCGGCCCGTGGATGATCGGAGCCGCGGCCGGCGCGGCCGGCGTGGCCGTCGCGGTGGTCGCCGGGATCGTGTTCCTGGCCGGCGGCTCACCCTCGCCCGCACCGTCACCATCGGTCACCGGGTTCTCGAGTCCGACCCTCGGCCCGACCTCGGCGCCGACGACGGCGCCCACCACCGCGCCCGCGACCTCCGGACCGAAGCCGACGACCGGCCCGCCCCCCCTCTCCAGGACGACGGTCACGAGGGTCGAACCGTTCGACGGCGCGGGGAACATCCAGCCGCCGTTCTCCCAGACGGAGGAGCACAAGGGCACCTGCTTCAGCGGCTCGCTGGTGGACAACCGAGCCGACGCGTGGCGGTGCTTCGCCAACGGCAACAGCCAGATCTTCGACCCCTGCTTCGAGAACTTCCCCGGTTCCGCCACGCGCGTGGGCTGCCTGGCGAACCCGAACGACCACGGTGTGGTGCTGATCAACCTGACCCAGCCCCTCGACCCCGCCGGCGCCGACCCCGGGGGCGGCCCGCCGGGTGACTGGGCGGTGGTGCTCGCCGACAACGGGACGACCTGCCTGCGGTTCGGCGGCGCCCAGGACGAGACGATCGACGGCAAGCCGGTGGAGTTCCTGTGTCAGGACGGGCGGGCGGTCGGCGGCGAGATCGACCGGAAGGACGCCGTATGGCATGCGCTGGTCGGCGAGCTGAAACCCAAGAAGGGCCAGCCCCCCAAGAGCCCCGACATCGTGAACATCACGCAGGCGTTCGGCTAGCGCTCTCCGGGGTCTGCGGTCAGCGGCGGGTGGCGAACAGTGTCTCCGCGATCTGCACGGCATTGAGCGCCGCGCCCTTGCGCAGGTTGTCGCCGGCGGCGAACAGCAGCAGCCCGTCGTCGCGGCCGGCGGCCCGCCGGATCCGGCCGACCAGCACGTCGTCGATCCCTGCGGCGTCGAGCGGCGTCGGGTACTCCCCCCGATGGGGGTCGTCGACGACCCGCACCCCCGGCATCCGACGCAGCACCGCGCGGGCCTCATCGGGGGTCACCGCGCGCTGGAACGTGGCCGCGATCGCCACCGAGTGCCCCGTCACCACCGGCACGCGGACCACGGTGGCCTGGACCTCCAGGTTGGGCAGCTCGAGGATCTTCCGCGACTCGTTGAGCAGCTTCCGCTCCTCGCCGGACCAGTCCTCTTCGTCCATGCCGCCCTGCAGAGCCAGCACGTTGAACGCGATCGTCCTGCCGTAGATCTCGCCGACCGGCAGGGCGTCGTGGTCGGGCGCCACCAGCGACTCCACGTCGCCGGCCATCTTGCCGACCTGGTCGGCCAGCTCGCGGATGCCCTTCATCCCGCTGCCGGACACCGACTGGTACGAGGCCAGCATCATCCTCCGCAGGCCCATGGCGCGATGGAGCGGGCCGATCGCCATCATCACCGTGATCGCGGTGCAGTTGGGGTTGGCGACGATGCCCGGGTGGCCGGCGAGCGCGTGGGCGTTCACCTCCGGGACCACCAGCGGGACGTCCGGCGCCATCCGCCACGCGCTGGAGTTGTCGACGCACACGACGCCGGCCGCCGCGGCGTCGCGGCAGATCGACCGCGACACGGTGGCCCCCGCCGACAGCAAGGCCAAGTGGCACCCCCGCAGGGCGTCGAGCGACAGCTCGCGGACCGTGACCTCCCGGTCCCGGAAGGACACCCGGGTCCCGGCCGTCCGCGCGCTGGCCAGCGGCACCAGCTCGTCGACGGGGAATCCCCGCTCCTCGAGGGTCCGGGTCATCTCCCGGCCGACGGCGCCGGTCGCGCCGATCACCGCGACTCGCATCAGCGATCCTCCCGGACCGAGGCCTCGGCGCCGAGTCCGAACTTCGCGTGGACCGCCCGGACGGCCCGGTCGGCGTCGGCGGCCCGCACGACGCAGGACACCCGGATCGACGACGTCGAGATCATCTCGATGTTGATCGCCTGCTCGGCGAGCGCCGCGAACATGTCGGCGGCGACGCCCGGGTGGCTCTTCATGCCGGCGCCCACCAGCGACACCTTGGCGACGCCGTCGTCCATCTCGAACCCGAACGCCCCCACCTCCTGGGTCACGGCGTCCATGACGGCCTTCAGGCGCGGGAGATCGGCCTTGGGCGCGGTGAACGACACGTCGGTGCGCCCGTCGTGGGAGACATTCTGCACGATCATGTCGATGTTCACGCCCTCGTCGGCGACGGCGCGGAAGATCGCGGCCGCCACGCCCGGCCGGTCCGGTACGTTCTGCAGCGTGACCTTGGCCTCGCTGTCGTCGCTGGCCACGCCGGAGATCAGGGCCTGTTCCATCCGCTCGTCTTCCTCCGTGACCCACGTGCCGTCGTCGTCGCCGAACGACGAGCGCACGTGGAGCAGCACGTTGTTCCGCCGAGCGTACTCGACGGCCCTCGTCTGGAGGACCCTGGCGCCGGCGGCAGCCAGCTCGAGCATCTCCTCGAACGACACCGCGTGCAGCTTGCGGGCGCCGGGCTCGACGCGGGGGTCGGCCGTGAACACACCCGGCACGTCCGTGTAGATCTCGCAGAACTCCGCGCCGAGCGCCGCGGCCAGCGCCACCGCGGTCGTGTCGCTCCCGCCCCGACCGAGCGTGGTGACGTCGGCGGTCGCCGACACGCCCTGGAACCCCGCCACGATCACGATCGCGCCCTGCTCGACGGCCTGCAGGATCCGGCCGGGCCGGACGTCGATGATCTTCGCGTTCCCGTGACGCGTGTCGGTGATGATCCCGGCCTGCGAACCCGTGTACGAGGCCGCCCGGTGCCCCCGGTCGTTGATGGCGATGGCCAGGAGCGACATGGCGATGCGCTCGCCGGCCGTGAGGAGCATGTCCAGCTCGCGGGGGTTCGGGATCGGCGCGATCTCGTGGGCCATCCGCAGGAGGTCGTCGGTGGAGTCGCCCATCGCCGACACCACGACCACCACGTCGTAGCCGGACTCGCGGGCCCGGACGACGCGGTCGGCCACAGAGCGGATACGGCCGGCGTCACCGACGGACGTCCCGCCGTACTTCTGCACGATCACCGGCATGCCGAACACGACTCCTGAGGGGCCGGAGTGTTCAGGGTACCGCCGTTCCTCCGGGCACCCGGCATCCGATGCGGGTCGATCGCTCACGGCAACGTCAGCTCCACGCGACGGATCTCGCCCGCGAGCGCCCCCAGCGGGTGGAAGTAGGTCACGGTCAGGACGCGCCCTCCGTCCCGGGCCAGGTCGTGCTGCTCCATGGCCGCGTAGTCGAATGCTCCGGGCGGCGTGTCCAAGCCGGTGAACACCGTCGTCGGATCCGACCACGGCCCGATGGGCGAAGGCGCGGTGCGCATCACCACCCGGTTCGTCAGGCCCACGTTGTAGACCGCCAGGAAGGCGCCGAGACGCTTGTTCCAGGCCACCGACAGTCCGCCGGACGGTCCGCTCAGGACGGGTGCGGCGCCGGAGGGATCGGACGACCACGCCTTGCCACTCCAGTACCGCCACGCTCCGGCGTCGGTCATCGTCGCCACGGGAGCTCTCGCAACGTCGCAGGCGAATGCGATCCACACTTGACGCTCGCATCCGAACGCGTAGACGCGGCGTCCCACCCGCAACGGGTGCCCGTAGGGCAGCCCCGCCAAGTCAAGCGCGCGCATGGCGGCAGGCTGCCCCACTCCGGCGGTGGCAATCCCCCAGCCGAGGGCCGTGTACTGCAGCGGACCCTCGACGAGGTATCGCGCATACATGACGGCCGCGGTACCGGCTCCTGTGGTGATCGCGCCCGTCGGCCAGATGGCGACCCGATCGTCGGCGGATCGCCAGGCCACCCGCTCGACCGGTGTGAGCGGGACGAACTCCGCGTCCAGTTCATCGGTGGGTCCCGTGCGAGTTCCGAGCCCGGCGGAGTTCGAGGCACACGGATCGCATCCGGGCCACAGCGTGTCGCCG
>DATBHM010000086.1:0-7577 GCA_036557505.1 Actinomycetota bacterium | reverse complement strand
GACCGAGGCGAGCTCCATCCGCTCGCGATACCCGAGCACCGGTTCGTCGGAGAGATCCAGCACCGCGTCCGGCCGGATGCGTTCGACGGCGTCGCGCAGCGCCTCGAACCGCGGCTGGTCGGGGTCGGGGACGATCGCGGGGAGCCCCAGGTCGGGCGGCCCCGAGGCCGCGACCTTCTCGGTTCCGCCGACGAACAGCGCGGCGACCGGCTCGTGGCCCATGGCCCGGACGGCCTGGATCCCCCACCGGGTCACCGGCGGGTAGTGCTCACCGTCCACCAGGACGAGCACCTTCACGTGTGGATTCGCCCCCGTTCCCGTCTCGTCGCGGCCGCTCGCCGGCGGCCGCCTGCGGGGATCGCTAGGCCCGGCTGTCCTCCCGCTGGCTCGAGCGGTCCTGCGTCAGGACCTCGAGCTCGCGGTAGTACTCCTCCCCCGTCGCCAGGGAATAGTGCGCCAGGGTGGTCTGCCCGCCGAACGGGAACCGGCGGGTGATCTTCACCTCGTCGCCCGAGAACTCCAGCACGTTGTAGCAGGGCTTCGTGTAGCCGCGAAGCCGCAGCGACGCCACCGTGCCGGCGTTCGCGATGTACATGTTCTCCAGGCGCCATACCCACGGGACGTGCTTGTGGCCGGACAGGACGACGTTCACGCCGCTCGTGATGAGGAGCTCGAGCAGGTCGCCGGCGTCGGTCACCACGCTCCGTTCGCGCCCGGTCCCGGGGACCGGCATCAGGTGGTGGTGCAGGACGAACACCTTGAGGTCGGCGGCCACGTTGAACCCCTCGCGGATCCACTCGTAGCGCTCCCGCCCGATCTGGCCCTCGTTGATGTCGGGTTCGCTGGAATCGACCGCCACCACCCGGACCCCGCCGATGTCGCGGATCCAGTGCCGGGGCCCGATCAATTCCTCGAAATGGAGGTACCCGACGTTGCGGGCGTCGTGGTTGCCGGGGATGACGTGGATCGGCGGGCGAATGCGCGAGAAATAGGCCACGCAGTTCTTGAACTCCTGCCGGTACCCCTCATTGGTGAGGTCGCCGCTGCAGATGACGGCGTCTGGCTCCATCTCGTTGAGCTCCACGATCACGCGGTTCATCAGGTTCGGCACGAAGAACGGCGAACCGACGTGGGGATCGGAGATGTGGGCGATGGTGACCACGATTCCAAGCGAGTCTACCCCGCGCTCCCGGCGTCATGCCCGCCCGAGCCCGCCCGGGGGGCATAATCCTGCCGGGACCAGGGAGGAGCAGTGGGCCATCCATCCGAGGACGTGCCCGCCTCGGGATCGGCCGAGATTCGGACGTTCCTGATCGCCGACGTCCGCGGCTACACGCGGTTCACGCAGGAATTCGGCGACGAGGCGGCGGCCCGGCTGGCCGCCCACTTCGCCGGGATCGCCCGGGAGGTGGTGGAGCGCCACGGCGGCTCGGTCGTCGAGCTCCGGGGCGACGAGGCGCTCGCCGTCTTCACCTCCGCCCGGCGGGCGATCCTGGCGGCCGTCAGCGCGCAGGATCGATTCCTGGCCGAGACGATCGCCGACCCCAGCCTTGCGCTGCCGGTGGGCATCGGGCTCGATGCCGGCGAGGCGGTGCCGCTCGAGGGGGGCTATCGCGGTGGGGCGCTCAACCTGGCGGCGCGGCTGTGCGCCCGCGCCGCGCCGGGGGAGATCCTGGCGAGCCAGGGCGTGGTCCATCTGTCCCGGCGGGTGGACGGAGTCCGGGCCGTCGACGCCGGAACCATGGAGATGAAGGGCTCTCCGAGCCGGTCCGGGTGACGCGGCTGGTCTCGGAGTCGGCCGACCCCGCCGCGCGGTTCCGCGAGCTCGAGGGGGGCATCCGCCGCGGCGGCCTCCGGCGTCATCCGGCCGTCGCGGCGATGGTCGCCCTCGCCCTCGTCGCCGCCGTCGCCGTGCCGGCCACGATCGCCCTCACCCGGGGCACGGGCGCCGCCACCGTCGCGGGCGACGCCATCGCGGCGATCGACGCCGGGACCGGGAAGCTCGAGGGCTCGGTGGCCCTCGGATCGCGGCCGGGTGACGTCGCCGTCGGAGACGACTCGGTGTGGGTGACCCTCCCGGACCGGGGCACGGTGGAGCGGATCGACCCCGCAACGATGACGGTCCGAGACACCATCCCCGTCGGCGCGGATCCGGAGGGCATCGCGATCGTCGGGGACTCGGTATGGGTGACGAACGTCGGCAGCGGAAACGTCTGGCGCATCCGCCCCGACCGGGGGACCACGCAGCAGAAGGTCGAGCTCCCGGGCGGCCCGGCCGGCATCGCCGCCGACCGGGAGGGGATCTGGGTCGCCGACAGCTACGACGCTTCGGTCGCACGGATCGACGCGGGCACCGGGCAGGTGGATGCCACGGTTCCGGTCGGCGACCGCCCACTCGCAGTCGCGGCGGGAGACGAGGGCATCTGGGTGGCCAACGAGGTGTCGGGCACCGTCTCCCGGGTCGATTCCCGCGGAGCGACCCAGGTCCTTGCCACCAGGGTTGGGAACGGTCCGGCGGCGATCGCGGTCGGCGCGGACGGCGTCTGGGTGGCGAACGCGCTGGACGGCACGGTGTCGCGACTCGACCCCGGCACCGGCACGGTGCAACAGACGGTCCGTGTCGGAGGGACGCCGTCGGGGATCGCGATCGACGGCGGTACGACCTGGGTGTCCGGAGGGACGGACGGGTCCGTGGCGCGCATCGACTCCCGTTCGGGAACGGTGGAGAGGATTCCCCTCGGGGCCGAGACCGGACACCTCACGGTCGCCGACGGCACTGTCTGGGTGAGCGTCCGCGGGTCGACCTCGTCGCACCGGGGCGGAACGCTCACGGTGTGGGGGTCGAAGGATCTGTTCGACACCGTCGACCCGGCGCTCGCGTATTACCCGCAGTCCTGGGCGATGCTCGCGCTGACCAACGACGGGCTGGTCGGGTTCCGGCGCACCGGCGGCCTGAACGGCGCCACGCTCGTCCCCGATCTCTCGCGCTCGCTCCCCCAACCGACGTCGGGCGGCCGCGTGTATACGTTCGAGCTCCGCCCGAACATCCGGTATTCCACCGGGCGGCAGGTTCGGCCCGAGGACTTCCGCAGAGCCATCGAGCGGGTCCTCGCCGCGCGTGATGCGACCGGCGCGCCGTCCGGTGGGGCCGCTTACTACTCGCGCATCGTCGGAGCCGAGGCGTGCACGCCGGGGAGGGCGTGCGACCTTTCCAACGGGATCGTCGCCGACGACGGATCGCGGACCGTGACGTTCCGGCTCACCACGGCGGATCCGGAGTTCCCCTACGAACTGGCCCTTCCGTTCGCGGACCCGGTCCCCGAGGACCTCGGCGGCGTTCCCGAAGGCTCCGTGCCGGCCACGGGACCGTATCTGGTCACCCGGATCGTCCCCGGCGACCGGGTCGAGTTCGGACGGAATCCCCGGTTCCGTTCCTGGTCGCCGGCCGCCCGCCCCGACGGGTTCGCCGATCGAATCGTCTGGCGGCTGGGTTCGGATCCGGACCGGATGGCCGACGAGGTGACCCACGGCCGAGCGGACCTGCTCTTCACGCTGCCGTCGTCCGATCGCATCGCCGAACTGGCCCGGGACGACGCCCGGCGGCTCTACCTGACGCCGAGCGCCGCGACGTTCTTCCTGAGCTTCGACACCCGCTCGCCCCCGTTCGACGACGTGCGGGTCCGCCGGGCGCTGAACTTCGCCATCGACCGGAACCAAGTGCAACGCCTGGTGGGCCCCCAGACCCGCGTGTCCTGCCAGATCCTTCCGCCGAACTTCCCGGGATACCTGCCGTTCTGCCCGTTCTCCGAGGGCCCCGGCGACCGGTGGACGGCGCCGGACATGGCCACGGCCCGCTCGCTCGTCGCCGAGTCCGGCACGGCCGGCACCAAGGTGACGGTGTGGGCGGCGCCCGACTACTTCCCCCAGGTCGCCGGCTACGTCCGGGACGTGCTGGAACGACTCAGGTACCGGGCATCCGTCCATTCCGTGGACGACGCCGCCTACGGACGGGCGCTGTTCGGGCACCCCCGGAAGGCCCAGGTCGCGTTCACGGGGTGGACGACGGACTTCCCGTCGGAGGAGGGGTTCATCGGGGCGATCGCCCGGTGCGACGCTCCGTCGAACGAGAGCGGATTCTGCGACCGGGCCCTCGACCTCCGGATGGACCGGGCGTCCCGGCTGCAGGTCTCCGATCCCGCGGCGGCGCGTCGGCAGTGGTCCTCGATCGAGCACGACATCGTCGTCAGGGCGCCCTGGGTTCCGCTGGTCGACCGGAACTGGGCGAACCTCGTGTCCGGCCGGCTCGGGAACTTCCTGGTGAGCCCGCAGTGGGGGCCGTTGGTGGACCAGATGTGGGTGCGGTGACCCGGGCTCACGCCCGACGGTGACCTCGGACGCGCCGGCCCGAGCGTGCCTGCCAGACCGCGGTGACCAGGGCGGCGGCCGCGAGGACCACCGCGACCGTCCCGACGGAGGCCTGGAGCGACAGCCGGAGCCCGAGCAGCCCGGAGGCGACGACCGACCCGCCCACGAGCACGTAGATGCAGACGATGAACGCCGCCGTGATCTCGCCCCGGCGCTTCGACGGGGCCATGTCGTTCAGCTCGGCCTGCGCGTCGAGGAAGCTCAGCCCGTGGCCGACCCCGATAGCGAGCGCCGAGACCAGGAGCAGCGGCAGCGAGTGCAGCGGCGCGGCGAGGACCAGCGCGGCCAGCCCGGCGGCGAGGACCACCAGGCCGCGGGCCTGCGCCGGCTGCGGCCGGCCGTGGAACCGTCGAGACACGACCTGCGCAACGCAGGAGGCGGCGAGCGCCAGCGCGGCCATGGCGCCGAGCAGGGCGAGGTCGTCCGTCCGGAGCAGCTGGGCCGAGTAGGACGGGACGATCGACAGGCAGAGCGCCAGCGCGGCCCACACGATGCCGGCGGTCAGCCCGACCCGGAGGAAGTCCCCGAGAATCTCGCCGGGCACTCTCGGCAGCTGGATCCGCCAAGGCTCGCCCCCGCCCCCGCCGCGCGGGAGCGTCAACACGAACGCGGCCGCCACGACCGTGGCGCCGAGCAGCACGAGGAACGACAGCCGGAGCGGCGCCGGGGCCCACTGGGCCAGCATCCCCGCGACCAGCGGGCCGGCTCCGCTTCCCGCGGCCTGCGCCAGCCCCGCCAGCAGGGCGGGACGGCGGGCCTCCCCGGCCGGATCGAGCTCCACGAGCGCCGCCGTCGCCGCACCGCTGACCATGCCCACCGCGAGGCCCTGGACGGCCCGCGCGGCGAACAGCCAGACGATTGAGCTCGCTGCGGCGAACAGCGCCAGCCCCCCGCACGCCACCAGCAGCCCCGCGAACCCGACCACCCGCCGGCCGAACCGGTCGGACAGCCGCCCGAACAGCATCAGCGAGATGACGAGGGTCAGCGCGTAGGCCGCGAACACCAGCGTGAGCACGAGGCTCGAGAACCGGAAACGGTCCGCGTAGACGGCGTACAGCGGTGTGGCCAGGTTCACCCCGGTCATGAGGACCAACCACGCCAGCCACACGGTGACCATGGGGCGGACCCCGGCCGGCCGCCGGCTCCGGCCGGCTCCGCGCCGGACCGCCACCGGCGCGGAGCGGGACCGGACGGCGTTGTGCTGGGCCATCCTCCGGTCCTACCCGGCCGGACGGGTCCCTATCCAACAGGCGTGTCGAGACCCATCATCGGGTTTGATCGGTCCGGTGGCGTGCAACGATGGATGCCGTGGACCTCCTCGACGTCGCGCTCATCGTCCTGCTGGGGCTCGCGGTGTTCAGCGGGTACCGCCGGGGCGCCGTCCTGCAGGTCCTCACGTTCGGCGGGATGCTGATCGGCCTGCTGATCGGCGCCCTCGTGGCGCCGCGCGTCGCTGCGCTGTTCACCGATCCCACCACGCAGTCGATCGTGGCGCTCGTCACGTTCCTGGCGTTCGCGGCGTTCGGCGACGTCGTCGGCTGGATGATCGGCGCGCGCCTCCGGGTGGCCACGCGGCGGTCGCGCCTGGCCGGCGTCGACGCCGCCGGCGGTTCGGTGGTCGCCGTCGTCGCGCTCCTGCTGGCGACGTGGTTCATCGCGCTGAACCTGGCGAGCGGGCCGTGGCCACCCCTCTCCCGGGAGATCCGGAACTCTGCCATCGTCCGGACGCTCGACAGGACGCTGCCCGAGCCGCCGGCCGTCCTCGGGCAGGTCCGTCAGTTCCTGAACGACGTCGGGTTCCCCCAGGTGTTCGCCGGGCTCCCGCCGGCGCCGGGCGGCCCGGTGAAGCCACCGACCAACGCCCAGGCCGACGCGGCCTTCCAGTCGGCGGCCGGGTCGACGCTGAAGGTGGTGGGCCAGGCGTGCGGCCGCATCCAGGAGGGAAGCTCGTTCGTGGTGGCGAACGGCTACGTGGTCACCAACGCGCACGTGGTCGCCGGGGTGCGCTCGCCGCAGGTGCAGGCCCAGAACGGCGAGAGCAGCCCGGCCACCGTGGTGCTGTTCGACCCACGTCTCGACGTCGCGGTGCTCCGCATCGCGCATGGCACCCCGGAGCCGCTGCCGCTCGACCGGGCCGAGGTGGGACGCGACGCGCGAGGTGCGGTCGCGGGGTATCCGGGCGGCGGCGACCTCAAGGG
Source organism: Actinomycetota bacterium (assembly GCA_036557505.1). Classification (GTDB taxonomy): domain Bacteria; phylum Actinomycetota; class UBA4738; order UBA4738; family JACQTL01; genus DATBHM01. The sequence continues at coordinate 954 of DATBHM010000086.1, read as the reverse complement.
CGTGAAGGCGGCCAACCGGCGGGTGCTGCACGCCGCGGGGCGCGACATCTACGGCAACGGAACCGTCGTCCGGGACATCTACGAGCTCCAGGCCGTCGTCCGTCCGGGCAACTCCGGGGGGCCGTTCGTCCTCGTGGGGGGCAAGGTCGCGGGGCTGGTGTTCGCGGCGTCGACGACCGATCCCGACGTGGGGTATGCGATCACCTCGACCGAGATCGCGCCCGACGTCCGCAAGGGTGTCGCCAGCACGGCCCGCATGTCCACCGGCGGTTGCGTCCGGTAGGGACGGCGCTCCGAGGAACCAGAGCACCATGCCCGCCGGCCGCTACGGGCAGCGCTGCGTGACGTCCCCGGGGTCTCCCGAACAGGCATCCTGCCCGTTGCCGCCGTCGGTGGCGTCGTTGCCCTGGACGCCGTCGGACGAGCCCAGCGTGTCGTCCCCGTTCCCGCCGTCCAGCTGGTCGTTTCCGGGACCCCCGGTGATGCTGTCGTCGCCGTTCGCGCCGATCAGATGGTCCTCCCCGGAGCCGCCCGCGATCCTGTCGTTGCCGTTCCCGCCCTCGATGATGTCGTTGCCACCCATCCCGTCGATGGTGTCGTTCCCGTTCCCGCCGCAGATGTGGTCGGGGCCGGGCGTCCCCGCGATCGTCTGGGCGCCGTTCCCGCCGCTCGTCGTGCAGCGCTTCGGAGGCGTCATGGCGAACAGGGCCACCAGGGGGTCGTGGTCGGACACCTGCGGCGCGAACTCCGCGTTGATGTGGACCGGGTCGTACAGGGCCATCTGCCCGGCCATCGCCGGCGAGGCCAGCAGGTGGTCGAGCTCCTGGGTGTTCCCTTCGAACACGTAGCTGTACTGCTGATCCTCCGGCAGCGTCAGGACGAGGTCCTGCAGCACACCGCCGCTCACGAGCGCCTGCAGCGGGTTGGACCACGAGAAGTCGTTGAGGTCGCCGA
>DATBHM010000085.1:0-13443 GCA_036557505.1 Actinomycetota bacterium | reverse complement strand
TCACAACAAATTCGAACGGCGCGGGCGCGCGGATGGGGGGTGTGTTCACGAAACGCTGTGGGAAGATGGGTTCTCCATGGCGGACGACAACAAGAATCGGGGCGGACGCAGGGGCGGACTCCCCGGATTCGACCTGGGCGGCGGTGGCGGCGGCTCGCCGCAGGATCGCCAACGCCGGACCCGCATGCTCATCTGGGTCGTCGTGCTCGTGGTCGTGGGGTGGGTGCTGTTCCAGAGCGTCAGCTCCCCGGCCCAGAGCGTCACCTACACGCAGATGCTCGGCTACATCGAGAAGGGCCCGGGCACGATCAGCAACGTGGTCGTGACGGACTCCTCGATCACCGGAACCGTCCATCGCTCCGACGGAAACACCTCGCAGGTGACGGCCTCCCGGCTCGACTCCGACCAGTCGATCTTCCCACTGCTCAACAAGAGCAAGGTCGAATACGAGCAGAAGCCCCCGAGCGGCTGGGTCGGGTTCGTCACGCAGTTGGTGCTGATGCTGGTGCTGTTCGGGGCCATCTACTTCTTCCTGTTCCGGCGGATGGGCGCCGCGGGCGCCAACGCCCTCAACCTCGGGAAGAACAAGGTCCGGATCTACGACCGCAAGGAGATGAAGACCACCTTCTCCGACGTGGCCGGCGTCGACGAGCCGGTGGAGGAGCTCCGTGAGGTCGTCGACTTCCTGAAGAACCCCAAGAAGTACCAGCGGCTGGGGGGCCGGCTGCCCAAGGGCGTGCTCCTGCTCGGCCCGCCGGGGTGCGGCAAGACGCTGCTCGCCAGGGCGGTCGCCGGCGAGGCCAATGTGCCGTTCTTCTTCATGTCGGGCTCGGAGTTCGTGGAGATGTTCGTCGGCCTCGGCGCGGCCCGTGTCCGCGAGCTGTTCCAGCAGGCCAAGGAGAAGGCCCCCGCGCTGGTGTTCCTCGACGAGATCGACACGATCGGCAAGGGCCGGATGGGCGGCTTGGGCGGCTCCCTCGGCTCCCACGACGAGCGCGAGCAGACGCTGAACCAGCTGCTGGTGGAGATGGACGGGTTCGACTCCTCGCGCGGCGTGATCATCATGGCCGCGACCAACCGGCACGACGTGCTCGACCCGGCGCTGGTCCGGCCTGGCCGGTTCGACCGGCAGGTCGTCGTGGACCGGCCCGACCTCCGGGGCCGCATGGAGATCCTCAAGGTGCACGCCCGTGGCGTGGCGCTCTGCCCCGGCGTCGACATGCAGGTCATCGCGTCGAGGACTCCCGGATTCACGGGCGCCGACCTGGCGAACGTGGTCAACGAGGCCGCGCTGCTCGCCGCCCGCCGCGAGAAGAACTGCGTCGAGATGGTGGAGCTCGAGGAGGCCATCGACCGGGTGGTGGCCGGGCTCGAGCGCAAGAGCCGCGTCATCGGCGAACGCGAGCGCGAGATCGTGGCCGTGCACGAGATGGGCCACGCGCTGGTGGCGCTGACCGTGCCGACGGCCGACCCCGTGCACCGCGTGTCGATCATCCCGCGGGGCGCCGCGGCGCTCGGCATGACCATGCAGCGCCCGCTCGAGGACCGCTATCTGCTCACCGAGCCCGAGCTGGCGGACCGGCTGGCCATCCTCCTCGGCGGAAGGACCGCGGAGGAGATCGCGTTCAAGCAGATCTCCACCGGCGCGGCGGACGACCTCAAGCGGGCCACGGACATCGCCCGGGCCATGGTCGTCGAATACGGCATGAGCGACAAGATCGGCCCGCTCGCGTACGGCGCGGATGGGATGCGGGAGGGCATGATGTTCCCATCGGAGGGGCCGAAGTACGCGGGCACGATGGCGGACGCCATCGACAAGGAGGTCACGCGGCTGGTCGCCGAGGCCCACCGGCGGGCCACCGAGATCCTCGAGGAGCGCCGCGAGATGCTGGACCGGCTGTCGAAGCTCCTCATGGCCCAGGAGGTCATCGAGGGGATCGACCTCGAGGCCTACGTCAGCCGGACCCGCCCGATCCCCGACCCGAGCAGCGTCTCGCCCAACGGCCACGCGGTCACCGACGAGATCACCGGGCCCGCGATCACCGCCTCGCCGCCCGAGTAGCCGGCGCGCCGCACCCCGGTCCGCGTTCACCCGGTCCCGCCGCCTCGTCGCGCGACGCAGAGGTCGTACCGGTCGCGGTACCGATCCAGGAACCGGTAGAGGTTCCGCCTCGACAGCCGGTCGCGTTCCGCCTCGGGGGTCGACGACCACATGCGGTGCTCGTGGCGGCGGACGGGGATCGGCACGACCACGGCACGGAGTCCCCGGTCGCGGATGCGGAAGGACAGCTCGATGTCCGCCGCCCGATAGAACCGGAACCCCGGGTCGAACCCACCCGCCCCCACGAGGACGTCGCGGCGGAACGCCATGCAGTACCCCTCGATCGCGTCGACATCGGGACCGTCCGAGGCCCGGAACTCCCGCAGGTCGTCGGTCACGACGCCGAACGGACCCGCGACGCCGACGTCCGGGTCGTCCAGCGCGCGGGCGAGCGGGGTGAGGACGTCGCCCTCCGGTTCGATCGAGCCGTCCACCACGACCACGGCCCGCGCGTCGGTCGATGCGAGGCCGGCGCTCCGGGCGGCGCCCCACCCGGCGCCGGGGTCGACCCGGACCACGTTCGCCGTGCCGGGCCACGGAGGTTCGGCTACGCCGACGGCGTCGACCACGACGTGCTCGAGCGCGACCCCGTCGTGATGACGGTCGAACGCCGCGATCCCCCTCGCCACGTCCCCCGGCCACCCCTCGACCACCCACTGGACACTGAACTCGGGGGAGCGTGCGATGGGCCGGAGCTGGAACCCCCCGGCCGTGTCGACCACCTCGAACCCGAGCTCCCGGATCCGGTCCCGGAGCGCATCGGCGGTGCCGTAGTCCCGCGCGGCACGTCGTACCGCGCGCTCGGCGGCCAGGCGACGGGCGTCGGCCTCCGCCGCTGACTCAGCCACGGGCGTGCCGCCGCACGAAGTCGCGCACCGTCGCGTCCGCTTCGGCGGCCCGCTCGGAGTGGTACAGGTGCCCCGCGCCCTCGATCAGGTGCAATTCGGCCCCCGGGATCCGGTCGGCGAGGATGCGGGCGTTGTCCACGCTCACCATGCGGTCCGCGGTGCCGTGCAGGACCAGCACCGGCACGTCGATCGAGGGCAGCCGATCGTAGGCGTCGAACGCCTGCATGGCTTCCCACTGCCGTCGCCGGCCGTGCCGCGACTGGGGCCGCTGCGCCCCCACCGCGAGGTCATCGGCCACGTGGGCGGGGTTCGCCTCCGGGAACCCCGGCGCATACAGGGCCACCCACGGCGTGTCCTTCGGCACCTTCGACCGCACCGCAACCGCGTGCGCCGGGCCCGGGGTCGTCGCCGCGAGGATCAGCGACCGAACCCGCTCGGGATGGGTGAGCGCCAGCTCCATCGCGATCATCCCGCCGAACGACTGTCCGTACGCGTGCGCCGACTCCACGCCGACGAGGCGCAGCACGGCCACGGCGTCCTCCACGAACGTCGCCATCGTCACGGGCGTATCGGGGGCGTCCGATCTCCCGTTCCCCCGGAGGTCGAAGGCCACCACGAACAGCTCCTGCGCCAGCACGGGGATATTCCGCCGCCAGCCGGGGATGTCGCCCCCGAGGCCCTCGAGCAGCAGGATCGGCTGGCCGACCCGCGGCCCGTGCGTCTCGTAGTACAGCCGGCAACCGTCCGGCCGCGTCAGCACGGGCACGGGCTCACCGATCCCGGACGGGCGCCTCGGCCGCCGCGCCGTCGACGCGCGCGTACGAGCCGCGATGGAACACGAGCGGCGGCTCGTCGCCGTGTTCGGCCCGGAGGACGTGGGCGAGGAAGATCGTGTGGTCCCCGCCGTCGAACGCCGCCTCGATCCGCGCCTCCACCCATGCCGACGCCCCGTCGATCAGCGGGAGCCCGTCACCCCCCTCCCGGAACGGGACGCGGTCGAACTTGTCGTCGCGCTTCTGCGCGAACCGAACGGCCAGGTCGGACTGTGCGGCCGAAAGCACGTTCACGGAGAACTCGCCGGCCGCCTCGATGCAGCCGTGGGTGTTCGACGACCGGTCGACGCACACGAGCACCATCGGTGGCTCGAGCGAGACCGAGGTGAACGCGTTGACCGTGAGCCCGCAGACCCCATCCGGCACGTGACGTGTGCCCACGACGGTCACCCCGGTCGGGTACCGGGAGAGCACCTGACGGAGGTGGAGCGGATCGACGCCCATCGCCGCCTTGCAGTGTACGAACGGCGGGCCGGAACCCCGTCTAGCCGCGCGCCGGGGCGAACGTCTCGAGCAACAGCTCGTACGTCGACCGGAGCCGGGCGGGATCCGGCCCCACCCAGGCGTTCCCCAGGATCACGCGGTCGACGACGCCCTCGAACGCGCGAATCCCCTCGCGGGCCTCCTCGGGCGTGCCCGCCACCGCCAGGTGCTCCACGAGCGGCATGGCGATGTCGGCCATGGCCGCCGTGTCGCCCTTGACGTACGCCTTGCGGAGCGTGCCCACGAGGCCCTCGAGCCCGTGCATGGCCAGCACGGGTGCGTATGTCCGGGTGGTCGCGTAGAACCCCAGCTGCAGCGCCGCCTCCCGTCGGGCGAGGTCGCCGTCCGGATCGACCTGGACCACCAGGTTGGTCGTCAGGTTCACCTCCGACGGGTCGCGGCCGACCGATGCCGCGCCCCGTTCGATCGCCGGGCGGATCACCTCGACGATGTACCTCGGGCTGGTCATGGGGTGGCCGGAGATCCCGTCGGCCACCCGGCCCGCGGCCTCGGCCATCCTCGGGTTGACGGCGGCCAGATAGACGGGGATCCGGCCGGGCGCCGGCCCGGCGCCGGGGAACGGGGCCATGGTGATGGAGTAGAACCGGCCCCGGTGCGACGGCGGCCGGCCGCCGAACGAACCGAGCACGGCCCGGACGGCATCCACGTACTCGGCCATCTTCGGGGCGGGGTGCTCGAACGCGACGGCGAACCGTTCCTCGTTCACCCGTTTCACCTGGGGCCCGAGGCCGAGCACGAACCGCCCCCCGGAGAGCTCGGCGAGGTCACGGGCGGTCATCGCCGTGACGGCCGGGCTCCGCGGGAACGCCAGCGCGACGGCGGTCCCCACGGTGATCGTCGAGGTCGCCGCCACCGCGAGCGTCGCCTGGACGTACGCCGTCCGGGCCGTCTCGGCGACCCACACGCTCTCGAACCCGGCGTCCTCGGCCCGGCGGGCCAGCTCGGGGAGCCCGGCGAGCTCCCCGCCGATCACGATCCCGAACTCCATCGCGTGCGCAGGCTACCCGCGTAGCGCACCGACCACATCGGCGCGACGGGGAGGTTGGCGGACGCCCCCTGTGTGGGTAGGAATGTCCGGATGCTCACCCGGGACATCGCCCTGGCGGGGCGGTACCGAATCGACCGGGAGATCGGCCGCGGCGGCATGGCCCACGTCTATCGGGCCACGGACACCGTGCTCGGGCGCACGGTCGCGGTCAAGGTGCTCAACCCGGACTACGCCTCCGATCCGTCGTTCGTGGAGCGGTTCCGGCGGGAGGCGCGCGCCGCCGCCCGGCTCAACCACCCCAACGTGGTGGCGGTGTTCGACACCGGGTCGGACGGCGACCTCCACTTCATCGTCATGGAGCTCGTGGACGGCCGTTCGCTGGCGGAGGTGCTCGGCGACGAGGGCCCGCTCGATCCCGAGCGCGCGGCGGCGATCGCCGAGGGCATCGCCGAAGGGCTGTCGTTCGCCCATGCCGGCGGGCTGGTGCACCGGGACGTGAAGCCCGCCAACGTGATGATCACGCCGCCCGGCCGGGTCAAGGTGATGGATTTCGGCATCGCCCGGCTGGCCACGGCCAACACCATCACGCACGCCTCCACGGTGTTCGGCACCGCGGCGTACCTGGCGCCGGAACAGGCCCAGGGCAGGCGCGTGGACGCACGGGCGGACGTGTACGCGCTCGGCGTGGTCCTGTACGAGATGCTCGTGGGCCGCGTGCCGTTCCGGGCCGACTCCGCGCTGGCCGTCGCGTCCAAGCACGTGCTCGAGCCTCCCGAGGCCCCCTCCGCGGTGCGCACAGGCATCCCAGCCGAGCTCGAGGCCGTCACCTTGCGGGCCCTGGCGAAGGACCCCGGCGACCGGTACCGGGGCGCCGGGGAGATGGCCGCCGCGCTGCGCGGGGCCGCGGTGGCGGGACCCCCCACCGCGCCGCTCGCCGACGACGTCGCGACGGCCGTCCTGCCCGAGCGAACCGAGGCCCCGCCGCCGGTCCGCCGGGCGACCCACGCCGCGCCGCGGCGGCGCCGCCGGTGGGCGGCGCCGGTCGTGGCCGTCGTCATCGTCGCCGCGGTGCTGGCGGTCCTCGCGGCGGCCGTCCTCAACGGTCCCCCGCGCCCGAAGGCGCCGGGGACGCACACAAAGCATTCGGGCGCGCCCAGCCACCGGGCCTCCGCCGCGCCGCCGCCGAGCACCCCCTCCACGGGCGCACCGGGCACGAGCGCCCCGCCGGCGACCCCCCCATCGTCCGTGGACGCGGCCGCCGCTGCGGTCGCGTCCACCATCAGCACCGCACTCGACTCGCGCTCGATCGACGACCACGTCGCCGCGGATCTGGGGCGTTCCCTGGACGATGCCGTGCACCGGTACCGGCAGGACGGCGACCTCGAACACGCCCTCCACGAGATCGCCTCGGCCAAGGACCACCTGGCCAAGGCCGTCGACCACGACGACGCGACGCCGCAGGCCGCCGTCGCCATCGGGGCGGCGTTCGACCGGCTGGCCGCGGCGATGCAGTCGGGCGCACCGACCTCAGGACCGCCTGGACCGCCCGCGCCGGGGGGTCCTCCCGGGCCCGGCCCGGGGCCCAAGCCGGGCCACGACCACGGCCCTGGCCCCGGCAAGGGGGACGATCAGGGCGGCGACGGAGGGGATTGACTCGAGGGCTACGTCGGAGCCTGGGCCTTGGTGACCTGGCGCAGCCGCGCCGCGACCACCTCGAGGAGCTTCATCGCGATCGACGGGTACTCCATCAGGAGACCGCGGAACACCCACGCGGTGACGCCGAGCAGCCGGATCCGGGAGGAGGCGGTGACCGTGGCCGTCCGCGGCCCCCGGTCGAGCAGCGAGATCTCGCCGAAGAAGTCGCCCGACTTCAGCTTCGCCAGGCCTTTCCCGCCGCGGCTCACCCTGGCCTCGCCGTCGAGGACGAGGAAGAACCCGATCCCTCGATCACCCTCGCGGGCGATCACGTGTCCCTCCCGGTGCTCGACCTCCTTGCCCGCGCGGACGATGGCGTCGAGCTCGCGGTTGGACAGCCCGGAGAACAGGGGAACCTTCCCGAGCTGCTGGCTGATCTCCCGAGTGCCCACCTGACCTCCTCCGCTGCGGTTCGGACGGCCCCCCGCCGGCCGGTCGCGCGATTCTAGCCGACCCCGCAAGGGGGGTTGTCGTCCAGGCGGGCCCGTTCCCGGCACGTCGACTCGCCAAACCGTTTCCGGCCGGGAGACCCGGGTATTCCACGAAACGGAACCCACGGAAGGGAGTCTCCATGCTGCTGACGATCGTGATCGTGGTCCTGGCCATCATCGGGCTGTTCGCGCTCATCGGCCGGGGCCGGTTCTGGGGAACGCGCCGCTACTGAGCCGCGCCTGAGCCGACTCGCCCCGGCGGGTGACGGACGATTTCGACCCGGTTCGGCGTCTACCGCGTGTAGGCGCCGTCCGGGTCGAGGTCCTCCCGGATCAGCCGCAGCTCCTCGTCCGTCGGGGCCGGCGTCTCCGCCACGTCGTCCGCCACGCGGAGATCCCACGAGGTCTGTTCGCGGGCCCGGTCGACCGTCACTCCCGGATGGGTGGTCGCGAGCACCATCTCGCCGTGGTCGAACCGATAGGTGCCGAGCCCGGTCACGACCGCCGAGGGCCCCGAGCCCGGCCACGAGGACGGCCGGCGCCCGTCGACGAATCCCGGGCTGGTCGTGAAGTCGATCCGCTGCACGAACGACCGCGTGGACTGCGGCATGATCACGAACACCTGCCGCGCGTTGATGGCGATCTCGCACGCGCCCCCTGAGCCGGGCAGCCGCACCTTGGGGCTGGCGTAGTCGCCGATCACGGTCGTGTTGATGTTCCCGAACCGGTCGATCTGCGAGGCCCCGAGGAATCCGACGTCCACCAGGCCCCGCTGGAGGTAGAACCCGAACAGCTCGGCCATGCTCGTGATGGCGACCGCCCCGGTGGCGAGCGTGGGGTCGCCGATCGACAGCGGGAGGCGGGCGGGCTCCGCTCCGTACACCCCGGCCTCGTACACCAACTGGATGCCGGGGGAGACGGTTCGCTTGGCGAGGTTGCAAGCGATGTTCGGCGGCCCAACGCCAACGAAGCAGACGCGCTGCCCCTCGAGCAGCCGGGCCGAGGCCACGATCATCATCTCGGTCGCCGTGTAGGCGGGCTCGGCGGAGGCCTCGCTCACGAGTCGCGCTCCACCCGGTCCTGGACCTCGCGAAGGCGTTCGGCCACGACCTCCAGGAGGTGGACGGTCACGCTGGGGTTCTTGATGAGGAAGGGCTTGAAGTACATGGTCTCGATGACCATGGCCTCGACGGGCTCGGCGGCCACGACGGTGGCCGAGCGGGGCTTCTTCGCCAGGAGCCCCATCTCGCCGGTGAAGTCGCCGGCGTGCAGGGTGTGGGTCGCGCCCCCCGCCTCCACCGTGGCGGTGCCCGAGAGCAGGATGTAGAGCCCGCCGGTGTCGTCGTCCCTGCTGACGATGTGCTCGCCCTCGGCGAACGACCGGCGGTCCCCGATCCCAGCGATACGGTCGAGGTCCTCCGGCGTGAGGTCCTCGAAGAACCGAACCCGCCTGAGCGCCTCGACGTCGTCCGGCAGGTCGTCCATGTGCGTGCGCCTCCCCTGCTGCGTTCCGCTCCGACCGACGATCCTATCGGAGCGCCCACGCCGAAGGTCCGTCCGGCAACGGTTCCCTCGCCGGATCGGATCACCGGCCCGCCGGTAGGGTGTCCGGGATGGCGCGGAAGGAGGAGTTCCTCGATCTCGACGGGACCCTGGTGAAGGTCTCGAATCCCGACAAGGTGTTCTTCCCGCAGGCCGGGATCACCAAGCTCCAGCTGGTCGAGTACTACCTCGCCGTCGCCGGCGGCGCGCTGCGCGGTGTCCGGGACCGGCCGATGGCCATGAAGCGCTACGTGAACGGCGCCGAGGGGGAGTTCTTCTTCCAGAAGCGCGCGCCCGAGTCGCGGCCTCCGTGGATCGAGACCGTCGAGCTGGCGTTCCCCTCGGGCCGGACCGCGAGCGAGGTCGTCGTGTCGAACACCGCCCAGCTCGCGTGGGTGGTCAACCTGGGGTGCATCGACCTCAACCCGCATCCGGTGCGCGCGGACGACCTCGACCACCCCGACGAGCTCCGCGTCGACCTCGACCCCATGCCGGGGATCGAGTGGCCGCAGATCGTCGACGTCGCCCTCCGCGTGCGCGAGGTCATGGACGACTTCGGCCTCACCGGGTGGCCGAAGACGTCCGGCTCCAAGGGGTTCCACGTGTACGCACGGGTCGAGCGGGGATGGACGTTTCCCGAGGTCCGGCGGGCGGCGCTGGCGCTGGCGCGGGAGGTCGAACGCCGCGTCCCCGACCTCGCGACCAGCAAGTGGTGGAAGGAGGAACGCCACGGAGTGTTCCTCGACTACAACCAGAACGCGAAGGACCGAACGGTGGCATCGCAGTACTCGGTCCGCCCCACGCCCGACGCCCGCGTGTCGGCGCCGCTCCGGTGGGACGAGGTGCCGGGGTGCGACCCGGCGGCCTTCACCCTGGCGACGATGGCCGCGCGCTGGGCCGATGCCGGCGACCCGTCCGAGGGGATCGACGAGGCGGTGGGCTCGCTCGACGGGCTCCTGGAGCTCTCGGAGCAGCACGAGGAGGCCGGGTTCGGCGACGCGCCCTGGCCGCCCCAGTACGCCAAGGCCGAGGGCGAGCCGCGACGGGTCCAGCCGTCGAAGCGCAAGGCCGGCGGCGAGGACGCCCCTCCCCCGGAGGGCGTCGTGCCGCCGCCGGCGCCCGGCAAGTCGGCCGGTCCGACCGGCCGCCGCCGCACCACGAAGCCGCTCATCGAGATCGCGAGGGCCGAGAAGCAGCCCGAGGCGCTCGAGGGTCTCGAACGGTGGAAGGCGAAGCACCCCGAGGCCGCGGCGCTGCTGCAGCCGACGGACGTGCTCGTCGACATGATGCGCGGCCGCCACACGGTCTGGTGGCGAATCAGGGTGAACCTGGAGCACGTCCCGGAGACCGACCGCCCCGGACAGGAGGCCCTCGAGGTCGACTACGACCCCTGGGAGGGGTTCACCGGCCCCCGGCCGCCCCGGAAGCAGACGCCCGGCCCCTGATCGCCCCCCGACTCTCACCTGCACGCATATCGGATTGACGAATCGAGCACTCACGATATATCGTGATCCTTCGAGAGCGGTCGCCAAGAGGCGACGAAGGAGGAACGAGATGGACGAACGAGTGCACTTCGAGGGGCATCCCGGCTGGCGGTGGCGCCGGCACGGCGAGGCGGTGGCCATGCACCACGGGCACCGGCACGGGGCACGGTGGGGGTTCGGCGGACCCTGGGGTCCGGGCGGCTTCGGCCCGGGCGGCGGGTTCTTCGGCCGCGGTCCGAAGGTGGGCAGGGGCGACGTCCGCTCGGCGATCCTCGTGCTGCTGAACGAGGCCCCCATGCACGGCTACCAGATCATCCAGGAGCTCTCGTCCCGCTCGGGTGGCGTGTGGCGGCCCAGCCCCGGCTCGGTCTACCCCACCCTGCAACAGCTCGAGGACGAGGGCCTGGTGCGGGGCGAGGAGGCCGACGGACGGCGGGTGTTCCACCTGACGGACCAGGGCACGGCCGAGGTCGCCAAGCGCGGCGAGGACCAGCCGGCGCCGTGGGAGCTCGGCGGCGACGACGCCGGTCCGCTGATGGACCTGCGCACGTCGGGGTTCGGCCTGGTGTCCGCCGTCATGCAGGTCGCGCAGACGGGCAGCCCGAGCCAGGTGGCCCGGGCCACGGAGATCCTCAACGAGGCTCGCAAGCGCCTGTACGCGATGCTCGGCGAGGACGAACCGGCCGGCGAGTCCACGAGCTGAGCCCCGCGGGGAGGAAGTTCGCCGGACCTGTCGAGAGCGGCGGTCGCCGTTCGTCGTCTGGGTGCAAGCGCGGGAACCGAGACCCCGCGCGGGAGGAGGCGGAGATGGCGGACTTCTTGCTCGTCTACCGGGGCGGCTCGATGCCGGAGACCGAGGAGGAGCAGGCCAAGGTGATGGACGCCTGGACCTCGTGGTTCGGGCAGCTGGGCGGGGCGATCAAGGACGGCGGGAACCCGTTCACCCCCGAGTCGCGGACGATCTCGGGCGACGGGAGCATCTCGTCGACCACGACCACGCCGCCCGCGACGGGGTACTCCATCATCGAGGCGGACTCGCTCGACGCGGCCGTCGACCTGGCGAAGGGCTGCCCGGTCCTCGGCGGCGGAGCGAGCGTGGAGGTGTACGAGACCTTCCCCGTGATGTAGCAGGTTCCTCACAGAAGAACGCCGAAGCGGGCGATCCCGGGGTCACGGGGCGCCCGCTTCGCTCGTTCGCCGGTCAGGCCTGCTCGGGGTTCAGGGCCTTCTCGAACTCCTGCAACACGTCGTTGGGGAGGTCCGTGCGGACGATGTGTCCGCCCAGCGGGCCGACCGCCTCGAGGACCTTGGCGCGGTCGTTCGCCCGCCCGAGCGCCAGGACCGCGGAGGTCCCCGGCTTCAACCGTTCGGCGACCCGCTTCTGGAACTCCCGCGTGATGCCGTCGTCGCTCCGCCGTGCTGCGAACGCTCCCACGCCCGCCCCGGCCGCCAGCCCGACAACCGGAACCGCCAGCACGGCTCCGATGACGACGCCCCACAGTGCCCCCTTGGCGGCCGTGTGCTTCGCCTGACGGTCCACGGTCTCCACGATGCGGACCTTCCCGTCCTCGTCGCAGGCGATCCCGACCGCGTCGGTCACCACGAGGTCACCCGTCTGCTGCAGGTCGCGCATGACGCTCAGCAGCTCGGCGGCCTTGGGTTCCTCGTCGTACACGATGGCCACGAGGTAGCCCTCGGCCTGCCAGGCCCGCTCCCCTCCCGCCGGCATGTCGTCGAAGGACATGTGCCACTCCCTCCGGTCCGTTGCGCTCCGCGTGCCACGGTGAACCGATCGGCGGGGAACGTCATCACCCCGAGAGAGCGATTCACCCGCGCGTCCCTACATTTTGGGCCGGGCCCAACTTGGAGGGAGTTGCTCCGGGTCGTCGTGCCGTGCGGCACGCTCTTCGTGCAGGCGAACTTCTCCGACAGGTGGCCGGACACCCGGTGGTTCCGCATCGTCTCCGAATGTGCCGACCTGGCGCAGTTCCGGCCGGAGGAAGAGGTGAGAGGTGACTTCACGGGTGCCGGGTGGACGTTCGTCGCCCATGTTGAAGTGACATGGCTTCGCTCGGCGAACCTGGCCGAGGATGACGAGCGGCTCAAACTGCGTTCCATCTCGGGCTTCGACCGCCTGAGCACGGACGAGAGCGAAGCGGGGTTCGCCAGGATCGAGGAGGCGCTGTCGTCACTCGCCGACGGGCCCCAGTACGAGACCAGCGGCCTGCTCGTCTTCCAGCGCCGCGACTAGGACGGGAACGCCGGCGCGTACTCGAACCGTCCCGCCACGGCGGGGGTGTACGCGGTCAGTGGTCGAGCTTGAAAAGCCTCTCCCCATCTCGGCTCCGGAGGGATCACGCCCAGTTCCCGGGCCGCACGGAACCCGAAGCGGCGGTAGTACCGCGGCGGGCCCAGCAGGACGATCATCAGCACCTCCGCCGCGTCGGCGGCGGTGAGCAGCGCATCCATCATGGCGCTCCCGATGCCGAGTCCCTGGTGTTCCGGAAGGACGCCGATCGGCCCCACAGCAACGACGGGGTCGGTGGCGACGGCCGCCCGGCTCGCCGTGACGTGGCCGACGGCTCCGATCTCTTTCAGCGCCGTGAACGACAACTCAGGAAGAGCGTCGCCCGCCTCCCACAGCGCATCGAAGATACCAACCTCCAGCGGGACGGACCCGGGGCTCTCCGGAGGCGCAAACGCCGCGGCGTAGATGCGTCGAGCCGCCTCGTAGTCATCGGCCCGGTGTCGTCGAACGATCACCTGGCGAATTCTCCCATGACCCGCGCGCTGCCTCGCCTGCGCCAGCGCACACCATGACTCGGATGAGTCCTCCGGGACCTCGCCGGGCTCCTGGGCTGCCCTCCACGGAGGCGGGGGAATGGTGGGGAACCATCCCGGATGCAGAGGGGGTGCCGGTCGCCCGACACCCTCTGTGACCTGCTGATTCGGTTCGTCGCGGGGGTAGGATTTGAACCTACGACCTCTGGGTTATGAGCCCAGCGAGCTACCGGACT
>DATBHM010000084.1:0-6296 GCA_036557505.1 Actinomycetota bacterium | reverse complement strand
CGCCACCGCCCAGATCGTGGCGAGGTGGATGCGCTTCGACAGCCGCCCCCACCCGAAGATCCACAGCCCGAGGAACGTCGACTCCAGGAAGAACGCGGCGAGCCCCTCCATCGCGAGCGGCGCCCCGAACACGTCCCCGACGAACCGCGAGTACGCCGACCAGTCCATCCCGAACTGGAACTCCTGCACCAGCCCGGTGACCACGCCGATCGCGATGTTGATGACCAGCAGCGTGCCGAAGAACCGGGTGAGCCGGAGGTAGGCGTCGTCGCCCTTGCGGTGCCACGCGGTCTGGAGCAGCGCCACGAGGAACGCCAGCCCCATGGTCAGGGGCACGAACAGGAAGTGGTAGATGCTGGTCGACGCGAACTGGAATCGGGCGAGGTCCAGCTTCGTCACGATCGAGTCACGTCTCCGGCAGTCGCGTCGTCGGCGGGTCCGGTCTCCGAACCCGGCTGGGACCACCCCACGTGCCGGGGTGCGCGGCTTCATCCCCCGGATCGGATGAAAGAGGCGAGCCGCAGCGTCTGAGGGAGGGGACGGAGGGGCGGCTCAGTGGCCGTGCTTGTGACCGCGGTCGTGGCCCGGTGCGTGGTGGCTCGAGGAACCGCGGTCGTGGCCGTGCGTCTCGTGGTGGCCGCCTTCGTGGCCCTGCTCCTGCGGCGCGCCACCGTCCTGCCGGTCGCCCCCGTGGCCCTCGCGGCTGTGGTGCTCCGTGCTCTTGCCCTCGCGGCTGTGGTGGGTCGTGTCGTGGCCGGCACGGCTGTGGTGCGTCGTGTCGTCGCCCTGCCGGCTGTGGTGCTTCGTGTCGTCGCCCTGCCGGCTGTGGTGCTTCGTGCTCTTGCCCTGCCGGCTGTGGTGCTTCGTGCTCTTGCCCTGCCGGCTGTGGTGCTCGGTGCTCTTGCCCTGCCGGCTGTGGTGCTCGGTGCTCTTGCCCTGCCGGCTGTGATGGGTCGTGCTGTGGCCCTGCCTGCTGTGGTGCTCGGTGCTCTTGCCCTCACGGCTGTGATGGGTCGTGCTGTGGCCCTGTCGGCTGTGGTGCTTCCGGCTGTGGCCCTGTCTGCTGTGGTGCTCGCCGTGGTGCTTCGTCCCGCCGGGCTCGTGGTGGCCCGGGTGGTGATGGCCGGGGTGGTGATGGCCGGGGTGGTGATGGCCCGGCGGGTGGTGGCCGGGGTGGTGATGGTGCGGCGTGCCATTCCCACCCGGTGGCTTGGTCGGAGGGGTGGTCCCCCCCGGGGGCGTGCCCGGGCCGGTGGGAGTCGTCGGCGACGTCCCGGTCCCGCCCCCGGTCGTGGGCGGGGGCGGCGGCGTGTGGTGACGGGGAGGCGGCCGGTGGCCGCGCGACGGCGGCGTGGGCGGCGGGGTCGGGTGGGGCGGCTTGGGGGG
This sequence comes from Actinomycetota bacterium, assembly GCA_036557505.1. Taxonomy (GTDB): domain Bacteria; phylum Actinomycetota; class UBA4738; order UBA4738; family JACQTL01; genus DATBHM01. The sequence continues at coordinate 4,910 of DATBHM010000084.1, read as the reverse complement.
GCCGAGCGATGCGGAACCGACCGTTCGCTCGTGCGTCGCGGGACCGACCAGCCAGGCCGGGAAGAGCGAGCTCGAATGAGGCAGGGCAAGTACGGCCAGCGCGACGAGCATGCCGATCACACCGGCCAGGAATCGTGCACGGAACCGTTCGCTCATCGACCTCACCATTGGTCTCGACACAATCGCCATCCCGCTTGAGCGAATCGGCTCTACAGAGGGGGCAGATCCGGACCGATCTAGGAAACGTGACCTTTCGGGCGCGCCTGACGCTCTTCTTCGTGAGCATCGTGGCCGCCCCGTTGGTCGTCGGCGCCGTTACCGCAGAGCACGCTGCCCGCACGCTGGCGGTGCACGACGCCGACGGGCGGCTGCAGGTCGCGGCCGTCACCGCCCGCGCAGCCCTCGAGCGGCAGCAGCTCCTCATGACACGAGCGATCCCGGCGGGCGACGCGCTCCGGGCCTTCCGGGCGTCCACCCCCGGGGACCTCGATGCGATCCGCCGGGCGGACCATCTGGACTACCTGATCGTGCTCCGGTCGGGCCGCGTCACCGATGCCGCGGTCGACGTCCCGGACGGGGTCCCGCACGACGCCTCGGCCATCGCCGCCGGTGCGCTGCGGCAGATCGCCGCCGAGCGCCGGATCGTCATCCGGGGGTCGGCGGGGTCCGCTGTGCTCGGCGGCCGGGTGTGGCGCCCGCAGCTGTCCGGCCTCGCCGGGGTGGGGTCGGCGTTCGTGGTCGCCGGCCATCCGATCGGAACGCCCACGACCCCGGTGACCTCGTCGCGCCTCCCCGTCTCCCAGGGCGAGCTCCGGGTCGTGTGCCTGTGCGGAGGGCGAGGACACGGAACGGGGCTCGTGATGTTCACCCATGCGGTCTCGCCCGGGCTCGCGACGTGGCTCCATTGGCCGAGGGTCGGGTTCGCGGCCCTGGGGCTGGCCGTGCTGGTCGCGCTGGCCTTCCTGCTGGCCCGGCTGCTGACGCGTCCCATCACCCGAATCGCCGAGGAGGTGGCCGCGGTCGCCCGCGGTGAACCGGACGTCCAGCCGGCCGTCGACCCGGCCGCCGGGCGCGACCTGTACCAGGTGGCCACGACGCTCCGGACCGTCTCGGCCGAGCTGACCGGCTCCCGGGGCGAGCTGGAGCGGACCCGCGGCCGCCTGGCCGCCGCGGAGCGGCTCACGCTCATCGACCCGCTGACCGGTGTGTGGAACCGGCGGTACCTGGAACGGGCGTTCCGCGAGCAGGTCAAGCGCCACACCCGGTTCGAGAGCATCTTCGGCGTGCTCGTCATCGACATCGACCGGTTCAAGCGGATCAACGACCGCCACGGTCACTCGATCGGTGACGCCGTCCTCACCGAGGTGGCGCACACGATCGATGGCTCGGTCCGGGGCGATATCGACGTCCTGGCGAGGTTCGGCGGGGAGGAGTTCGTCGTGGTGCTGCCCGAGACCGACCGCTCGGGGGCGGTGGTGGCCGCGGAGAAGATCCGCACCCTGATCGCCGACTCCCTGTTCGAGTCCGACGGCACCCGCATCACCGTCACCGTGAGCATCGGCGTCGCCGCCTGCCCGGAGGACGGCATGACCCATTCCGATCTCCTCGCGGCCGCGGATGCGGCGCTCTATCGCGCCAAGGCGTTGGGGCGGAACCGAACGGTCGCGGCGGGCGCGCAGCTCACCCGCCCGGCGACGCCGAACCCGTAGCCCGGGGCGCAGGCCGGAGCGTCTCGAGGCCCCGCGGCAGGTAGTTGTGGAGCACCTCGGGGAGCTCCACCGAGCCGTCCTCCAGCTGGTGGTTCTCCAGCACGGCGATGAGGGTCCGGCCGACCGCGCAGGCCGTGCCGTTGAGCGTGTGGACGGGTCGGTGCTCCCGTTCGCCCTTCACGCGGACGCCGAGCCGCCGGGCCTGGTAGTCGGTGCAGTTCGAGCAGGACGTCAGCTCACGGTACTTCGACTGCCCGGGGAACCATGCCTCGAGGTCGATCTTCTTCGCGGCCGACGCGCCGAGCTCGCCGGTGCACACGTTCATCAGCCGGTACGGGATGCCGAGCCCGGTGACGAGCTCCTCCTCCACCGAGACCAGGAACTCGTGCTCGTCCCACGACCGATCGGGGTCGCAGAACGAGAACATCTCCACCTTGTCGAACTGGTGGACCCGGAACATCCCGCGGGTGTCCTTGCCGTAGGTCCCCGCCTCGCGCCGGAAGCAGGTCGAGAACCCCGCGTACCGGACCGGCAGCGACGAGGCCTCCAGGATCTCGTCCTGGTGGAACGATGCGAGCGGCACCTCCGACGTCCCCACCAGGTACAGGTCGTCGTCGCGCGTCGCGTAGATCTGCGACTCGTCCGTCGGGAGGAACCCCGTCCCGTACATCGCCTCCTCGCGGACCAGCACGGGCGGGATCATCGGGATGAACCCCTTGCCCGCCAGCACGTCCAGCGCGTACCGGACCAGCGCGAGCTCCAGCCAGACCCCCGGGCCCATCAGGTAGACGAACCGGGAGCCGCTGGTCCGCGCGGCCCGTTCCATGTCGAGCAGCCGCAGCGGGCCCCCGAGGTCGAGGTGGTCCTTCGGCTCGAAGTCGAACGCGGTCGGCGTCCCGACCTCCTTGACCAGCACGTTGTCGTCGTCGTCCCGGCCGTCGGGCACGCTGTCGTGGGGGACGTTCGGGATCCGGAGCAGCACCCCGTCGAGCTCGTCCTGGAGCCGCTGGAGCTCGGGCTCGTGTTCCTTGAGCTTGGCCGCGAGGGCCTGGCCGGCGTCGATCCTGGCCTGCCGTTCCTCGGGGGCTGCCCGGCCGATCTCCTTGCTGGCCCGGTTCTGCTCGGCGCGGAGCTCCTCGACCTGCGTCTTCAGCGCCCGCACCCGCCCATCGAGCGCGAGCACCGCGTCGAGCGCGTCGGCGGCGCCACGCCGCGCGAGCCCGGCCCGGAACGCATCCGGATCCTCCCGAAGCGCCTTCAGATCGAGCATGCGCTACAGCATCGCAGGTCGAACCCGGCCGCCGCGGCGCCCCGCGACGCCCGGTGCCGTCTAAGGAGCTGCGGTCTTGGCGGCCGGGTCGGTCCTGCCGTCGGCGCCGATTCCGCCCGCCGTCGAGTGCGTGGCCGAGCCCGGTGCCTGCGCGGACGCCGGCTGGCCCGTTCCGCCGTCCATGCTGGACTGCCCGCAGAACACGCCGCCCTCCTGCACCACCAGCGTCTTGGAGGTGATGTTGCCGTCGATGCGGCCGCCGCGGGCGAGCTCGGCCCGGCCCTTCACCACGATGTTGCCCTTGAACCTTCCGGCCACGACGCAGTTCTCGGCGTTGATGTCGGCTTCGACCTGGCTCTGCGGCGAGAGCATGACGTCGCCGTCGGCGTTCACCTGGCCCTTGACCTGCCCGTCGATGCGGAGCGACCCGGCGGACACGATCGTGCCCTCCAGACGGGCCCCCTGGCCGACGACCGTGACCTCACCCTCCTGCGCCATCTGCCGAACTCCCTCCGTCCGTTCCGGAACCGCCTGATCTCCGTCGCGCCTCCACATCATCCAGCCTCCACTGCCTGGCGTGGCGCCTGGGGAGCCCCCAGGGCCTCGCGGATGGCCTCGACTTCCTCCTCGGACAGGTTGTGGTCGCTCGTCCCGGCGTGGACGGGCTTCGCGTAGACACGGGTGTCCTGCCGGCCGTTGATCGACGTCATGACCACGCCGTCGCCCCGGTCGTCGAGCAGCGCGCACGAGAACGACAGCCTGCCGCCCACGTCCTCGAACGCGTCGTACCGGATCAGGGCGACGCGCTGCACCGCCCCGGTGAGGCGCTCGCCCAGCGCCACGTCCTCGTTGGCCAGCTGTCGAACGGCCGCCTCCAGCCGCTGGAGGGCCCGTGCGTGCCCCTCGAGGATCCCCCGGAGCACGTCGTCGAGCTGGATCGGGAGCGAGCTCGGCCGGGCCTTCGGCCTCCGTCGCGCGGCCGAGGCGATCGCGATCAGCAGCGCCAGCGCCGCCACGCCGAGCGCGACGATGACGAGGATCGAGAGCGTCGTGGGTGGAATGGTCATTCGAACGCAGAAAGGGCCTGCGACCTGCTCGAACGGGCGAAGTATACAATCTGCCTCCCCGTGGACGAAGCAACGCTCACTTCCCTGTTGCAACGCGTCGCCGACGGCGAGCGCACCGTCCAGCAGGCGCTCACGGATCTCCGGGACCTGCCGTTCGAGGACATCGGGTCCGCCAAGATCGACCACCACCGGGAGCTCCGCACCGGCCAGGCGGAGGCCGTGTACGCACCGGGGAAGACACCGGCCGAGGTTCGCGACGCCGCGGCGGCCCTGGTCCGACGGGCCACCGGGGCCGTGTTCGCGACCAGGGCGACGCCGGACCAGTTCGCGGCGGTGCGCCGTGCGGTGCCGTCCGCGGTCTACGGCGCGCGCTCCCGGCTGATCGTGGCCCGCTCGGCCGAACCGGGTCCGGAGCTCGGGTGTTCGGCCGTGGTCAGCGCCGGCACCTCGGACGCACCCGTGGCCGAGGAGGCGGCGGAGACCCTGCGGGCGCTGGGGGCGGGCGTCGACCGGGTGTCCGACGTCGGCGTGGCCGGCGTGCACCGGCTGCTCGAGCACCGCGACCGGATCGAGGCCGCCGACGTGGTGGTCGTGGTGGCCGGGATGGAGGGAGCCTTGCCCTCCGTCGTGGCCGGCCTCACCAGCCGGCCGGTGGTGGCCGTGCCAACGAGCGTCGGGTACGGCGCGTCGTTCGAGGGCCTCGCCGCCCTGCTGGGGATGCTGTCCTCGTGCGCGCCGGGCATCGCGGTGGTGAACATCGACAACGGATTCGGCGCCGGCCTCGTGGCGCACCGGATCCTCCGGGCGAGGGCGCGCTGACGTGCGCATCGCCTACTTCGACTGCCCGGCCGGGATCTCCGGCGA
>DATBHM010000083.1:0-11530 GCA_036557505.1 Actinomycetota bacterium | reverse complement strand
GAGTCCACCCGCTGAGTGGCTCAGTCGGTCAACCTGGGGATGGGCCCCAATCAAACCTCGAGGGACCTTGGACTCGCACGTCCTACCCGAGACACGATCGTAAGATGGTCTGGCCCCGCGGCATGCGGTGAACCTGCAGGTCGGGGCCCCAGGCGGCCTCGGCCGGATCGCGTCCGGGCCGCAGCGAACCAGGAGACGCAACGCCAGCATGTCGATACTTCGGGACCGGTTGCCGGCCCGTCCGTCCCGCGGCCCGGCGCCCGGTGCCCGGGCCGGCGACGACGGCGGGAGCAACCCCGTCGAGCCGCAGACCGCCCTGCACCGCCTCGAGCGGCGGATGGCGCCGTTCGCGGGGCCGCTCGTCATCGGGGTGTGCGTGCTGTTCGCCACGAGGGGGTTCCTCCTCACCCCGCGGCTGACGAACATCCACCCCGACATCCTGAGCATGTGGCTGCCCCACTTCTGCTTCCTGGGGAACTCGGTCGCCGCGGGCCACATCCCCGTGGTGAACCCGTACCAGATGGCCGTCATGCCCTATGCGAGCGACCCGCAGTCGGGCTGGCTCTACCTGTTGCCCACGGGCCTGTTCTCGACGCTGTCCTGCGCCACGGCGCTCCGGTTCTTCATCGTGCTGAACCCGCTGATCGCCGGGCTCGGCCTGTACTGGTTCCTGCGGAAGGAGCACCTGGCCAGGACGGCCGCCACGGTCGGCGGCCTCTCGTACGGGATGATGATCGGGGCCTCGACGGTGGCCATCTCGCTGCCCTTCGCGGGGACGTTGGCGTGGACGCCGTACGTCCTGGTCGCGGCCAGCGGATTCCTCCAGACCTCGACCCTTCCCCGGCGGCTGCTGTGGCTCGGCATGGGCGCGCTCGCCTGGGGCCAGGTCGCGACGGCGCACATGAGCCACGGGCTCGCCATGTGCACGATGGCCACGTTCGTGTACCTGGCCGCCCGGGGGGCCCGCGACGTGGTGGCCAAGGAACGAACCTGGCAGCGGGCGGCGCTGCTCGGGATCGGGTTCCTGGCGTTCCTCCCGCTGGCGAACCTCGCGGTCTTCATCCCCCGGTTCGCCCTGATCCCCAAGACGAGCCTCCGGGGGGGATATGCGGCGGTCGGTGGGGCCGTGGCGAGGCTGGCCGGGATCGAGGACCAGCCGCTCGTGCCGAGCGGGGTGTGGGCCGGCTGGCTGTGGGCGGTGGCCACGGCGCCCGGCGCGTTCGCCGGGGCGACCGTGCTGCTCGCCGTCCCGGCGGCGGCGCGGACGTACGGGAAGCGATACCTGGCGGCGGCGTTCGGCGCGCTCGCGGTGCTGACGTACCTGCTCACGCTCGACCTGTTCGTCGGGGCGGGATGGTTCCGGGCCCTCGTGCTCCACCTGCCGTTCGGCGACATCTACCTGCACAACCCGGGCCGGCTCCGGTACCTGTGGCTCCTGATCGTCCCGGTCCTGGGGGCGCTCGGCGTGCAGGGGTTCCTCGAACGGCCGCTGCCGATCCGGAGGGCTGCGAGGTGGGTGGCCCCCGGCGCCGTTGCGTTCATCGGCGTCCCGATGCTGCTCGGCACCCACCCCAGCCGGTTCGTGCTGGTGATCGCCGGCGCGCTGCTGGCCGCTCCCGCGCTCGTGTGGATGGCCGCCCGTCGGAAGCGGTGGGCGTCGATCGCGGTCGTGGGCGTGCTGGCGGTGGAGCTGCTGGCCGGCGCCGCGTGGTCGCAGACCTACCAGGGGGGCACGGTGTTCATGGGCCTGGAGGACGGGCACAACGCCAGCCCGCAGCCGCTGCAATGGCCGAACGTCAACGTCCACCACTACGTGAACCCGGGGCCGATCGGCCGGGCCATGGAGGGCGAGCCGGGGCGCTTCCTGACGTGGTCGCCGCCGGGCTCGTACTACGTCAAGGGGTACCTGTTCACGCAGGGCTCGTTGGCCTGGCCCGGGATGGAGAACGGCCGGGGGATGCTGTTCGACCTGTCCGACGTGTACGGCTACTCGCCGATCCAGCTCACGCGGTACTGGTCCTACATCCGGGCGGCGAACCACGGCGCGCCGCTGTTCTACAACGCCGCCGTCATCCGGAAGCCCGCGCCGTCGGTGTTCCGGCTGCTCGGCGTGCGGTGGCTCATCCAGCCGAGCGTGCTGCCCCCGCTCGTCCCCGGGACGAAGGTGGCCCACCAGGGACGGTTCGACCTCTACGAGATCACGGGCTGGCAGCCCCTCGTCTCGGTGGTCCACCGATGGAAGGTCCTGCCGAACGTCAGCGCGCTCCGCCGGTCGCTGCTGCCGGACTTCGACCCCGCCCAGCGCGCGAGCGTGATCGCCGACCCCGGGATCGCGCCCGAGGGCGGGGGGCCCGGGCGGGCGACCTGGCGGCAGGTCACGCCCGAGGAGCTCCGCATCCACGTCCACACCGCCAAGAACTCCCTGGTGGTGATCCGGGACAGCTTCGGACCGGGGTGGACCGCGACCGTCGACGGGCAGCCCACCAAGGTCCTTTCGGCCGACTACCTGCTCCTCGGCGTCCCCGTGGGTCCGGGGGTCCACGACGTCGTGCTGACCTACCGCGATCCGGAGATCGGCATCGGCCTCGCGGCGTCCGGCATCGTGTGGGCGGGCTGGGCCGTGGCCATGGTGGTCGCGATGGTCGTCGGTCGGCGTCGCCGCCGCCGGCACGAGATCTCGCCGCGGGTGCCGGTGACGAGGACGACATCGGCGCCCCCTGGGGCGCCGGAGCGGGTTCCGGCGACGACCCCTCCCTAGGCCTCCGAGCCCCGCTCGGTCGCCCGCTGCCGGAGCTCGGCCTCGATGAACCGATCGAGGTCGCCGTCGAGGACCCGGTTCACGTCGCTCGTCTCCTCGTTCGTCCGGTGGTCCTTGACCATCTGGTACGGGTGCAGGACGTAGGAGCGGATCTGCGAGCCGAAGTCGATGTTCTGCCGGTCACCCCGGAGGTCCTCGATCTTCTGCTGGTGCTCCTGGCGCATCCGCTCGGCCAGGCGGGACTTGAGGATCTGCATGGCCACGGCCCGGTTCTGCATCTGGGATCGCTCGTTCTGGCAGGCGGCCTGGATGCCGGTCGGGAGGTGGGTGATGCGGACGGCCGAGTCGGTGACGTTCACGTGCTGGCCACCCGCGCTGCTCGACCGGTAGGTGTCGATGCGGAGATCCTTCGGGTCGATCTCGAAGTCCTGGTCCTGCTCCAGCAGCGGAACGACGTCGAGCGAGGCGAACGACGTGTGCCGACGGCTCTGGGCGTCGTACGGCGAGATGCGCACCAGCCGGTGCACGCCGCGCTCGGCCGAGAGCAGGCCGTAGGGGTTCTCGCCCCGGAGGATGAACGTCGCCGACTTGACACCGGCCTCCTCGCCGGGGAGCAGCTCGTCGAGCTCGGCCTGGAGGCCGTCGCGTTCGGCCCACCGGAGGTACATGCGCAGCAGCATCTCCGCCCAGTCCTGGGACTCGGTGCCGCCGGCGCCCGCGTGGATGCTGGCCACGGCGTCGTTGGCGTCGTACTCGCCCCCGAGGAGCGACTTCAGCTCCAGTTGGTCGACGTCCCGCTCGAGCTTGTCGAGCGAGACGGCGAGCTCCTTCTCGAGGTCGGGGTCGTCCTCCTCGGCGAGGAGCTCCTCCATGGCCTCCGCGTCGGCGACGCGACGGACCATGGCGTCGTGGCGGTCGACCTCGGCCTTGAGACGGGCCAGGCGGGTGGTCAGCTGCTGGCCGCGGGCGGGATCGTCCCAGACGCCGGGGTCGGAGGCCTCCCGCTCGAGCTCGGCGGCCTGGGCACGCTTGGCGTCGACGTCAAAGGTACTCCTTCGCCGACGCGATCCTGCTCGACAGCTTCTGGGTTCGTTCGCTCATGGTGGGCGACATGGTACCGGCGGAGCGGGCGGGTCAGTCCGAGGCGGGGTCCTCGACGTCGTCGGCCGCCACCGGACCCAGCCGGTCGATCAGCGAGCGAATCCGTCCCTCGACGTCCTGGTCCCCGAGGTCCAGGGCGACCTTGAGGGCCCGGCGCCACAGCTGGGCGGCCTGGATCCGCGCGTCGATCCGCTCGGCGCGGACGCCGGCGCGTTCCAGGTACTCGAGGGCGCGGGCCGGTTCGTCGCTCCGGTAGTAGTACAGCGCGAGGATCTCCAGCCGGTCGTCGAGGGAGTTCTCGTACAGACGCTCGTAGGCGTGCGCGAGGCGACCGTACAGCGCCCGGCGCCGCGCCGGGGTGAGCGTCGACAGGGCGGCCTGCTGGAGCAGCCCGTGCTGGAACGAGCACTCCAGCTCGGGATAGCGCCGGAGCTCCCGGACGATCTCGGCCCGGAGCAGCACGGCGAGGTCCTCCGAGACGTCATCGCGGCCGAGCATCGCCGCCACGACGCGGACCGGGAACGTCCGCCCGGCAACGGCCGCCGCCTGGGCCAGCCGCCGGGCCGGCTGGGGCAGCCGGTCGATCCGGGACAGGAACAGGCTCTCCAGGTTCGAGGGGAGCAGCGCCGTCCCGGCCGCCGGGAGCGTCCAGGTCCTCGACCGATCGGCCCCGGCGCTCTCGAGGATCGCCCGCAGGAGCTCCTGGAGGTACAGGGGGTTCCCCTCGGCCCGCTCGACGATCTCCCTGCGGGTCTCCTCGTCGAGCATGCCGCCGGGGACGAGGGTCGTGAGCAGCTCCTCGGCCGCGGCGGATGCGAGCGGCCGGAGCGGCAGCTCCGAGGCCCGGTGGAAGTAGTCGGTGAGGATCCTGATGCGGAGCGTCCAGCCCTCCGAGTTCGTGTCCGGCCGGGAGGCGGCGGCCAGCAGCACCGGCGCCCCGTCGGTCACCTCGAGGAGGTCCTCGGCCAGCTCCCGCGTCGAGGGGTCGGCCCAGTGCAGGTCGTCGATGGCCAAGACGACGGGGCGGTCCCGGGCGAGGCGCTCGATCCAGGTCCGGTACGCCTCCCGGATCTGCCGGCCGGCCTCGCTCGGTCCCAGATGGACCAGGTCCTCGTCCGGGTCGGTGTCGAGCCGGACCGACAGCAGGCGGCCGAGCGCCGGGAGCACGCGATCGAGGTCGTCGGTCACGAGCGGCGCCAGGCGGGCGCGCAGTCGGGTGCGCACCGCGACCTCCGGCTCCCCCTCGGCGACGCCCAGCCACCCCCGGAGCATCTCGACGAACGGCCAGTACAGGAGGTCGCCGCCGTAGGACAGGCAGCGCCCCTCCAGCCAGGTCACGCGCTCGCCGGCGATCGTCTCCAGCTCGGCGAGCATGCGGGTCTTGCCGAGACCGGAGTCCCCGGAGATCAGGAGCACCTGGCCGCGCCCGGCGACCAGGTCGTCGACGACGGTGACCAGCCACGCCCGCTCCGCGGAGCGGCCCACCAGAGGAACGGACGGCGGTTCCTCGAGCTCGTGCTTCACCCCCTCGAGGCGAAACGCCGGCACCGGCTCTCCCCGGCCCTTCACCGAGATCCGGCCGAGGGGCTCGAGGCGGAACGAGGCCGACAGCCGGCGGGCGGCCAGCTCTCCGACCGCGATCGTCCCCGGCTCGGCGGAGGACTGGAGCCGGGCGGCGACGTTCGTGGTGTCCCCCAGCGCGACCTCCTGGGGGTCCGAGCCCCCGACGAGCCCCACGGCGACCTGGCCGCTGTTGATGCCGACCCGGACGCTGAACCCGGCGATCCCCCAGCCCGCCTCGATGTCCCGGCTGTACTCCGCGACGAGCTGCGTGATCCGCATCCCGGCCCGCGCGGCGCGTTCCTCGTCGTCCTCGTGCGCCAGGGGGACGCCGAAGTAGGCGCAGATCCCGTCGCCCATGTAGGCCTGGATCGTCCCCCCGAACTCCTCCACCGCCCGGCTCATCCGGCTCACGCACTCCCCGACCAGTGCCTTCACCTCGTCCGGGCCCAGCCGCTCGCCGAGCGAGGTCGAGCCGACGATGTCCGCGAACAGCGCCGTGACCGGCCGCATCTCGTCGCCGTCGGCCGGCGCGGCTGGAGGAGGGGCGGCCGGAGGAGGTACGGCCGGGAGGGACGCCGCCGGCGCCCCGACGGGCGTGCCGCACGCCGGGCAGAAGCGCGCCCCCGCCGGGATGGTCTCGCCGCAGGCGCCGCACGTGTTGGTCGTGTTCGCGTCCGTCATCGGTCCCCCATGGCAACCCGCGCGCGTCGCCGCCGGGCTTCGGGCCCCGGCATTGTCCCCGTTCGGGCGGACGGACGTCGAGATCGAACGGCGTGACGCACGTCACGTCCGCCCACGACGGACGTCACACCGGAACCGTGGCCGCGATCACCGACCCGCGGCCCTCGTCGGGAGGAACCTGTCCCCATCATCATTCGCCGATCCGACGAGGAGGCCACGATGAGCATGAGGACCCAGGCGCTGCGACCCCCGAGCCGTGTCGCCGGGTCGCGCCTGTCCCAGTGGCGACTCGTCCTGTTCGGCGTCGTCGCCCTGCTGCTGGCCTTCACCGTGCTGGTGGCGTTGGCGACGGTGAACGCGCCGTCCACGGGCGGTGCCGACCACGGTGCGCGGACCGTCACCTCCCGCGACGCCGGGGTCCCGAGGGTCGGCGGCGACGGTCAGTACCGGTACCACCCCCTGCCGTAGCCCCTCTCCTACCGAAAACCGCGAGGACCCGAGCGCACCGGCTCGGGTCCTCGTGACGTTCGGCGACGGGAACGCCGGAGCGTCAGACCGTGGCCGCCGCCCCGTGGCACTTCTTGTACTTACGGCCCGAGCCGCACGGGCAGGGGGCGTTGCGGGGCACCTTGTCGCTGGTGGCCTGGGGCGCCTGGCCGGTGTTCGCCTCGTCCTCGCCGTGCGTGGCCTGCACGCCCTTCGTTCGCGGCCGGGGCGCCGGGTCCTGGCGCACCAGCTCCACGTGGTAGATGTAGCGGACGAACTCGTCGCGGATGCTCGCCTTCATCTCGTCGAACATCGCGAAGGCCTCCCGACGGTACTCCGTGAGCGGGTCGCGCTGCCCGTAGGCCCGGAGGTGGATGCCCTCCTCGAGGTAGTCCATCTCGTAGAGGTGCTCGCGCCACTTCGTGTCGATCACCGAGAGCAGCACCATGCGCTCGATCTCGCGCATGTTCTCGAGGCCGACCTCCTGCTCCTTGGCCTCGTACGCCGAGGTCGCCTCGGTGAGGATGCGCTCGGTGACCTCCTCCGAGGTCACCGCGTCCTCGAGGTCGCTCACCCGGAACTGCACCGGGTACACGCTCTGCAGCGCCGTCTGCAGTCCCTCGAGGTCCCATTCTTCGGAGAACTGCTCGGCGTTCGCGTACTGGGCCACGGCGGCCGCGACGGCCTCGGAGACCATGTCGAGCGCGTCGTCCCGGAGCTCGCGGCCCTCGAGGACCTTGGTCCGTTCCTCGTAGATCACCTGGCGCTGGGTGTTCATCACGTCGTCGTACTTGAGGACGTTCTTGCGCCGTTCGAAGTTGACGGCCTCCACCTGCTTCTGGGCGTTCTCGATGGCCCGGCTGACCATCTTGGCGGTGATGGGCTCGTCCTCCGGCCAGTTGAACCGCTCCATGATCCGGCCGATGCGGTCCGAGGCGAACATCCGCATCAGGTCGTCCTCAAGCGACAGGTAGAACTTGGACTCGCCGGGGTCGCCCTGCCGGCCCGACCGTCCCCGGAGCTGGTTGTCGATCCGGCGGGACTCGTGGCGCTCGGTGCCGAGCACGTACAGCCCGCCGGCCGCCACGACCTCCTCGTGCTCCGTGTCGGTCTGCTGCTTGAACTTCGCGTAGATGGGGGCGTACTCGGCCTCGTACTCCTCCCGCTCCTCGGGCGTCATCTCGAACATGAGGTAGCGGTCGTTCTCGAACTCCCTCGCGGACATCTCCTGGCGGGCCATGTACTCGGGGTTGCCGCCGAGCAGGATGTCGACCCCGCGGCCGGCCATGTTCGTCGCGACGGTGACCGCGCCCGTCTGGCCGGCCTGGGCCACGATCATGGCCTCCTTCTCGTGGTTCTTCGCGTTGAGGACGTGGTGGGGGATGCCCCGGCGTCGGAGGTAGCCGGAGAGGCGTTCGGACTTCTCGATGCTCACCGTGCCGACCAGCACCGGCTGCCCCGCCTCGTGGCGGCCCACGATGTCCTCGGTGACCGCATTCCACTTGGCGTCCTCGGTCTTGAAGATCTCGTCCTGGCGGTCGGCGCGAATCATCGGGCGGTTCGTGGGGATCTCCACCACGCCGAGCTTGTACGTCTCCTCGAACTCGACCAGCTGGGTCTTCGCCGTACCGGTCATGCCGCCGAGCTTGTCGTACATCCGGAAGTAGTTCTGGATCGTGATCGTGGCGAGGGTCTGGTTCTCCTCCTTGACCCGCACACCCTCCTTGGCCTCGATCGCCTGGTGCAGGCCCTCGGAGTACCGCCGTCCCTCGAGCACCCGTCCGGTGAACTCGTCGACGATCTTCACCTCGCCGTCGGTGACGATGTAGTCGACGTCCCGCTTGTACAGCTCCTTGGCCCGCAGCGCGTTCTGGAGGTGGTGCACGAGGGGCGTGTGGACGTGCTCGTACATGTTGTCGATGCCGAGGATCTCCTCGACCTTGGCCACGCCGGCCTCGGTGACCGCGACCGTGCGCTTGGACTCCTCGACCTCGTAGTCCTCGTCGCCCCGCAGGCGCGGCGCGATGCGGGCGAACGTCTGGTACCACTTGGCGCTGTCGGCCACCATGCCGCTGATGATCAGCGGCGTGCGCGCCTCGTCGATGAGGATCGAGTCCGCCTCGTCCACGATCGCGAAGTTGTGCCCCCGCTGGACCATGTCCTCGAGGCGCATCGCCATGTTGTCGCGGAGGTAGTCGAATCCGAACTCGTTGTTCGTCCCGTAGGTGATCTCGGCGCCGTAAGCCGGCCGGCGCTGCTCGGGGTTCATGTTCGACTGGATCAGTCCGACGGAGATTCCGAGGAACCGGAAGATCCCGCCCATCCACTCCGAGTCGCGCTTGGCCAGGTAGTCGTTGACCGTGACCACGTGGACGCCCGTGCCGGACAGCGAGTTGAGGTAGGCCGGCAGGGTGGACACCAGCGTCTTGCCCTCGCCGGTCTTCATCTCGGCGATGTCGCCGCCGTGCAGCACCATGCCGCCCATCAGCTGCACGTCGAAGTGACGCTGGCCGATGGTGCGCTTCGCGGCCTCCCGGACGACGGCGAACGCCTCGGGGAGGATGTCGTCGAGCGTCTCGTCGCCGCCGTCATCGCCGCCGCCGGACGCGCCGATCCGGAGCTTGAACTCGTCCGTCTTGGCCCGGAGCTCGGCGTCGGTGAGCTCCTCGATCTCCGGTTCGAACGTGTTGACGGTGTCGACCATCGCCTGGAGGCGCTTGATCCTGCGGCCGTCGCCGCCGGCGATCAGTTTCTCGAGGGGCACGATGCTCCTTGCGCGTTCGCGGGTTCGGGGGGAACCCGTCGATTATAGGGGGGACCCTCGCGCTGCCCGGAGGGTTCCATACGGTATGAGACGCCGAAAGGAGCATCGACGTGCCACGACGGGAACTGCAGCCTGCCGAACGATCCTTGTTCGAACGACCGAACCACGCCGTGCTGGGAACGGTGCGCCCAGACGGATCGCCGCAGGTCACGCCGGTGTGGGTCATGCTCGAGGGCGACCGGGTGGTCGTGAACTCGGCGAAGGGCAGAGCCAAGGTGCGCAACGTCCAGCGCGACCCCCGGGCCACGGTGACGGTGCTGGACGAGGCCGACTGGAACCGGTGGGTGAGCGTCGAGGGCCCCGTGGTCGAGGTCACGGAGAAGGGGGCCCGCGAGCACGCGGACGTGGTCTCGCAGCACTACGACGGCACGCCGTTCCGCGACCTCGAGCCGGGAGAGGTCCGGGTCCGCATCGTCATCGAGCCGGAACGGGTGACCTCCGAGCTCTGACCCGCTATGAGCCGGCTCCGGGGTTCGGCTCCGGGAGGTCGAGCAGGTGCTCCCGGACTGCATAGACCACGGCCTCCATCCGGGAGTGCAAGCGGAGCTTGTCCAAGATGTTCCGGACGTGGTTCTTCACCGTGTTCTCGGAGATGAACAGCTCGCGGGCGATGTCCTTGTTGGCCATGCCCTGGGCGACGAGGCGGAGGACCTCCAGCTCGCGCTCCGTGAGCGTGGGGGCCGCGATGCCGGGTGTCTCGGCCCGGCGGCTCCAGGCGGCGAACTCGTTGAGCAGCTTCGAGGCCATCGACGGCGAGATTCGTGACTGGCCGGCCACCACCGAGCGGATGGCCTCCGGCACCTCGTCGGTCGAGACCTCCTTGAGCAGGTAGCCGGCGGCGCCGGCCTTGATCGCCTCGTAGAGGTCCGCCTCCTCGTCCGAGACCGTGAGCATGATGATCCGGACATGGGGCAGGGCGTCGCGTATCTCGCGCGTGGCCTCGATGCCGCTCCGTCGGGGCATCCGGACGTCCATCAGCACCACGTCGGGCATGAGCTCCTGAGCCCGTTCGAGGGCCTGGTGGCCGTCCCCGGCCTCGCCCACCACCTCGATGTCGGGCTCGGCATCGAGGACCATCTGGAGCCCCCGACGGAACAGCGCGTGATCGTCGACGATCAGCACGCGGAGGCGTTCGGCTTCCGTCTCCTGTTCCCCCTCGTGTCGGTCCACGCCTCGTGCGCTCCGGGACGATTCGCCTACGTGTCCTCGGTCCGTGTCGACTTGAAGCGGCTCGCCCCCGCGATGAGCCGGCTCCGAACCCGGCCGTGACGGTCGCGGACCTGCCGCTCCAGCCTGGCGACGGCCAGATCGAGCGCGTCCTCGACGCGCGCACCCTGGGCGTGCGCGCGGAACGTGTGCCGCGGGACCTGGAGCGCCGCGTCGACCGTCTTCGTCCCGTCCTGCGTGGGGAAGTCCTCGGACACGATCTCGACCTCGACGCGGACGGCGCGGGGCTCGAGGCGGGAGAGCTTGTCGATCTTGTGGTGCGTGATCTCGCGGATCTGCTCGGTGATGCGGAGTCCCCTGCCCTTGAGCACGAGGTCCATCGGCACCTCCTTCGTACGCGGCGGCCGTGCGGTGCGGTCCGTATGAACAAGCCTAGCCCGGGACGGTGTCCGGCGCGATCAGCGGTGGTCCCGACCCGGAAACGGGCCGCCCGCGGGACGCCCGTGCTTCCGGCGCGCCGGCGGAGGGAGCGACCCCCGTCCGGCTGACCTGGTCTTTGCCCCCACACCCGCCTGCCGGGGGGATCGCCGCCCTCGCGAACGGCTTCGCCACCTTCTCCCCGGCCGGCGCCGGACCACGTGGACCCTGCGCCGGCCAGGGGCAGGACTTACCTCTAAGTCGCACCATGCTCGGCGGCCAAGGCTCGCCTTACGTGGGTCGTTTCGCCTGCGACTGGCATCGACTACCGGGGAACGTCCCCGGGCAACCACAGACCCGGACGGGGGTCGCTGCGAGGATAGCAGCGGGCCGGAACGCCCCCGGCGACCGCCCTCGCCGCCGTCAGCAGCGAGACCAACTCCACCCCTCCCCCGAGCAGCGTCCTGGCGCACTCGGTCGCCGTCGCCCCGGTGGTGAGCACGTCGTCGACGAGCAGCACGCGCCTCGGCGGC
>DATBHM010000082.1:0-15678 GCA_036557505.1 Actinomycetota bacterium | reverse complement strand
TGTCGTTCGCCGGGATGATCGTCCCGAAGTACTCCTTGACGATGTCCGGGTGGTCCCGCAGCGCGGTGTCCATGTCGCTGAACAGCACGCCCATCGCGTCGAGCTCGTCGCGGATCTTGTGGTACACGACCTCCGACTCGTACTGCGCGGAGACCCCGCCGAGGTACTTCTTCTCGGCCTCCGGGATGCCCAGCTTGTCCCAGGTCCCCTTGATGTCGTCGGGCAGGTCCTCCCACGTCTTGGCCTGCTGCTCGGTCGACCGGATGAAGTAGTAGATGTCGTCGAAGTCGATGTCGGACAGGTCGGCGCCCCACCACGGCATGGGCCGGCCCTGGAAGTGCCGCAGCGCCTTGAGCCGGTACTTGCGCATCCAGTCCGGCTCGTCCTTCAGCGCCGAGATCTCTTCCACGACGGCCTCGGACAGGCCTTTCTTCGGCACGAACACCGAGTGCTCGGGGTCGTGCCAGCCGAAGCGGTAGCCCTTGTCCAGCTCGGCGAGGTGCTGTTCCTGCGTGACGGCCATGTCTGTCCTCATTGTTCCCTGTCGTCGGGCGTCGACCCGCGGGGGGCCCGGCCGCATCCAGTCTACGACCGGGCCCCCGCAAAGTCGATCGGCGGGATCGGAATTGCCGGTCCGCCCCCTACTTCTGCCGCTCCGCGAAGATCTTGCGCGGCGTCCCGGCCTGCGTGAACGACAGGAACGCGAACCCCGAGCCGCCGCCCGGGCAGAGGGATCCGTCCGTGGTGAACGGGTCCGCCTGGCACGTGGACGACACCGACGGACGGAAGTTCGCCACGTTGGCCGGCGTGGCCGACCCCGGCACCGGCACGCCGTGCGGCGTGTCGAACACGAACTGCGGGTTGACGGCGCCGCCGATGAAATGCCCCATGAACGCGCGCCGGTGCCCGCCGGGGAACGCCTCGTTCCACGTGATGACGGGCTCGTTCCCGAGGAACGTGATGTCCGGCAGGCTTGCGTCTCGGGTGATGTTCGACACCGGCTGGCCGCCGTTGAACAGCTCGAAGTGGTCGCCCCCCACCAGGTGCGCCACGAAGATGGCGTGGATCCCGCCGCCGATCTCCTCGGACCACACCACCCACGGAACGGTCGGCGTCCCCTGGACCAGCGTCCCGGCCGCCACCCGCGGGTCCTCGGCGTCGTTCGCCGCCACCTTGTTGAGCGAGCAGCGATTCTCGTTGGACTTCGAAGCGGAACAGGCGCCGAAGTGCTTGGGCCCGGAGTTGTCCAGGGTCTCGGTCAGCCCAGCCGTCCCGCTGCCGACCGCCTGCCACTGGAACCCGCCGTCGGCCGAGGTCTTCGACACGATCTTGGCCGCGAACACCTGCTCGTTGTTACGCAGGCCGATGTGGGTGTGGCCCTTCTCGTACCAGACGACCCAGGCCACGGTGTCGCTCGGGCCGGTGAACGCGATGTCCGGCTGCACGCCGTCGCGCGACGGGTCGATGTCGAGCGTGGGATCGGTCGGGTTGGTGAAGGAGTCGTTCGCCGCCAGCCGGTCGAGACCGACCTGCTGCCAGCAGAAGAACGACACGCTCTTGCCGCCGTGCGGTCGGGTGCCCGGCGGACAGACGGCGCGAGCCGACGAGTTCTTGATCGGCTTCGACACGAAGATCTGGTCGTGGGGGCCGCTGCCCGCGATGTTCCCGTCCTCCTCCTCCCACGCCACCCACGGACCGGGGTCGGCCCCGGCAACCGTGGCGCCGCCCGCGAGCGACGGGTTCTCGGCGTTCCGTGAGGTGTGGATGTTGAGGGAGGGGATGAGGTGCCCGGCAGCCCGGTCCTGACCCTCGGGCACCCAGATGTTGGCCGCACCGCATACGGCGTTGGCCGCCGCACAGAACCGGCTGGCGAAGATCTGCGTCTTGCCCTTGAACCGATCGCTGTCCTCGTACCAGGCCGTCCACGGTGTCGCCCGGCCCGCCCCGGCGAAGTCGATCGACGGCGCCTCCGCCTCGGCCCCCGGGTCGATGTTCAGGCTCTGGCCCCGCGTGGTCCATTTCCCGGCGGCGAACGACCGGACGAAGATGTGCTGCGCCTTCCCGGCCTTCTGCTCGAACGAGATCCACGGGACCTCGGCGGCGCCCGCCGTCAGCGAGCCGCCGGCGACGTCGGTCGCCCCACCGCTCAGCTTGGGGTTGATCCCGTTCGCGATGTCCTTGTTGACCTGCACACCGCTCGCGGGGAGCCCGATGACGGCGGCGAGCGCCGTGCCCGTCATGAAGAGCAGGAACACCGCGGTGAGCGATACCACACGACGAACGTTGCGCCGCATGAAGGGCCTCCCTTCTCCCTCCGGAGGGCGGCCTCGCCCGCCGGAACCCCGACCCGCCGCCCCCGGCGGATCCCCTGATGCGCCTCCCCTGCGGGCACCCCTGGATGGCCGCGGAGCCTACACCCGGCCGCGGGCCCTGGGAATGCCCGGGAACCGGCCCGGATACACGCGAGGGGCGCCGCGGGACGCGGCACCTTTCGCACCGGGGTGGCCGGAGGAGCTACCCCTTCTCGACCGGCACGCCGACCAGCGAGCCGTACTCGGTCCACGAGCCGTCGTAGTTCTTGACGTTCCCGTAGCCGAGCAGCTCCGTGAGCACGAACCACGTGTGGCTCGACCGCTCGCCGATCCGGCAGTACGCGACGACCTCGGCGTCCGGGCCCACGCCGGCGCCCTCGTACAGCTCCTTCAGCTCGTCGGCGGTGCGGAACGTCCCGTCGTCGTTGGCGGCCTTGGCCCACGGCACGTTCGCCGCTCCGGGGATGTGCCCGGGGACCTGGGCCTGCTCCTGGGGCAGGTGGTCGGGCGCGAGCTTCTCGCCGCGGAACTCCTCCGGCGAGCGGACGTCGACGAACGTCGCCTCGCCGGCGCTCCCGACCTGGCCGAGGACCTCGTCGCGGAGGGCGCGGATGTCCTGCTTCACCGAACCCGACACCTGGAAGTCGGTCGGCGTCGGCGCGGGGACCTCGCTGGTGAGCTCACGGCTCTCGAGCTCCCACTTCTTGCGGCCGCCGTTGAGGAGCTTCACGTTGTCGAACCCGAGGTACTTCAACAGCCAGTACGCGTACGACGCGAACCAGTTGTTGTTGCCTCCGTAGAGCACGACCGTCGTGTCGGGGCCCACCCCCGCCTGCTGCAGCAGCCGCGACAGCCCCGCCTGGTCCACGTAGTCCCGGCCGGTCTCGGCGTGGAGGTCGGTGGTCCAGTTCCAGCCGATCGCCCCGCGGATGTGGCCCTTCTCGTACGCGGTCGTGTCCTCGTCGACCTCGATCATGGTGATCCCCGGGTCGGAGACGTTGTGGTCCAGCCAATCCGTGTCGACCAGGGCATCCGGGTTGGTGTACTCGGCCATGCTCGCTCCTTCCCGCGTGACGGCCAAACTCGATCGGGCAGGTCGGAAATCCTAGTCCTGGCCCCCCTCCTCTTGCAACTGCAACATCAGCAGTGCGAGCGCGGGGTGCTCCCGGAAGCCAGCGGGCAATCGTCAGCCCGAGGAGATCAGAAGTAGCCCAGCGCCTCCTTGGCCTCCTCGGACATCATCTCCGGCGACCACGGGGGGCGGAGCACCAGCTCGGCGTCGAACGAGTCGATGCCGGGCAGCGGATCGAGCAGCTGGTGCATCTGCGCCTCGATGAGCGGCCCGATCGGACACCCCATCGTGGTGAGGGTGTAGGTCACGTGGACGTGTCCGTCGGCGATGTCGACGTCGTACACGAGCCCGAGGTCGACGATGTTGATGCCCAGCTCGGGGTCGAGCACGGCCTTGAGCGCCTCCCGGACCTCGTCGCCGGTGACGGCGCCCTCGCCGTTCGCCGCCGCGGCGTCGCCGTCCGACGGAGTCGCCGAAACCTGGCTCTCACCTGCCGGTTCGACCGTCTCGATCCGTTCGCTCGCTTCGTTCATCCGTGGACCTCCTCGGTCTATTCTAGGCGGCGACCCCCCGGACCCCGCCGGGACTTCGACCGTCGGGAGATCGGACGAACCGAAGGACGCGAGGCGCGCGGCATGCGGATCATGATCGTCGACGACCACCCGATCACCAGGAGCGGCCTGCGGACCGCGCTGGCTGGGTCGGACGAGGTCGAGATCGTCGGCGAGGCCGAGAGCGGCGAGGAGGCCGTCGACATGGTCGCCGACGTCAAGCCCGAGGTGGTGTTCATGGACGTCCGGATGCCCGGGATGGGCGGGCTCGAGGCCACGAGGATCATCCGCGAGGAGAGCCCCGACACCAAGGTCATCCTGTTCACCGTCGAGGAATCGCGATCCGCCATCGCCGACGCCATCGCCGCCGGGGTGTCCGGATACCTGCTGAAGGACGTGTCCGCGGACGAGCTCGTCAAGGCTGCCCGACTGGCCCTCGAGGGAAAGGCCGTGATCCATCCGAGCCTGACCCGCGCGTTCATCGAGGAGGTGCAGACCGTGGATCGCCGCCCCGACGCCCCCCTGTCGAAGCGGGAGGCCGAGATCCTGCAGATGGTCGCCTACGGGGCGACGACGAAGGAGGTCGCCCACGACCTCTCGATCTCGCCGCACACGGTCAAGACCCACCTCGAACGCATCTTCGAGAAGCTCGGCGCGAACGACCGCGCCCAGGCAGTGGCGATCGCCATCCGCCGGGGCATCGTCGAGTAGGCCGAAGGACGCCCACCGTCGGGGGCGTTCGCCCTCGCGGCGGCCCAACTCCCCGCCGGCCGGTTCATTCCCACAGCTCAGCGGCCGATACCAGGTGCGTATGGCCGTGACCATGCTCCTGTCAGGCACGCCACCGGACGTGGCCGTGCTCGAGCATGCGCTGTCGCGGACCGGGTGGGACGCGGTCACGGAGGCCTCCACCGACGGCTACCACTCGGTGGAGCTCGCGGTCCGGGCTCGTCCCGACGTCATCGTCACCGATCCGGCGATGCCCCGGCTGTGGGGCAGGGACCTCATCCAGCGGCTCAGGGCGGTCGCCCCGTCGACGCCCATCGTGTGCTGGTCCGGTTCACCGGCACCGGAGGACGCCGCCGAGATGATCCGGGCCGGGGCTGCCGGCTACCTGTTGAAGGAGGACGGCCCCGCCGAGGTGATCCGCTCGCTGGGCGCCGTGCTCGACGGCGGGTCGGTGGTCTCCCCCAGGATCGCGGCATCGCTGTTCTCCCGGTTCGCCGAGGGCCTCCACCGCGAGCGGGAGCTCGGCCGCTCGCTCGCGGACGCGACCATGAAGGTCCAGGAGGTCACCCACGCCAAGGCCGAGTTCCTGGCGAACGTCTCGCACGAGCTGCGGACGCCCGTCACGATCGTGAAGGGCATCGCCCATCTCCTGCGGGACCAGCGGCTCTCCCCCGAGGACGAGACCGAGTTCCTGAACAAGATGGACGTCGCGATCGACCGCCTGACGGGCCTGGTCGAGGAGATCCTGTCCATCGCCGACCTCGACCGCGGCACCGTGGACTTCAGCGTGGCGAGGACCGACCTGTCGGCCGTGGTCCACGACCTGTGCGACCGCGTGGGACGGCGCTACCCGATGGTGCACATCGAGCGCGACATCCCGGCCACGATGTTCGCGATCGTCGACCCGGCCCGCATCTCCGAGGCCATCGCGCAGCTCGTCGACAACGCATGCCGGTATTCCCCCAGCGCCGCGTCCGTCCGGGTCCGCATGCGGGCCCAGGACGAGGGCGTGGTGTTCTCGGTGACCGACGCGGGCATGGGCCTGTCGCGGGAGGTCGCGTCGCTCGCGTTCCAGGAACCCTTCGTCACGGGCGAGGACGTCATGCGCAAGGAGCGGGCCGGCGTGGGCCTCGGGCTGCACCTCGCCCGTCGGCTGATCCTGCTCCACGGAGGCATCCTGTGGGCGGACCCGTTGCCGGCCGGCGGGACGCGCGTGTCCTTCTGCATCCCCACGGTGCCGCCGGGCGCCGGTGGGGCCGGGATCCGCGTCGGGCGGGTGGACAGCTCCGGGCGGATCGTCTCGGTCGAGGACGGCGAGGACGTCCCGACGGTGCGCATGGTCGAGGTCACCGACCAGGGACCGATCTCGGGCGCGGCGGCCGGCTGACCGCCACACGCGGGCTCACCCCACCAGCGAGACCAGCTCGTCCGGCGAGCCGACGATCTCTCCCGAGCTCCGGAGCTCGGACCACAGCCTCGACGCCTCGCCGCCCGTGAAGTCGCGTTCGGCCATGGGGATGCCCTCGACGAGCACCACCCGGACGCCCGAGCGGGCCGCCTCCACCGCCAGGCGCAGGTTCGCCACGTTCCCCGGCCCGAACGGCGCGTCGGCCACCACCACCACGTCGGCCGAACGCATCAGCGCCAGGCATTCCTCCGCGGAGCGGTCGTCGATGTCGGAGAACGGCGGCACCGAGACCCGGAGCAGGTTCCGCCGGCTGGCGACCTCCTCGTCGGTGTCCGAAGCGTGCAGCACGCCGGCGGTCACCTCGAACCCCATGTCGGCGAGGAACCGCATGCAGGGCGCCCCCCGTCCGGCGCCACCCACCACGTGCGCGCGGGCGGGCCCGGCGCGGACCGTGCCGACGAGCGGCGGATGGAGCGCGACGACCGGCCGGCCGGTGACCGCGTTCGGGTGGACGTCGGCCTCGACGCCGTAGACCTCCCGGAGCAGCTCACGCGTCACGACCTCGCCCGGGCCCCCCTCCGCCACGACTCGCCCCTCGTGCAGCGCGACGATGCGGTCGCACGTGGCCGCGGCCAGGTTGAGGTCGTGGAACACCCCGAGCACTGCGCGGGACTCGTCGGCGGTCAGCCGGCGGACGATGGCGAGCAGGTCCAGCACGTGCCGGACGTCGAGGTGCGTGGTCGGCTCGTCCAGCACCAGGACCGGCGCCTGCTGCGCCAGCGCCTGGGCCAGCACCACACGGCGCCGCTCGCCCCCGGACAGCTCCTCCATGGGCCGGTCGGCCAGGTGGTGCACGCCGGTGGCCTCCATCGCCGCCCGCGCCGACGACCAGTCCTCGGCGGCGGCCCCGCCCCATGCGCTCCGGTGCGGCGAACGGCCCATCAGCACGACCTCCAGCGCCGTGAACGAGAACACCGGCGCGAGGTCCTGTGGCACGACGGCCACCAGCCGCGCCGCCCGCCTCGCCGGCAGCCCGTAGGGATCCTCGCCCTGGAGACGAACACCTCCCTCCCGCGGCCGGAGGGCCCGGGACGCCACCCGCACCAGCGTGGTCTTGCCCGAGCCGTTCGGCCCCACCAGGCCCACGATCTCTCCGGGCGTCACCGCCACCGAGACGCCGCGGAGCACGTCGCGGCCGCCGTACCCGGCGACCACGCGGTCGACGATCAGGCCGGCGTCCGCGGCCGTCGTCACACCAGCACCCCACCGCGCGCTCCCCGCTGCCGTCGGAGCAGGTAGAGGAAGAACGGCCCGCCGAGCACCGCGGTCACCGCCCCGAGCGGCAGCTCCTCCGGCGCGATGAGCGTCCGGGACGCCAGGTCGGCCAGGATCAGGATCGTCGGGCCGGCCAGCACGCACGCGGGCAGCAGCCGGCGGTGGTCGGCGCCGATCACCAGGCGGAGCAGGTGCGGCGTCATCAGCCCGACGAAGCCGATCACGCCCGACACCGACACCGCCGCCGCGGCCAGCAGCGAGCCCAGCGCCAGCGTCCGGCGCTTCGTCCGCTCCACCTCGACGCCGAGCTGCGCGGCACGCTCCTCGCCGAGCGCGAGCAGGTTGAGGTCGTTCACGAGGAACCCGGCGGCGGCCGTCCCGACGAAGACGATCGGGGTGACCACCTGCAGCGCGGCCCACCCCCGCGAGCTCAGGCCACCGAGGATCCAGAAGTAGATGTTGCGGATCTGCTCGCCGGAGAACGACATCACCACCGACATCACGCCCGACATGACGGCGGCGACGGCGATCCCCGCGAGGAGCAGCGTGACCACGTGGACGGCCGGGCCGATGCGGGCCAGCCGGTACACGACGAACGCCACCACGAGCGCGCCGGCGAACGCGGCACCAGCCACGCCGAGCCCGCCGAGGATCGCCGCGCCGCCGGCCAGGATCACCACGATCGCCCCGAGGGCTGCCCCCGACGACACCCCGATGACCGCCGGGTCGGCCATCGGGTTTCGGAACAGCCCCTGGAACAGCAGCCCGGCGACCGCGAGCCCCATCCCGACCACGCCGGCCAGCAGCACCCGGGGAAGGCGGAGCTGGAACACGATGATCTCGACGCTCTTCGGGACGTCCGGCCGCGCGATCAGATGGAGCTTCCAGGCGAACAGCGAGAGGACGGTGCCGGGCGCGATGCCCACCGCGCCCAGCCCCACCCCCAGCACCACCGCGACGACCAGCAGGACCGCGAGGACGACCATCGTCGCCCGGAACCGCCACGCCGCCCGCCGCATCGACCTACCCCCCGAACGCGTCCGGGTGCAGCGCATGGGCCAATGCGGCCAGGCCGTCGACGACCCGGGGACCCGCCCGGCTCACCAGGTCGGAGTCGACGAGGTAGACGCGGTCGTGCTGCACGGCGGACAGCGCATCGAACCCCGGCCGATGCTCCACGTCGGCGACCGTCCCCCCCGACTCCGACGAGACCAGGTACACGGTCGGGTCGTCCCGGACAAGGTCCTCGACCGACCACTGCGGGTAGGGGTTCTTCGCCTTCGACGTCACCGGGTCGCACCCCGCCCGCTGCAGCAGGTCGTAGATGAACGAGCCGGGCCCCACCGTGTACAGGGGGTTGAACGCCACTTCGAAGAAGCACGACACGTGGGATTCGCTCGACACCGCCGTGTCGACCGAACGGGCCTGGGCGGCCATGTGCGACGTGAGCGCGTTCGCCTGGGGAACGGCGTCGGTGACCTCGCCCACCGTCTGGATGTCGTGCATCACGTCGTCGAGGTCCGTGGAGTTCGTCGTGAACACCGGGATGCCGAGGTGACGGAGCTGCCCCTTCCACTGGTCGCCGCCCTCGATGGTGAGCACGAGGTCCGGGTTCAGCGACACCACCTTCTCGATGTTCGGGTCGACGCCGAACTCCCCCGCGCCCCCGACCTCGGGGATCGACCGTGCGGCCTTCGGGTAGTCGTCGAACTTGCCGGAGACGCCGACCACGTCGCTCCCCAGCCCCAGGGCGAACAGCACCTCGGTCGCCGAGGGGGCGAACGTCACGATCCTGGTGGGCGGGTGGTCGAGGGTGACCTCGACCCCGTCGTCGTCGGTGACCGTGAGCGGGAACTGCTCCCCGGTTGGCGACGGTGTGGGGGCGGACGTTCCACCCGTGGTCGTCGACGCGGTGGTCGTCGACGTGGTGGGCCCGGTGGTGGGCCCGGTGGGGCTCTGGGGTGAGGCCTTCGAGCATGCCCCGGCCACCACGGCCGAGACCAGCAGCGCCGCCAGCACCGGCGGCGCCAGGAACCTCCTCATGGAGCGCCTCCTCTCACGCGAAGGAACGCGTGCTCCTCGGGCTCCCGAGGCAGGTCTCCTGACTCCCGGATCGTTGCGTCCCCGAACCTTCCCGGGCCGCCGCGGGCGGCGTCCCAGTGGCGCTGTCTCGGTTCCGCTCCCCGGTGACAGTGGCGCGACCGTGCCGGATTCCCACCGGCTTCCCTCTTCCCGGGCAGGCGCGCTGTCCGCGCCCCCCGGTCCGGTCCGGACGGGTGCCTCCCGCCCGGCGCCACCTCGAAAGCGGTATGCGGTTGCCCCGGATTCTAGGCCTCCGGCTCCGGGCGTTGCTCGCTTCGGTTGGGGTGGCGCATCGGCCGGATGGGGGGCTACTATTCCGTGGGGGTACGGAACCGGTGCGCCGACTCATCGCTGGAGGGTGCCTACTCGCGCTCACGGTCGCGTGCGCGCATGCGCCCGCGAGCCCCGCGCTGGGCGCGGTCGGCGTTCCCCAGACCGCTCCGCCCGCTCCCGTCGCCACCCTCCCTGCGCCGCTGAAGCCGCCGCTCACCTCGCCGTTCGCCGCGGTGGAGAACGGCGACGTGCAGGCGCTCGTGCCGAAACGGTGGGAGGCCACCCCGCTCGAAACCGACCCCCTGCGCCAGGGCCTCGTGGCCAGCCCGAACCCGAAGGACTGGCGCCACCTGGACGGGTCGGTGCCCGGCCTCGAGGTGGCGTGGGTCGACGTCACCCGGGTGGGCATACCGACGGACCTGTACTACCTGGCCGCGTCCGGTCCGGCCATCCCTCCGCTGGCCTCCTCGCACACCTGCCGCCGCGACCACGTGTCCGTGCTGCTGAACCACCGGCCCCTAGCCGGCGACCCGAACTCCCCCGGCGACTACGTCGAACGCGGTACCGGCACCTGCCACAAGCGCGGCCACATCGCCACCCGCTGGGAGTATTTCGTGGCGGCCCCCGGGTTCGGGCCGCTCCGCCAGATGGGCATCCCCACGTCGGGGCTGTACCTGGCCGTCGCGGTCGTGCCCCAGAGCCCGAACGCCGAGCAGCGGCTCGACACGATCCTGCGGTCGGCCCAGTACGGCAGCGCGTCGATCGCGGAGCTGATGCGCGCGGCCCGCGAGTCGGCCAACCTGGCCTGACGGCGCTACCTGGGGCTGCGGTCGACGAACGGCGGCCGCGTGACCACCGCCTCGCCGCGCCGGCCCCGGACGTCCACCTCCACCCGGTCCCCCGCGGAGAACCGCTCCCGCGGGGCGAGGTAGGCGAGCGCGATCCCCTTGCGCAGCGTGGGGGAGAACGTCCCGCTGGTCACCTCGCCCACCCGGTCGTCTCCGTCCAGCACCGCGTAGTGGGGCCGGGGAATCAACCGGCCCACCATCTCGAGCCCCCACAGCCGGGCGGGGATCCCCTCCTCCTGCTGGCGGGCCAGCGCGTCGCGTCCGAGGAACTCGCCCTTGTCCATGGCGACGGCCCACGAGAGGCCGGCCTCCAGGGGCGTCCGCTCCTCCGAGATGTCCTGGCCGTGGAGCGGATAGCCCATCTCCAGCCGCAGGGTGTCGCGGGCGGCCAGGCCGATGGGCTCCATGCCGTGCGGCTCCCCGGCCCGAATCAGGGCCGCCCACAGGTCGTGGATCACGGGCTCCGGAGGGAACAGCTCGAACCCGACCTCCCCGGTGTAGCCGGACCGGGACAGGATCAGCGGTTCCCCCCCGAACGAGGCCTCGCCGACGTGCATGTACGCGAGCCCCGCCGCCTCCGGGAACAGGGAGGCGACGATCTCGGGCGACCGGGGGCCCTGGACGGCGAGGAAGCACCAGTCCTCGTGGAGCGCGATCGCGGCGTCCGCCCCGGCCGCCTGGTCGAGCAGGATGCGGTGGACCTTGTGGGTGTTGGCGCCGTTCGGGACCGTGTACCAGCGGTCCTCACCGAGGCGGTACACGATCACGTCGTCGACGATGCCACCCCGGTCGTTGAGCACGTTGTTGTACTGGGCGCCTCCCACCGCGACCTTCCCGAGGTCGTTGGTCACCGTCCGCTGCAGGACGTCGAACGCCCCCGGGCCCTCGATCGTCACCTTGCCGAGGTGCATCAGGTCGAACAGCCCGGCGCGCTCCCGCACGGCCTCGTGCTCGGCGAGCGTTCCCCGGTACTCGATCGGCATCGCCCACCCGGCGAACATGCCGATCTTCGCGCCGAGCTCGCGGTGCTCGGGTTCGAGGGGGGTCCGCCGAAGGCCGATGTCGCCCTGGGCCTCCATGCCGGGTGATCCTACCGGCGGGAGGGCCCGGGCGCGTCTGCGGGTGCCTTCGGACCGGCGGTACGATGGATCGCAGGCGCGGCCGGGCCGCGTTCGCACGCGTTCGACCGGGAAAGGGACTGACGGATGCCGGAGGAGACCTACGACGTCGCCGTGCTCGGATCGGGGACGGGCGGCTACTCGGCGGCGCTCCGCGCCGCCCAGCTCGGCAAGCGCGTCGCGCTGATCGAGCGCGACGACCGGCTCGGCGGCACCTGCCTGCTCCGTGGGTGCATCCCGACGAAGGCCCTCCTGCAGACGGCCGCCGTGATGGACACCGTCAACCGCGCGGAGACGTGGGGCGTCAAGGCCTCGGGCGAACCGGACTGGCCGGCGGCCCAGGCCTTCAAGGACAAGGTCGTCGACAAGCTCGTCAGCGGGCTGACCGGCCTGGTGAAGCTGCGCAAGATCGACGTCGTCCAGGGGACGGCGAAGCTCGTCGCCGGCCGCCCGGCGCTCGATGTGGACGGCCGTGTTATCGAGGCGACCGAGGTCGTCCTGGCGACGGGTTCCTCCGCCCGCCTGCTGCCCGGCATGGAGATCGGCCGGCGGGTCATCACCAGCGACCAGGCCCTGACCCTCGACTACGTGCCGGCGAGCGCGGTCGTCATCGGCGCCGGCGCGGTGGGGCTGGAGTTCGCGTCGTTCTACCGGTCGATGGGCGCGGAGGTCACGCTGATCGAGGCCCTCCCCCGCCTGGCCCCACTCGAGGACGAGGAGATCTCGAGGGAGCTCGACCGCGCGTATCGCCGCCGGGGCATCTCGTCGTTCGCCGGCGCGAAGGTCCAGGACGTGAAGGAGGGCGAGGACTCGGTCCAGGTCACCTACGAGGCGAAGGGGTCGACGGAGACGGTGGCCGCCGACGTGTGCCTGGTCGCGGTGGGCCGCGGGCCGGTCACCGACGGGACCGGCTACGAGGAGGCCGGCGTCGAGCTCGACCGGGGGTACGTGAAGGTCGACGGCAGGCTGCAGACGACGGCGCCGCACGTGTGGGCGGTGGGCGACGTCGCGGCGACGCCCTACCAGCTCGCGCACGTGTCGTTCGCCGAGGGCATCTCCGTCGCGGAGCGCATCGCCGGTCTCGACCCGCCGGAGATCGACTACACGGGCGTGTGCCGCGTGACCTACTGCACGCCGGAGGTGGCGAGCGTCGGGCTCACCCAGGCCCAGGCCACCGAACGGGGGTACGAGGTCGAGATCGAGAAGCTGAACATGCAGGCGATCGGGAAGGCGAACATCCTTGCCGAGGGCGGCATGGTGAAGCTCGTCGCCCAGGCCGGGGGCGGCCCGGTGCTCGGCGTCCACATGATCGGCCCGCACGTCACCGACCTCATCGCGGAGGGCATGCTGATCGTGAACTGGGAGGCGGTCCCCGCCGAGGTCGCCGCCCTGATCCACCCCCACCCGTCACTCTCCGAGGCCGTCGGCGAGGCGCACCTGGCGCTCGCCGGGAAGTCCCTGCACACCGCCTAGCCGTCGAGGAACGAACAGCGACCGACGACCCGAGACCCGAGGAGCACGAACCGACCGTGGCGAGCGACACAGGATCCGGAACCCAGACGACGCAGGCCACCCAGGCCGACGTTCCCGCGCCGACCGGGCGCGAGGCGATCGACGCGTCCGGCCTCGACGAGGAACAGCTCGGCGAGCTGCTCCACCTGCTCGTGCTGTGCCGGTACTTCGACGAACGGATGGAGACCCTGTACCGGCAGGGCCGGCTGCCCGGCGCGATCTACTCGGGCCGCGGCCAGGAGGGAACGCACGTCGGGTCGGCGTTCGCCCTCCGTCCCGAGGACTCGCTGTTCCCCACCCACCGCGACCTCTCCGCGCAGCTGGCCAAGGGCCTCGACCTCAAGCGCGTGATGGCGCAGTTCTGGGGCCGGATCGACGGCTACACGCGGGGCCGCGACGGCAACAGCCACATCGGCGACTGGAACGGCTCGAAGACGTTCACCGTCCTGTCCAACCTGCCGAACGCCTACCCGGTCGCCGCCGGGGCGGCGCTCGCGTACCAGATGCGCGGCGAGGCCCGCGTGGCGCTCGCGATCTGCGGCGACGGCGCAACCTCGAACGGCCGGTGGCACGAGTGCCTGAACGTGTCCGGCATCAAGCGGCTGCCGGTGGTGTGGGTGGTCAACAACAACCAGTTCGCCTACTCGACGCCCAACCGGGGTGAGTTCGCCATCTCCACGATCGCCGAGCGCGGGCCGGCGTACGGGATGCCCGGGTACCGCATCGACGGGACCGACGTGCTCCGCGTGTACACGACGGTGCACGACGCCGTGGAACGGGCGAGGAGGGGCGACGGGCCGACGCTCATCGAGTCGGTCTCCCTGCGGTGGAAGGGCCACGCCGGCCACGACCCCGCGAAGTACGTGCCCAAGGAGCTCCTCGAGGACTACATGACCAACCGGGACCCCGTGAAGCGGTTCTCGGAGCTGCTCACCGCCGCCGGCGTGATCGACGAGGACGGGCTGTCGGCGATGCGGGAGCGGGTGGAGCACGAGTTCGACGAGGGATTCGAGTATGCGCAGCAGTCGCCGCTCCCCGACGCCGGCGACGTCGATCTCG
This sequence comes from Actinomycetota bacterium, assembly GCA_036557505.1. Taxonomy (GTDB): domain Bacteria; phylum Actinomycetota; class UBA4738; order UBA4738; family JACQTL01; genus DATBHM01. The sequence continues at coordinate 1,439 of DATBHM010000082.1, read as the reverse complement.
GGGTGTTCGCGGACGACGGCTACTGGGAGCGCGAGCCCGCCCGAACCGGGGAGACGGCCTGATGAGCACGGACGGCGACGCGCCGGTACGCGAGGACGACGACCGGGCTCGGGTCGGGGCCGACACCCCGCAGGCCTCCCCGCAGACGGCGTCCGAGCAGGCCTCGCGCGCGGAGGGCCAGCCGGACCGCGCGGCGCAGGAGGAGGCCCGCTCGAAGCAGGCGGAGAAGGACGAGTCCGAGGGCGGCGCCGCGGGGCACGGCGCCGAACCCCGCGGCAAGCGAACCGATAAGGGCGAGGCGACGTACCTCATCGCCGTCGCCGAGGCCCTGTGGGAGGAGATGGAACGCGACGACCGCGTGTTCCTCCTCGGCGAGGACATCGGGATCTACGGCGGCGCGTTCAAGGTCACCGAGGGGTTCATCGATCGGTTCGGGCCCGAGCGCGTGTGGGACACCCCGATCATGGAGGAGACGATCGTCGGCATGTCCGTCGGCGCGGCCATGGAGGGGTTCCGGCCGGTGGCCGAGTTCCAGTACGCCGACTTCATGACGTGCGGCTTCGACGAGATCGTTGCCACCGCGGCCAAGTACACGTACCGGAGCGGCGTCCCGCTCCCCATGGTGCTCCGCGGCCCGTCGGGCGGCGGCGTGCGGGCTTCCGCGTTCCACTCGCAGAACCCCGAGCCGCTGTTCGCCCACGTGGGCGGTTTGAAGGTGATCTGCCCGGCGTTCCCCACGGACGCGAAGGGCCTGCTGAAGGCGGCAATCCGCGACGACAACCCCGTGGTGTTCCTCGAGCACAAGTGGATCTACCGCCGGATCAAGGAGCAGGTGCCGGAGGACCCGGACTTCGTGCTCCCGATCGGCAAGGCCGACGTGAAGCGCGAGGGCGACGACGTCTCGATCATCACGTACGGCGCGATGGTCCACCGTGCGCTCGAGGCGGCGGAGGACCTCGCCGAGCAGGGCATCTCCGCCGAGGTGGTCGACCTCCGCACCGTCGCCCCGCTCGACACCGAGACGATCGTGAACTCGGTGGCGAAGACCTCGCACGCGCTGGTGCTGTACGAGTCGCTCAAGTTCCTGGGGATCGGCAGCGAGGTGTCCGCGGTGATCGCCGAGGAGGCGTTCGAGCACCTGGACGCCCCGGTCATGCGCCTGGCGCCGCCGAACCACGCCGTGCCGTTCTCGCCGCCGCTCGAGGACGCGTTCCTGCCCCAGGTCGACGACATCGTGGCGGCCGTCGACCGCCTGTCGAAATGGTGAGCACTCCGCACCCCTAGAGGAGGCCAGTCGCAGATGTCGACCACCGTGACCATGCCCCAGCTCGGCGAGACCGTCGTCGAGGGGACCATCCTGAAGTGGCTGAAGTCCGAGGGCGAGTCGATCGACCGCGACGAGCCGCTGTTCGAGATCTCCACGGACAAGGTCGACACCG
>DATBHM010000081.1:0-19832 GCA_036557505.1 Actinomycetota bacterium | reverse complement strand
CCGCTCCGCCGGCGGATCCAGGCGTTCCTCGACCGCCGGTTCGCCCGCCGCCGGTACGACGCCGCGGGGATCCTGGCGACGTTCTCGGCGCGCCTGCGCGACCAGGTGGATCTCGAGGACGTCCGCGGGCTGCTGCAGGGCGCGGTGGTGGACACGGTCCGCCCGGCCAGCGTCGGCATCTGGATCAAGGACGACGCCGGGACCTAGGCCCGAACGAGGGTTTGCTCTCTCGACGGCCCGACCGAGACCGCGCTCACGCGGACGCCGCCGAGGTCTTCCAGATGTTCGACGTACGCCTGCGCGGCCTTGGGGAGATCGTCGAACGACCGCGCCCCGCTGAGGTCCTCCTCCCAGCCGTCGACCTCCTCGTAGATCGGCCGCGCGGCGTGGAACAGCGACTGGTTGGGCGGGACGTCGTCGTATTCGGAGCCGCCTGCCCGGTAGGCCGTGCAGACCTTCACCTTCTCGAACCCGCTCAGCACGTCGAGCTTGGTGAGGAAGATCTCCGTGAGGCCGTTCACCCGTGCCGCGAACCGCAGCAGCACCGCGTCGAACCAGCCGCACCGGCGCTTGCGCCCGGTCGTCGTGCCGAACTCCCGGCCCCGCTCCCCCATCCGTTCGCCGTGGGCGTCGGTGTCCTCGGTCGGGAACGGCCCCGCGCCGACCCGCGTGACGTACGCCTTGGTCACGCCGATCACGCGGTCGACCTCCCTCGGGCCGAGCCCCGCTGAGCTGAGGGCGCCCCCCGCCACCGGACTGCTCGAGGTGACGAACGGATACGTCCCGTGGTCGAGGTCGAGGAACGTCCCCTGGGCGCCCTCGAGCATCACCTGCCTGCCCGCCCGGAGGGCCTCGTACAGCAGCTTCGACGTGTCGGCGATGTGCGGCTTCAGGCGCGTGGCGTAGCCGGCGTAGTCCTCGACGATCGCGTCGGCCTCGAGGGGCAGGCGCCCGTAGACCTTGGTGAGGACGAGGTTCTTCTCCTTGAGGACCACCTCGAGCTTCTCGCGGAAGATCTTCTCGTCGTACAGGTCCTGCACGCGCAGGCCGATCCGCGCGGCGCGGTCGGCGTACGCCGGCCCGATCCCTCGCTTGGTCGTCCCAAGGGCGTTCCGGCCGAGGAACCGCTCGGTGACCTTCTCGAGCTCCAGGTGGTACGGCATGATCAGGTGGGCGTTCCCGCTGATCACCAGCTTGGAGGTGTCGATCGAACGCGCATCCAGGCTGTCCATCTCCTCGATCAGCACGCGGGGGTCGACGACGACCGCGTCCGCGATCACGGAGGTGATGTGCGGGTACAGGATGCCGCTCGGGATCAGGTGCAGCTTGAGCAGCCGTTCGCCCGCGAGGACGGTGTGGCCCGCGTTGTTGCCGCCCTGGTAGCGGACCACGAAGTCCATGTGGTCGGCCACGAAGTCCGTGACCTTGCCCTTGCCCTCGTCGCCCCACTGGGTCCCGACCAGGATGGTTGCCGGCATGCCCGCGATTGTCCCATGACCGGTGCTTGGCCTTTCGAATGGCCTTTGGTCCCTTCTCGAAGCGCCGAACCGATGCGAAACTAGGCACCGGGCCCGCCGACCGATGGGCCGTTCGATTCGGGGCCGCGAGGCGGCGGGAGGTGTCGGTCAGGTGTCGTCCAGGCTGGTTCGCGTCGTCGTCGGCGTGTTCGCGGGGTTTGCGCTGACTGCGTCGCTCGCCGCGTGCAGCGGATCGAACCCGTCCGCCGCCGGTGGAACCTCGTCCGCCGACCCGCCTTCGCATGCACCGTCGCCGCCGGTCGCGGCGTCGCCCTCCGCGCAGTCCTCGGTGGCACCCTCACCGTCGGTGCAGCCGACGACCGCGCCTTCGGCCGCTCCGAGCCCGACCACCGCCCCGAGCCCGACCGTTCCGCCGAGCCCCACCACGGGGCCGCCGAGTCCAACGGCACCCCCGAGTCCGCCCACTCCGCCCAGGCCGACCACCGACCCGTCGCCGACCGGCCCGGTCATCCTCCGCGTCGGCGACAAGGGCCCCGAGGTCGCGGACCTCCAGCGGCAGCTCGCGTCGATGGGCTTCTACGTCTTCCCGGTCGACGGCACGTTCGGCGACGACACCATGCACGCGGTCATCGCATTCCAGAAGGCGAACCGCATCGGCGTCGACGGCGCGGTGGGCCCGGAGACGCGCGCCGCCCTGAAGAACCCGGTCCCGCTCGTCGCGAAGGACACCTCGCCCGGGCGGCACGTCGAGGTCGACATCGACCGGCAGATCCTGATGTTCGTCTGGGACGGCAAGGTGACCCACGTGTTCGACACGTCGACCGGGGGCGGGTACACGTTCAAGAGCGAATCCGGCGACACCATCCTCGCCCACACCCCGCGCGGCCACTTCACGATCGAGCGGAAGATCGACGGCGACCACACGAGCTTCCTCGGCGAGATGTGGCGGCCGTCCTACTTCTACGGCGGCTACGCGATCCACGGCGACTCCTCGGTCCCCACCTACCCGGCGAGCCACGGCTGCGTCCGCCTCACCAACGACGTGACGAACTGGGCGTTCGACCGCCTGCCGATCGGCACGCCCGTCTACATCTACCCGAACGACTGACCGAGCACCACCGGGTCGTTTCGCTCAATTGCCTGCCGTTCGTCGACGATGTTTGTGCGGCGTGAGGGGAACGAACAGATGGATCTGACCAAGCAGTTCACGCCCGAGCAGTACGCACGGGCGCTGGAGTCCTGGGCCTGGCTCGGCCTCGACGGCAGGGCGCCGCTCCTCGCCACGCTGTTCGGCGACATCCTGCTGGGATCGGACAAGGGCATCTGGTTCCTCGACACGCTCGAAGGCAGCCTGACGCTGCGGTGGGACGCTCCCGAGGCGCTCGGCGCCGAGCTCGACACGGAAGCCGGGCGCGATCGCTACCTCCTCGAGGGCCTCGCGATGGCGGCGCACGGGAACGGCAAGGTGCTCGGCCCCGACCAGGTCTACGACATCGTCCCGCCGCCGATCCTCGGGGGGACGTTCGACGTCGACCACGTCGTCGTCTCGGATTTCGTCGTGACGGTGAACATCGCCGGCCAGCTGCATCAGCAGCTTCGGAACCTCGCCCCCGGAACGAGGATCAGCGGATTCACGATCGCCGAACCCTGACCGGCGGGGGAACGACCGCCTCCATCGGGCATGAAGCCGACGGCTGCTGGTACGAAGCGCGGCCAGAAGCTCGTGCTCGTGGGCCGTTCGTTCTCCCGACGTGAATTCCCGAAGCTGTCTGCTGGGTGAACAGCCACGCGCACAACAACGTGATCACCCGCGTCCCGACCCCGCGAAGCTGACCCTCGGGTTCTGGGACGTCGGGACCGCCGGGCGCATCGACCGGACGTCGCAGTCACGGATCGTGGAGCTGGCCGTTCGGCGGGACGGCTCGATCTCGATCTGGTCCACGATCTTCGACCACGACGCGCCGCCCGACCGCAATGTCGAGCTCACGCTGCCGCCGCTCGCCCGGCTCCGCCGCTCGGGACGGCAGGCCTCGGCGGCGCTACCGTTCGATCCGGAACCGGATGCGCACGTGGGTGTGATACTCGGCGATCTGGTCGCCCTCCACGGTCGCGCTCGTCTCGAGGATGTCCATGGCCTCGATGCTCCGCAGCGTCTTGGACGCCTCGGCCAACGCCTGCGCCGCCGCGTCGCGCCAGGACTCCGTGGACACACCCACCAGATCGATCGTCTTGATCACCGACATCGCAGCACGCTCCCTTCCAGCCGCGGGCGTTCGGTCGTGTTCGGGCTCGCCTACGATGCCCCGGTGTACGCGTCGATCATGCGGCGGTAGTTCGCCCCGATCGTGTCGCTCGCGGCGTCGCGCTGCGACGTCCCGTCGACGAACCCCTTCAGCGCGTCCCACCAGATGGTCCGCCCGATCGCGAACCCGATGTACCCGGGCACGCCAGAGCCGGTCTGCAGCCAGTGGATCACGGCGGCATCGTCCGCGCCGCGGCCGAGGACCACGCAGGCCACGCCGTCGCGTCCGTTCCGGCGCACCTGCTCGCTGATCCGCTCGCAGTCCTCCCGCGCGTCGATGCCCTCGATTTTCCAGATGTCGGGCTCGATGCCGACGTCCTGGATCTGCCCGATGGCGGTGTGCATGAGCCCCGGCCGGACCTCCCTGTCGAACCGGTCGGCGTCGCCGCCCACCGACTCCAGTTGGTGGGGCTCGGCCGGGACCAGCAGCTCGAACAGGAACTTGCGGTCCTCGGCGTGGAGCCAGTCGCCGAGCCGCTTCAGCCGCGCGCCCTGGCGCTGGTTCATCCCCTGGTCACCCTCGGGGTTCCACCGCACGAGCACCTTGGAGAACGTCGGGTCGAACTCCTCGATGTGCCTGCCGAAGTCCTCGCCGTACTGAAAGTCGAACTCGTCCTGCCCCGACTTCTCGACCGGCATCGCGAACTGGAACCCCTCCTTCTTGCCGGTGCGGGCGATGTCGGCGCCGAACTGTTCGTCCACCAGGAACCCGCCCGCCTCCTTGGGCGCGCCGGCCTCGATGGCCTTGCGGAAACCCTCGAAGATCACCATCTTCGCGTCGCTGATGCGTTCGGCCTCCTCGGCCGTCGGCTCCCCCGAGATGCCGAAGAACTTCTTCTGGAACGAACCCCGATGGTCGAACGCGAGGATGTACAGGGGCTTGTCGTAGCCGAGTTCCATGTCGGTGCTCCTTTCGCGGTTTGCAGTCGCTCCGGGCGACCCGTTCGTGAGGCGGTCGGTCTCACATTGTTCCATTCCGGCAGGCGGCGCGGCACCGGCCGCCGGGCCCGGACCTCGCGGTCCCGACGGGAGCCGCACGTCGCACGCCGGCCGGCGCTACGCTGGGTGGGAGACGGCGGTGGAGGCCGAGGCGCGGTGACCGAACCCGAGGGGGACACGAGGGCGCACCGGCTCCCCGACGACCCCGTGTCGGTCGGCGTCGCCGCCACCATCCGGGCGGGCATCCGCGAGCCGGTCATCATCTGCCTGCTCGTCGCCGCGCTGTTCGACGAGCTGTCGGGCAACCCGCTCCACTTCCTGATCCTGGTGGGAACCGCAGTCGCGTTGGCCGTCGCCAGGGCCCGGGAACGCGTGGCGCTCGGAACGGCCGAACGACCCGTCGGGATGTGGGGCGACCCGCCCCGGGCCCTCGCCAGGGTGCGCTCCGCGCTCGCCCGATCATCGATCCCGCTCCTGCTGGTCCCAGCGATCGCGTTCGCGCTTGCGGTCGGGTGGTTCCAGCGCTATTCGGTGGTCGCGTCCCTCGCGGTGGCCCTCGTCGGCGCGGTCGGGATCGCCGTCTCGTGGCACGGCCCGCTCCGCGACGAGCCGCTCGAGCCCGTCGAGCGGTCGGGCAAGGTGCTGTGGATGCTGGTGATCGTCGCGCTGTCGGCCTGGGAGGTGACCAACCTGTTCCTCCAGCCGACACTGTCGACCGACTCGTACCGCCACCCAACGCTGAGCGTGCTGACGGATCCGCTCCTGGCGACGCACCTCGGGCGGTGGCTGGCGCTGCTTGTGTGGCTCCGGATCGGATGGGGGCTGCTGCGACGATGAGCTCACACGACTTCGCCATCCTCGTGTACGCGGCGATCGGGGCCTGCGCCTTCCTGCTGGAGCTGCTCAGCCGGAGGAAGCGCTCGCGCATCCCGTCGCTGTCGACGCTGTTCCGCAACGTGATGCGGACCCGCCCCGGGCGGGTCGGGCTGTTGGCCGGGTGGGCCTGGCTGGGGCTGCACTTCTTCGCCAGGTAGCCGCAGCGTTCCCGGGGGCTGCGGTGTCCTGCATGCGTGGTGGAGCAGGATGCACTCGTTGGCCTGGGGGGCCGGGTGACCGAGCGGTCGAGCAGACTGGCCGAGCTGTACGAGCGCAACGTGCCGGACGCCGTCCGGCTGGCCTACCTGTTGACCGGCGACCGCGAGGTCTCGCAGGACCTGGCGCACGAGGCGTTCATCCGGGCGGTCGGCCGCCTGGCGCACCTTCGCGAGGCCGACGCGTTCGGGCCCTACCTCCGGCGTTCCGTTGTGAACCTGTCCCGCAACCACTTCCGCGGGCGATCCCGCGAGCGGGCGTTCGTGCAGCGCGGGGTCGCGGTTCCTTCGGCGGAGCCGTCGGCCGAACGAACGGTGGTGGACCGCGAGGCGCTGCGGTCGGCACTGCTCGCGTTGCCGGAACGCCAGCGCGCGGCGATCGCGCTGCGGTTCTACCTCGACCTCTCGGAACACCAGACCGCGGAGATCCTGCGGTGCCGGACGGGAACGGTCCGCTCGCTGGTGTCGCGCGGCGTGCAGACCCTCCGAACGACTATGGGAACGAACGATGCCTGACCGCCCCGACGACTCCTTCGACGACGATCTCCGCGAGGGGCTGGAGAGCCTGGCCGGCGAGGCCGCTCCGCCGGCGAAGGCGCCGACCAGTGTGCTCTCGTCGGCGCGGCGGCGCGTCGCGTGGAACTCCGCCGCGCTGGTCGTCGCCGTGGTGCTGGTGATCGGAGGGGTCGTCGCCGGATACGGCCTCACCGGGGGAAACGGCAGCACCCCAGCGCCCATCGGCTCGCTCACCGGCCCGTCCCCCGTCCCGACCAGCGCACGCCCCACGAGCGTCCCGCCGACGAGCGCTCCCGTGACCAGTGCTCCCTCGACCAGCGCACCGAGTCCCGTCCCGGCACCCTCGTTCGGCCCATGGACCGGACCGAACGACACGATGATGTTCATCGACGGAGTCGTGTACCGGTTCTTCCTCGGCTCCGAACAGCCGGCTGTCATCGGGCTGAGCCCCGACGCGACGGCTGTTCAGTCGCCGGTGTCGACCCCGTACGGAGTGGTCGTGCTCGGTAGGCAAGCCGGCCACGAGACGCACCTGTGGCTCTTGCCGAAGGAGGGCGGACCAGCGCAGGAGCTCGCCACGAACACCGACGGATTCGCAGTCTCGGCAGACGGCTCCCAGATCGCGTTCGCGACGCTGAACCACGCCGCCACGAGCTCGACGCTGAGGGTCCTGTCTCTAAGCCAGCTCCCCGCGCCCGCCTCCGCGACCATCGACACATATGTGCGTGTCGTGGGGTTCGCCCTGGGCGAGGTCGTCGTGGACACAGGAGACGGGGCCGCCGCCCAGGCGGCAACCTGGACGCCCGGCAGTTCGAGCATCTCACCGTTGCAGGGCCACGGGAGAGCTATCGCCACCGACCCCGCAAGCGGATTCGCTGTCCTGACCGAGGGAGACGGCACATGCTGGGTGATCGCGGCGCTGGGGCCATCGGGCAACGCCGGGCACGGCCCGCCGAAACGAGGCGACGGGTGCGGCATCGATCAGGCCTCCTTCGATCCGAGTGGGGACGCGATGACCGCGATCGAATCCGCCTCGAAGGATCGATACGGCCCGCGGCAATTCGTCCTGTCAGGGACCACTTCGCTTCTGGGCGGAGGAACCGAGATCAAGGGGGCCTTCCAGACGTGGTGGGCGCGCCCCTCAGCGGGGGGACCAGGCTCCATCCTGGTGCTCACGGAAGCGGGGCCGGGCATGTTCACCGTCTTGGAGTGCCGGGTGTCGGAGAACCTCTGCCCGTTCCAGGTCTGGATGGGAACAGGCGCCGAAGGCGAGGGGACAACCTGGATCGTGGAGGAGCGCCCCGCCCCACGATGAGCCGGAGGAACGTTCGGGCTTCCACCTGCCCGCCGCTGGGCAGCGACATCCCTGGCCGTGGACCCGATGACGAGCCGTGCTCGCAGAGGAATGCCCGCAGCTCTTCTTCGGACGTGATCGGGCGGGATCGCTGATCGGGGTTGCGAAGCGAGGCGAGAGCCTCTTGCAGACTGGCCTGCACCTCCGGCCTCGAGAGGATCTCGCGGCTCTCCTGATCCGTCACGCGGTCGAAGCGTTTGGCTTGCTCCACCATCCCGGCCCCGTTCAATAGCCGCCAAGCATCGAACGATCACGGCGATCATGCAGGGAGGGTCGACACTCCCGACGAGGCTGCCGAGGCAGACTTCAGCTGGCGTCGAAGATCGAAGCAACACACACCGAGCGATCTTCGAAGTCCAGGATGAAGACGATGATGACGTCCGCTCCCTGGACCCGGACGTGATGTACTCCGGGATGGTCCGGGTCTTCACGGCCCATGCGCAAGGGTCGTCCGCCAGGTCGATCAGTCGATCGTAGACATGACCGCTGGTCTCGGGATCAGGATTGGTTGCTCGCCGCTCCGCGGTGCTCGATGGAAGCAGTCTGGCTTGAGACTCCAGCGATTACTCCCGCTCACGGAGGATCTCCACCAAGTCCTCCTTCGTGAGACCGGGGGGCGGGGGATCCGTCCGATCGGCCTGAATCTCGGCGATGCGCGCCTGGACGGCCGGGGAGGCCATAGCACGTCGTCGCAACTCCTCGTCGCCGAGCAAGGCCCGCTGCTCGCGAGCCGCTCCGCTCATCGAACATGTCCTTTCAGACGGACCACCGGGTGGACGATCGGCTCATCCGAAACCATAGACCAGGGCGGTGACACTGGCTGGACAAACGGCCGTTCAAGCCTGTTTGGCGAGGTCGAGGAGTTGCTGTTCCCAGGTCGCGTTGTGGATGGCGCGGCCGATGAACGCCGCCCGTGCCCACTGCAGGTAGTCGAGCTTTCGGACGGCCGCCCGGTAGCGCGCCCACCGGCCGGTCGCGATCTGGTCGTCGGTGAGGTAGATCGGCTCGCGGCGGAAGTTCAGCGTCAGCAGGGCCCGGTTCAGCCTGGCGATCGCGGCCGTCACCGCGCCGGCGAGCGCCGCATCGCCCGCCTGCCGGGCCGTCTCGAACTGCTCCGGCGGCATGAGACGGAACACGTACGTCGCGTGGCCCTTCTCCGAGGTGATCTCCTGGGCCACGGCGTTGAGCGGCCGGTTGCCGTCCGCCAGCGGGATGAAGAACCACAGGATGGTCCGGTCGCGGCCGGTCTCGTCCTCGGTGACACCGGCGACGTTCTCCTCGCCCTCATCCCCGGATTCGGAGTCCTGGGGCGATTCGCCGGCGGGCTGACGCGCGGTCGACCCGCCGGCCGACCCCCGAACCGCCGAGCCGGAGGCGCCCAGCGCGTGCTCGAGGTGACCTTCTCGCGACGTCGCGTCCCCGGAGGGCTGCCAGGACTCACCGGAAGCCGACGAGTCGTCCGCCTCCTGTGTGAGCACGGCCTTGACGCCCAGCGCCGCCCACCCGGGGGGGCACATCGACGTCAGCCTCCCGTAGGTCGACTGGAGGTCGGGGGTTCCCATCACGGCATCGACCAGCCGCGGCCACACGCCCGGTGCGACGTCGTCGATCTCGTGCTGCTGCACGGCCCGCCCGTCGCGCATCCGTGCGGCCACGCGCGACATCACGGCCGGCTCCAGTCCCGGAACAAGGAACCCCAGCGACCGGGCCGTACGAGCGGCCAGCGCGTCCATGTTCCTGCGCAGCTCGTTCAGGAACTCCTCCGAGCGCTTCCCGAGCATCCCGAATACGTGCTCCGCACCGTCGTCCGCCGACACGTGCACCTGGTACAGCTCGGCGTCGAACCGGACGTCCTCCACGAACGAGAACGGCAGCCCCCACATCACGCCGCGCTCGGGGACGACCACCAGCAGGTCCTCGAACACCCGCAGCTCGCATGCGACCGGCTCGGCAGAGCCGCCCGGGAACCACCGCGCCGACGGATACGTGTCCTGCAGGTTCACCCCGGTGAGCAGGAGGTCGTGCTGGAGCTGATCGTTCCGCAGCCGCCGGACATCGGCCAGGATCTGCCCGTACGCCTTGCCGAGCATCGACAGGTCGTACCGCCGACCGGTGAAGTCGGTCAGGTGCAGCGTGTAGTCCTCGTCCCAGACGTCGTCGACGTCGAGGTACTCCAGCGTGATCGGCGACCCGGAGTCGGGAACGAGCGTCACCGCCCCGTCGGTGACCTCCACCGACACGCCGACCGGCGGCAGGGCGGAACCGTCGCGTTCTGAGACGACGAGCTGTCCGCGGTACGCCACGAGCGATCGGGGCCGAGGCCGCTAGGCCTGCTGCAGGAGGTTGTTCCCACACTCGGGGCAGAACTTCGTCCCCCGCTCGGACTCCGTGCCGCACTTCCCGCACACGACCGGGATGGTCAGCTTCTGGCCGCAGTTCTCGCAGAACTTCCCGGAGGCCGACGCCTCCGCGCCGCAGTGGGGGCAGAGCGCGCGCTGCTTCTGCTCGGCGTTGATGTCGCCCGTCCAGTCTGCCTTCTCGACCTTGGTCTTCAGCTGGTCGAGGCGGGCCTGCGACTGCATGACGCCGAGCTCCTGCTCCACCTTGGGCGCGTCGTTCACGCACATGTTGAACTCGGTGTTCCAGCAGATGTCCTTGCAGACCCACTGGCCGCACCGGTGGCACTGGTTGAACAGCGGCGCGACCTCGGTCACGGCCGCCTGCAGCGCCTTGTCCTTGGCCGACGACTCGGTCATGTCGTGCAGCTGGTCGGCGCCGTACCCGGCGTTGTAGAACCGCCCGCCGAGGATGCCGCCCAGGCCGCGGGCCACCTTCGCCCCCATCCCGAGCGGGTTGGCCTTGAACCCGGACTTGTAGCCGTTCCCGCAGCGTTCGCAGAAGAACTCGAACTGGAACCCGGCCTCGGTGGAATGGTCGGTGTAGTTGTCGGTGAACGGTACCGGCGTCGGCACGGCGTCGAACCTCCCCTTCTCGTGTCCCGTTTTGTGCCGGATCAGTGTAGGGCTCAGTCCGGCAACTGGGGAAGGTTTCGGCGCTCCGGCCGTCCGCTTTACTCCGTCTTCTCGAACGGATTGGTCGGCTCGAGCGTCTGCACCTCGACCGGCGACGCCTCCCGCTTGAACCGCTCGGCATCGGCGGGGGTCCCGACGACGAACCCGTAGTGCATGGGGACCGCGAGCTTGGGCGCCTGCGCCTTGACCAGCTCCGCCGCCTCCGGAACCTCCATGGTGTACGTCCCGCCGATCGGCACGAACGACACGTCGGCCTTGACCGAATCGAGCTCGGGAACGTGGTCGGTGTCGCCCGCGTGGTAGTAGGAGAACTCGCCCAGGTCGAGGATGTACCCGACCCAGTTGTTGGAACGTGGGTGCATCTCGAGCCGCTCCTCGACCACGTTGTACGCCGGAACCGCCTGGAACCTGATCCCGCCGACCTCGCCCGAGTCGCCGGGCGCGACCGGCGTGACGTCGCCGCTGAGCTCCGCTGCGATGTCGTGCGGCGCAACCAACTTCGTCGAGCCCTCCCGGACCACCTTCCCCAGCGACTCTGGATCGTAGTGGTCGCCGTGCGCGTGCGTGATGAACACGACGTCCGCCGGCGGGTCGCCCGTCACGCCCCACGGGTCGATGTACACGTTGATGCCGTCGCCCTTCCACAGGTAGGCCGACTGCCGGTACCAGGTGAACAGATCCAGCATTCGCGATCACTCCTCACGCTCGACCCAGACGGCTCGAGCAGGAACGGGGGCCATTCGGATTCCGTTTCGTAGTCTGGCGCCAATGGCCGGAACGCGCGACTCGGCTGATCACGGAGCGATGCCGCGCCCCCGGCCGGGAGGCGGCACGAGGCGGTCGCTGGACCTCCTCGGCCGCAACCGGGACTTCCGTCGCTTCTACATCGCGCAGCTCATCTCGTTCGCCGGGGACTGGTTCCTGATCGTCGCGCTGTACGGGCTGGTGCTTGACACGACGCACTCCGCGGTCCTCGCGTCGCTGATCCTGGTGGCCGAGCTGGCGCCGCAGTTCCTGGTGGCGCCGATCGGCGGCGCGCTGGCCGACCGCATGAACCGCCAGGTCCTGATGGTGATCTGCGATCTGGCGAGGGCGGTGCTCTGTCTCGGGTTCCTGCTCGCCGGGCCCGGCACGATCTGGGTGATCTATCCGCTGCTCTCGGGGATCGCGGTGTTCTCCGCCGCGTTCGAACCGACGTCGACGGCGGCGTTCCCCAACCTGGTCCAGGCCCGAGACCTGCCGACCGCGAACGTGCTGGTGGGGTCGGCCTGGGGCGTCATGCTCGCGGTCGGCGCGGGGCTCGGCGGGGTGTTCGCCGCGGTGGCCGGCCGGGACGCGGCCTACGTGGCCGACTCGGTCTCGTTCCTGCTGTCCGGGGTGCTCCTCGCGAGCATCCGACATGCGTTCTCGGAACCGCGGGAGGAGCACCAGGAGCACGTGGGGTTCGTGGAGGCCACCGTCGAGACGGTGCGCTACGCGCGTTCGGACGGCCGGGTGACGGCCCTCATCGCAGTGAAGGGCGGCTTCGGGCTGGCCGGGGGCGTCCTGGTGCTCCTGCCGCTGTTCGCGACCAACGTCTTCCACCAGGGCGACGTGGGGACGGGGATCCTGTACGGCATGCGCGGCGTGGGGGCGCTGGTCGGGCCGTTCCTGGGCCGGCGCATCGCCGGGAGCTCCGAACGGGGGCTGTTCACCGCGATCGGCATGTCGCTCGCGTGCTTCGGGGTGTGCTATCTGGTGTTCCCGTTCATGCCCTCGCTCCTGCTGGCCGGCCTGTGCTCGCTGGGCGCGCATCTGGGAGGAGGCGCGCAGTGGACGCTGTCCACGTACGGACTCCAGGCGATCGTGCCGGACCGCATCCGGGGGAGGGTGTTCGCGTTCGACTTCGCGCTCGTGACGCTCACGATCATGGTGTCGAACCTCGTGAGCGGGTGGGCGGCCGAAGCGCTCGGCCCGCGCCACGCCATGATCGCGTTCGCCGGGGTGGGGCTGCTCTTCGCCGCGGGGTGGTGGCTCGGAACCCGCCGAGTGCGGCGCCGCCTCTCCTCCGAGGCGATGCAGGAGGACCCACCGGCCGCGGCCTGAGGGTGGACCGTCCCCGGTGCTCTCCTGGGCACTTGTGTCCGGGTCCGTGCCTCAACCGCCGACATGTCGGTGCCGAGTGCTTGCATGTGCCCCACCCGTATGCAGGCTTGAACACGTCCCGCCGACGAGCGGGCGGATCCGAGGGGGTCCAGATGTCCGCAACGCCCATGCGATGGGCGCGCGCAGCCATGCTGCCTGCGCTCGTGCTCACCCTTGTCGTCACCACCGGGACCGCGCCGGCGGGCGCGACCGGCCCGGTCCGCGACCGCCCGGTCCGTTCCTCGCCACTGGACGAGCGAACCCCGGTCCAGGGATCCGGCTTCCTGGCCTGGGCCCAGACCCGGCCGGGCCACCCCCAGCAGTACAGCGTGTGGATCCGGCCAACCGGGCAGCATGCGATGCGCATCACGCCGGAGGCCGGCGTCGCGTTCGCCGGGGGCATCGACGGCACCACCCTCGTGTACCAGCAATCGATCGGCGGCCGGCGTTCCGGCATCCGGTTCTACGACCTTGCCACCGGCGTCAGCCGACCGGCACCGGCGGCGGTGAACAGCGCCGCAGAGCAGTTCGGTCCCTCGCTCTCCGGCAGGTGGCTGCTGTTCACGCGGCAGTTCTCCGGGCCGACCGTGTGGAAGGTCCTGCTCTACGACCGCCAGACCGGTCACCTGCGGACGCTCGATCGGGTGAGCGGGCCGTTCGCCCACCTCGCACAGAGCGGACAGGTCGCCGGGGACTACGCCACCTGGCAGGTGTGCACCCCGTACTGCAAGGTGTTCGAGTACCGGATCTCGACGCGACAGACGTGGTTCGTTCCCGACCCGGACCGCCACTTCCAGTACGCCCCGTCGGTGACGGTCGACGGGTCGGTCTGGTTCGCCGAGAGCCACGCGGCGTGCGGCCACGTGACGATCCGCCGGTACCGCCCGGGCGGTCAGCCCGTGACCGTCGCCGCCCTCCCGGCCCACACGGACCTGTCGTTCACGTCCGCGCGGCCGCTGCAGGGAGGCCGGGTCCAGCTGCTGTACGACGCCACGAGCTGCGCGGACTTCTCCGGCAACCTTCGGGCCCTGACGATCCCGAACTGACCGCCCTCAGCTCGAGGCGAGCTCCGGATCGCGCCGCGCGGCGCGGACGGGCGCCGCCGCAACCCCGGCGATCGAGGGCCGGACGAACCTCGGCGCCTTCGGAAGCGCGACGTGGTCGACGCGCCGGACGTCGAACCCCGCCGCCCGGATGGAGTCCAGGGTCGGCCGGGTGCATTCGCATCCGACCAGGAACCGGTTCAGGCCGTTCATGCGTTCCTGCGAGCGCGCGATCCGCTCGTCGTCGGAGCGGACGTGCTCCAGGAACACCAGCCGGCCACCGGGGCGCAGCACGCGCCCGATCTCGCGGAGCGCCCGCGGCTGGTCGCTCACACCGCACAGCACCAGCGTCGACACGACGGTGTCGAACGAGCCGTCCTCGAACGGGAGATCCTCCGCCGGCGCCCGCAGCACCATGGCCGGCGATCCCGTCTCGCGAACCTTCGCCTCCAGACGGCGGAGCATCGGCGGTTCCGGCTCGGTCATCGTGATGGAGTCCACGTCCGCCCCGTAGTACGGCAGGTTGCAGCCCGTCCCGGCGCCGATCTCCAGCACCTTGCCGGTGGCCTCGGCCAGCAGGCCCTCCCGGAGCGAACGGAGCCCGTGCCGCTCGGACTTGGCGTTGTGACGGTCGTACGTCGCTGCGAAGAACCTGCCCATGAGGGTCATGGCCGTCTCCTTCGTCGGTCGTCGGTGGTCGATGCGAACGTACCGAGGGGCCGCCTGGACCCGCATGGGGCGGTTGCCCCATCTTCGTTCCGGCGAGCTCAGGTCCCCGCGGCGACGTCGTCCGGGACCAGGCCGTGCTGCATGGCGAACAGGCTCGCGCCGACCCGGCTGGAGGCGCCGATCTTCACGTAGATGTGCTCGATGTGATTGCGGGCGGTCTTCGGCGAGATCACCAGTCGCGCCGCGATCTCTTTGCTGGACCGCCCGAGGGCCAGGAGCCGGAGCACGTCGATCTCTCGTGCGGTGAGCCCGGCCGGCCCCTCCCGGCGGCGGGGCACGCGGTGGCCGGCGGCCGCCAGCACGGCTTCGGACGCCTCGGCGTCAAGCCGCCCGGCCCTCACCTCGGCGCGAAGCACCGCGGCGGCCTCCTCGTCCGTGAGCGCCGGGCGATGGGGCCGCGGCTCGCGCATCGACCGGTAGGCGTCGGCGGCGGCGAGCACGCGCGCCGGTCGCGAGATGGCCCCGCCGGTCAGCCCCCGCGGGTACCCCGATCCGTCGAGGCGCTCGCGGAGCTGGACGGCGATCGAACCGAGCGGAGCCAGCGAGGGCGACTGCTGCAGCATCCGCTCCGTCAGATACGGCTGGAGGCGGACGCGTTCCCATTCGCCGGGCCCGAGCGGACCGGGCTTGTCCCAGATGGAGTTCGAGATGCCGAGCCGGCCGAGGCCGTGGACCAGCCCGGCCCGGCCGAGCGCCGCGACCTCGGCGCCGTCCATGCCCAGGCCCCCGCCCGCCGCGGCGACCAGGGCGGCGACCGCGCGGGCGTGCCCGAGCATGAACGGCGACTTCAGGTCGACGAAGTCGGCGACCGCCTCCAGCGCGCGGTCGAACTGTTCCGCCGTGAGGCGCACCCCGAGCGCCGGCTCCGCCGCGATGACCGCGTCCCACGTGCGGGCCGATTCGAGGTCGCCCAGGATCGCGTCCGGGTCCCGGCGGAGCGCACGCGACAGATCCGGGTCGAACTGCGACCCGGCCCGGCGGCGCGCGAGCGACACCGCGGCGTGCTCGCCTCCGACGCGATGGGCCACCTCGACGTACTCGGCCACCATCGCCAGGCGCGCCGCCATCGGGACCTCCTCGCCCTTGAGCTCCCCCGGCCACCCCTTCCCGTCCCATCGCTCGTAGGACGCGCCGACGGCGGCCTGGACGCCGTCGGGGAGCCCGAGGCGTTCGGCCAGGACCCTGGCCAGGGCGGCATGGCGCCGGATCATCCCGTCGAAGGCACGGTGCCCGGAGGCGACGAACTCGAGCCCGATGCGGAACCGGTGGACCAGCGGGTTCCCCGACCCGAGCCGGCGCATCCCGGCGGCGGCGCCGATGAGGCTGCGCTGTTCGTACTTGTACTTCGCCGACTTGAACGCGATGTCGTCGCCGAACCACTTGGCCTGTTCGTGCGCGTCGGTGTGGCACCCCACGTTCACCAGCAGCGCCGTGTAGTAGACGACCAGTCGTTCGTCCTCGTCCAGGCCGATCCGCTCGGCGAGGCGCAGGGCGATCATGCACTGGCGGAGCACGTGCTCCATGGGCTGGCCGAACCCCAGGTCGATGCCGAGCGACAGGGCCGCGACGAGCTCGGCCAGTCGGACTCGGCCCCCCTCCGCCGTCCGCTCGGAGCTCCACGCGCCGGCCACGGTCGCCATGCTAGCGACTGGTCCCGCCCGGAATGCGGACGTGACGGGCCGCAGGGCCGCGACCGGGCGGGGTGTCAGCCGGTGAAGCTTCCGCCCCCGCCGCCCGCCGGGGGCGCGCCGCCCGCCGGGGGAGGCTCTGGTGGCGCCTGAGGAACCGGGGCCGGGGCCGTGCTCGCGCCGCGGGCGCCGCCGCCGACCGCTCCCCCACCCGCCGGCTGGCCGAACGAGACGCCGGGCGATCCCGGCGCGAAGCTCACCTGCGGCGGGCCGGCATCGCGGATCTGGTCGGGGACCTCGAAGAACTCCTCCTCCTTGAAGTGGAACATGGAGGCGATGACGTTCGAGGGGAAGGACTGCACCCGGCGGTTGTAATCCTGGACGTTGTTGTTGTAGAAGCGCCGGCTGGTCTGGATGCGGTCCTCGGTGTTGGTGAGCTCGCCCTGCAGCGCCAGGAAGTTCTGGTTCGCCTTCAGATCGGGATAGTTCTCGGCGACCGCGAACAGCCGGCCCAGGGCCTGGACGAACGGCCCCTCTGCGGCGGCCTGCGCGGCCGGCGACTGGCCGCTCGTGGCGGCGGCCGCGGCGCGCGTCCGGGCCACCTCCTCGAAGATCTCGCGCTCGTGCGCCGCGTAGCCCTTGACGGTCTCGACCAGGTTCGGGATCAGGTCGTACCGCCGTCGCAGCTCGGTGTCGATGTTCGCGAAGGCGTTGCGGATGAGGTTCCGCTGGCTGACGAACCGGTTGTAGGAAAGGACGGCGCCGAGCAGCAGCAGCACCACGACGCCCAGGACGATCCACAGGACGATCACGGCGAGTTCCTTTCTCGCGAGGGCACGCGTCGGGTGAATGGCATCGTTCGATCGAACCCTATCGGAACTCGGGGCGCCGTCACAGGCACGATCAGGGTTGGAACCCGCCGCCCGACGGCGAGAACGGTCCCGACGGCGGGGGCGGCACGGGCCCGGGAGCCGGGGGCGATGCGGTCCCCTCCGGCGGCACGACCCCGCCCGGCGGTGCGGCCCGGGGCGGCGCGGCCTGCTGCGGCTCCGTGATGCCATACAGCTGGGCGGCCCGCGCGGGGTCCCCGTACAGGCTGTACGCCACCTTCGGGATGTGCTCGACGTACATCTTGATCGAGCCGAGGAGCGGGGTGAGCTCCCCCGGCCGGATCCGTTTGTGGTACACGAGCACGTAGGGCCCGTTCATCTCGAAGGCCCACCCCTCGCCCGACTCCAACAGCCACTGCATCATCCGGGCGTCGATGACGTCGTTGGCGAACTTCTTGTCCCGCGACTTGACGTTGAACGCCCGGTTGAAGTCCTCGGACTCGAACTCGATGTCGCGCAGCCCGACGTGGTCGGCGAACCGCGTGAAGATGTTCTCCTTGGTCACCGACAGGTCCGGCGACGTCAGCGGGATCTCCGTGACGACACACGAGAAGTGGTAGTAGGTCCTGCTGGTCTGACCTTTGGAGTCGGTCGTCCGGTCGTAGTACCAGTAGTCGAACTCCCGCAGGTCCATCCCCTGCCAGGCGCCCCACAGGACGTTCTCGGTGCCACGCCCGTCGCCGCGGCGGAGCAGGCCGAACGGCAGCCCCAGGCAGTTGAACGTGTCCTCCGCCGAGTACTGCAGGCCGAGCTGCTTCGCAGCCAGCGCGAGCTCCTGCCGGCGCTTCTTCTTGGCCCACCATCCGAACCAGGCCGCCGCGATGAGGACGGCGACCAACCCGATGATGACGAGGGCGGTTCCCACGGCCCCAGTATTCACGCGTGGAGGAGCTCCCGCCACCGAAGCGAGCCATCCCGACGGCCCCGGCGGGCTCGAGCGGCCGGATGGGTTACAGGTCCGCGACCTTCGGGATCACGTCGCGGCCGATGATCTCGAGCGGCTCGAGGTACTGGACGCCCCGGCAACCGCCGATCGCTCCCTGGGCGCCGGCCTCGGCGAGCGCGCCGAGCTCGTCGAGCATCTGTGGGACGCGAGCGCCGTCGCGACCGGGATCGAGCCGGTAGTAGGCCGTCTTCCAGATCGCGTCGTAGTCGCGCCCCTCCCGCTCGCAGTGCTCTCGAAGGATGCCGAGCTTGTGCCGTACCGTCGTCGCGTCGCCGAACAGGTTGCAGGCGTCCGCGTACCGGGCGACCAGCTTCAGGGTGACCCTCTCGCCGCTCCCGCCGATGAGGATCCTCGGCCGGGGCCGTTGGAGCGCCTGCGGCTGGTTCACCGTCTCGGTCAACCGGAAGCGCGTTCCCTCGAACGGTCCGTCGTCGTCGCTCCACATCTGCAGCGCGATCCGCAGGGCGTCCTCGAGCTGTTCGAAGCGCTCCTTCACCGGGGGGAACGGCACCCCGAGACCCTCGTGCTCGTGCTGGTTCCACGCAGCCCCGATGCCGAGCCACGCCCGTCCGCCGGAGAGCACGTCGAGCGTCGTCACCGTCTTCGCCAGGAGCCCGGGGTAGCGATACGTCACCCCGGTGACCAGCGTCCCCAGTCCCAGCCGCTCGGTGCGCGCCGCGATGAACCCCAGGGCCGTGTACGCCTCCAGCATCGGCTGGCGGTGGTCTCCGACGCCGGGGATCTGGAAGAAGTGGTCCATCAGCCACAGCGAATGGAACCCGCTGCGGTCGGCGGTTTCGCCGATGCGCCCGAGCGTCGATCCGATCTCGGCGTCCTCCCCCCACGTGAACGAGGGGACCTGCAGTCCGATCTCCATGGTTCGCGGCTCCTGTTCCCGTTCGATGCGATGGGTGGGCGGGCGCCGGCATCACCCTACGACCGCACGACGGAATCGGATGTCGCGGTCGCCGCCTGGACGAGGGCGGAGGCGCACGCGCGCGCCCGCGTCGGAGGGCGGCGGGCGCGCGCGGCGTTGGGCCCTGGGCCTAGGAGGCGGCGTCCGGTCCCTCGGCGCGAACCTTCTGGACGGCCACGAGCGCCTCCTGGAGGTTCGACAACCATTCGCCCTGCCTGTCCGCGACGAGCGCGACGCACCACGCGAGGGCGTGGCTCCGGCTCCGGGCGACCCCGGCGTCGACGAGGGTGTCGAGCACCTCCCGCTCGCGCATGCGCAGTCGCGTCATCACGGGTACCGACATCGTGGTGAACAGCTGGCGCTCGCCGCCGATCTCGATCCCCCACGCCACCTTGCGGCCGTACCGGCGTTCGGCCTCCCGGGCGATACGCATCCGCTGCTCGCGGGTGTCCTCCCGAAATTGCCGCACCCGGCCCTCCCGCGCACCCTCCCTGGTCTCGTCGCTCGCCGCATCGCCGGCCTCGACGTCCGGCAGGGTCCCGACCACGAGGATCTCGTCGCGGTCGTAGGTCACCTCGGGCGCCCGGGTGAACCAGCCCTCCGGAAGCCTCCCGGCGAACCACCCGCTCAGCTTGTCGTCCCGTCCCGCCATCCCGTCACCTCCGCCTCTCTGTAGGGTAATTACAAGATTACACCCAGTGTAGCTGTTGAAGATTCCCGAACGGGGCTGGTCGGCGGCGGCCAATAGGGGGATGGGGAATCTCGGCCGGACGAGTCATTGACGCGCCGGTCGGGAGGGGGTTAGATCGGCCGGCATTCCTAGACAGCCCTCCGTATGCACGCG
>DATBHM010000080.1:0-10976 GCA_036557505.1 Actinomycetota bacterium | reverse complement strand
GTGCGCCACGCTGTGGGGCGCCTCCTCCCAGGGCCACATGAACTCCGCCCGGTGGGCGCGCGCGAATGCGATCGTTTCGTCCACGGTGGCGCCGTCCCGGTCGCGCCACGCCGTGAGGCGCTGGAACGCCCGCGGGAGTGGCGAGGCGCCGGTCGTCTGCACCGTGTGCAGGGTCGGAACCGTGTCCAGGGCCCCGAGCTCGTGCGCCTCACGCAGACCCTGGGCGACGGCGCTCGCGAGCGCCCCGCCGCCCACCTGGACGACCACGTGGTCGACGGCGTCGCCGCCCTCCCGCAGCTGGGACGCCATCTCGTACCCGAGCGTGATGCCGCCCTCGATGGCGAGGCCGTTCTCGTTCCCCTGACAGGTGAACGGCAGCGCGCCGTCAGCGAGGGCCCGCTTGAGGGCGTGGTAGGTCGGGTCGCCGGGGACGCCGGGCTCGCGTGGCGCGACGACGAGGTCGGCGTCCAGCTCCTTCAGCCGGGCGACCACCACCGGGTCGGCGTCGGTCGGGATGAAGACCTGCAGCCTCCGGTCGGCCGCGCGGGCCACGACGGCCGCCGCCAACGCCGCGTTGCCGCAGGACGCGATGGCGAGCGGGCGTTCCTCGTCGGGGTCGACCAGGCCGATGCGCTCGGCCACGGCCAGGTGGACGGCGAGGCCCATGAGGTGCCGCGCCTTGTGGGAGCCGGATACGTTGCCGGTCTCGTTCTTCACCCAGACGCCGCCCGTCGACGTGAAACCGAGCCGGTCGGAGAGGTCGTCCTCCCGAGCGAACGGCGTCACGCGGAACCCGTAACCGTCCACCCGCGCCACGGAATCGTCGAGTTGATTGACCAGCTCGACGTAGGCGTCGTCGTCCATCCCCGCACGCATGGCCAGGTGGTGGGACCGGAACAGCCCCCGATACCGGACGAACGGCGCCGGCACCGAGTCCTCGCCGGCGTCGGGGAACGTCACCGACGACGGGTCGAGCACCCGCACCAGCACGTGGTCGACATCGGGCTGGACGTCGGCCTTCGGGCAGCGGAACGGGAACGGCTCGTCCGGCCCGACCTCCGTCGAGCAGCCGGAACACACCATCCGGCTCGCCATCCGCGACGCCCGGCCGCCGTCCGAGTGCCCGTCGGTCACGCCGTCACGCCCGTCCGTCCGTTGAACTCCTCGATCATCGCGTCCCACACGGGAACGACGTCCTGCAGCTCACGCCACCAGCCGAGGTCCCGTCGGGCGACGAACTCGTCGATCTCCACGCCCTGCTGCTCGACCCAGGTGAAGTAGCCCAGGTTGAAGATCCGCTCGCGATCCCGGAGCGACGTCTCGAGGTAGTCGTCGGTCCCCAGCCCCGCCAGGTGCTGCCCGAACACCTCGCCGGCGTCGACCTCGTCGAACTCCCCGTCGAAGTCCCGCCCGGCCGTCTTCTCGCGCTCGCTGCCGTACATGGCGGAGCCGTCCGTCGCCACGGTGACGATCACGTCGTCCGGCCCCATCCGGTAGTACCGCGCGGTCTTGATCGCGGCCAGCACGTTGCAGATCGACGACAGTCCGAACGCCGTGAACGCGTCGATCACGTCCTTGCCGACGCCCTTCCGCGACGACAGGAACTCTCGTCCGGTGGGCGTGTTCATCAGCAGGTCGACGTGGTCGGTGGCCCGGTCCGAGATCCCGGCGACCGCGTCGGTGTTCATCACGTTGTGGATGAGGGGGATGTGCTTGTCGCCGATGCCCTGGATGTTGTGCTCGCCGAACCCGTTGGCGAGCATCGTCGGGCACTCGGTGGCCTCCACCGCCACGACCATCGAGCCGTGGTGCTCCTTCAGGTAGTCGCCGGCGCCGATGGTCCCGGCGGATCCGGTGGCGCTGATGAACGCGCGCAGCCGGAGCCCGGGCTCCTCCTCGGCCATCGACTCGAAGACGCGCTCGAGCGCCGTGCCGGTGACGAGGTAGTGCACGAGGTGGTTCCCGAACTCCGAGAACTGGTTGAAGATCACGTTCTCCGGGTCCCGGGACAGCTCGTTGCACTTGTCGTAGATCTCCTTGACGTTGCTCTCGACCCCGGGCGTCCGGATGATGTCCGTCGCCGAGTCCAGGACCCACTCGTCCAGCCAGTCGAACCGCTCCCTGCTCATCCCCTCCGGCAGGACGGCCACGCCGTGGGACTGCATCAGCCGGGAGATCGCCACGCCGCCTCTGCAGTAGTTGCCGGTCGAGGGCCAGATTGCGCGCTGGGACGTCGGGTCGAACTGGCCGGTCACCACCCGGGGCGCCAGGCACCCGTACGCGGCGAGCACCTTGTGCGCCCGGATCATGGGGAACCGGTCGCCGAACGCCACGACGATCCGGGCGTCCACGCCGGTCAGCTCCTTCGGCAGGACCACGTGGTCGGGGAGCTCCGCCAGGGACGTCCGGTCCGGGCCGTTGAACCAGTGGACCCGGAACAGGTTCAGTGGGTGGGCGTCGTCGGGGCCGACGCTGGCCAGTCCGGAACGGACGGCCTCGGGGATGGTCGTGGGGTCCGCGAGCTGCGAGAAGGTCGGCAACAGGATCCCGGCTTCCCGGAACCGTCCAACAGTGCGCTCGTAGACGTCGTGGTCGACCAGCTCCCGTTCCAGGCCGAGTCGTCGCATGGCACCCTCCCGCTCATCGCGGCCAACCCGGCACGAGGAACCTCCCCCCGGGGCCACCGCGGAGTCAACTGTACGCCTGCAGTTCAACAAACTATCAGCCGGGTTGTGTCGTCCGCGACGCCGAAGGGCCCGTGCGTTCGAGACCGGAAGGCCCCTGCTCCTCGGGCTACACTGCACCGCCATGGACGAACGCGATGAGGCCATGCTCCGGCTCGCGTTCCGTGTCGCGAGACAGAGCGTCGAACACGGGAATCTTCCATTCGGCTCCGTGCTCGTCGATGCCGACGGGAACGTGGTGATGGAGGGGGAGAACACGACGGTCACGGAACACGACCCTGCGGGGCACGCGGAGACGAACCTGCTGCGGGCCGCCGGGCGACGCTACGAGCCCGAGTACCTCGCCGGCTGCACGATGTACTCCAGCGCGGAACCGTGTCCGATGTGCGCGAGCACCGCCTACTGGGTCGGCGTCGGCCGCATCGTGTACGGGCTCGACATCCCGGCGCTCGACGCCATCGTCGGGACCAACCCGCTCAACCCCACTCCCCACGTTCGGGCGGCCGTGGTGCTCGGTGAGGGGAAGGTCTCGGTTCGCCTGGAGGGTCCGGCCCTCGTGGACGAGGCCGCCGCCCTCCACGGCGATTTCTGGTCCGGGCCGGCGTAGGGCACGCCCGGAAGACAATCCGCGCCTCGATGGACGAGCGGGACGAGGCGATGCTCAGGCTGAGCTTCGAGGTCGCCAGGGCCAGCGTCGAGCACGGGAACCTGCCGTTCGGCGCGGTGCTGGTCGACGCCGACGGGCACGTCGTCCTCGAGGGCGAGACCACCACGCGGACCGAGCACGATCCGACGGGCCATGCCGAGACGAACCTGCTGCGGGAGGCCGGGCGACGATTCGAGCCCGAGTATCTGGCCGCCTGCACGCTGTACTCGAGCGCCGAGCCCTGTGTCATGTGCGCCGGGGCCGCGCACTGGGTCGGGGTCGGACGCATCGTGTACGGGCTGGACATCGTCGAGCTCGACGCCATCATCGCGGGGAACCCGCTCAGCCGGAACCCCCTCGTCCGTGCGGCGGACGTCCTCCGGGCCGGCAACGTGTCGGTTCGACTCGAGGGGCCGGCGCTCGTCGAGGAGGCCGCGGCGGTCCACCGCGAAT
Source organism: Actinomycetota bacterium (assembly GCA_036557505.1). Lineage (GTDB taxonomy): Bacteria > Actinomycetota > UBA4738 > UBA4738 > JACQTL01 > DATBHM01. The sequence continues at coordinate 7,193 of DATBHM010000080.1, read as the reverse complement.
TCTGGGGGAGATCGTCCGAGGCGGACGCCGGCCCTCCGGGGCGGGAAAGTTGACAACTCGTTGATCCTCCTTCGATAGTTCGCCGGACCGAGCGACGTCGGGTCCGCCACGACCCAGGACAGGAGCCAGCCGGTGAAGGTCACCCCGTTCTTCGCGAGGACCCGGCCCCTCAACCGCTTCCAGATGTGGTTCAACTGGGACCTGCACGTCGTCGCCGACGTCTACACGGGGATGTCCGAGGAGCTGCGGGCGACACGCGAGGGCGTCTCCATGGGCGACATGTCCCCCCTCTCGAAGCACGAGCTCAGCGGACCGGACGCCCAACGCTTTCTCGACCGTCTAGTCACCAGGGACATGACCGGAGTCGAGGTCGGACAGGTCGTCTACACCCCGTGGTGTGACGAGCGCGGCAAGGTGGTCGGCGACGGCCTGGTCTTCCGGACAGGCGAGGATCGGTTCCGGATCACGGCCGACGCGCAGTTCGAGTGGCTGGCGCTGCAGGCCGAGGGCATGGACGTCTCCATCGGGGATGTCACCGACGACTTCGGCCTCCTGGCCGTGCAGGGCCCGCGATCGGCCGAGGTCATGTCCGCGTTGACCGGCGCCGAGTGGGCCAGTCTGCCCTTCTCGCGAACCCGCACCGTCGGGGTCGCGGGGGCCGACGTCCTCGTGGCGCGGCAGGGGTTCACGGGGGAGCTCGGCTTCGAGCTCTGGGTGCCCGCGGAAGCCGGCGTCGCCGTGTGGGATGCCGTCACCGAGGCGGGCGGCCCGTTCGAAATCCGTCCCGTGGGCGAGTACGCGATCGACGTCGCCAGGGTCGAGGCCGGATTCCTCATCGTGGGCGCGGACTACACGGGTGCGGGGCCCGACCGGGCGGGCTCCGTCGTCGAGCTCAGCGCGGATCACCATGCCTCGCCGTACGAGATCGGGCTCGGGACGTTCGTGGACCTTCGAAAGGACGCCTTCGTCGGCAGGGATGCGTTGGCCGCCGAGCACGACGCGGGCGGTCCGCGCCTGCGCCTCGCGGGCCTCGCGCTCGATCAGTCGAGCATCCTGGCGGCGCACTCCTCGGGCGGGCGGCTTCCGCTCATCCCCAACCGCGTGTGGTGGTATCCGCTCCCGGTTCGGAAGGGGGGGAGCCCGATCGGGCATGCCACGAGTGTCACGTGGGCGCCGTCGGTCGGGAAGGTCGTCGGGTTCGGCCATCTCGAAGCGGGGGTGGACGAGGGCGACTCCGTCGACGTCGAGTGGGCGATGGGCGACGCGACGGGCGTGATCCCCGCCACCGTGGTGCCGCTCCCGTTCCTGCAGATTCGGCGGGCCTCGTAGCCGGCGCCTCCGCGGTCGGCGCGCTCTTCGAGCAGCACCGGCGTGGGCGAGTGGTCAACCGTCGACGGGCCGGCGCCCCGGGACGGTCGCCCACGGCGTCAGGAAGTCCCCGAGCTGCGCCCGATGGATCAGATCGGCGGAACGCTCGCGGGCTTCTTCGAGCACCGAGTCCTCATCGACCCGCGTACAACGTCCGTCCTCGTACACGATGTCGCCTCCCACGATCGTCATGGACACGTCGGAGCTCCTGGCCGCATAGACGGCCGTGGTGACGGCTCGGTTGTCCGGCACGGTGTGGGCGCCGGACACGTCCACCACGATCAGATCGGCGAGCATGCCCGGCGAGATCGAACCCGCATCGATTCCCAGGTAGCGTGCCCCCTCCCGGGTGGCGAGCTCCAGTGCCTCCTCCGCCGAGGTCGTGGTCGCGTCGAGCGTCCGAATCCGCTGGAGGAGGATGGCCGTCTTCATGGCTTCGAACATGTCCTGCCGGTGGCCGACGTTGGGGCCGTCGGTCCCCAGGCCCACGACGGCCCCGGCATCCCGCAGCTCGCGGAGGCGGATCACGCCGGACCCCATGTAGGCGTTGGACACGGGGTTGTGTGCGATCCCCGCCCCCGTTTCCCCGAGGAGCGCGATCTCCCGGTCGTCCAGCCAGATCATGTGCGCGAGGGTGGTCCGGCCCCGGAGCAGCCCCTCGCCCGCCATCCACTCGATCGGGCGCAGTCCATGCCGTTCTGCGAACAGGGGGACGTCGGACTGCGACTCGGAACAGTGCGCGTGCCATCCCGACCCGTATCGGCCGGCCAGGTCATGGGCTCCGCGGATGAGCTCCGGGGACGTGTAGATGACATCGAGTGGACCCGGCCACACGGCGACGCGGCTCCCGGGGGGCCGGGCCTTCATGCACTCCTCCGTCATGGCGATCTCCTCGCCGACCGAATTGCGGTAGAGGTCCCGTCCCCGTCCCGCACGGGCGCTCTTCTTCTCGGCGCCGGGAGTCCTGGGACCGAGCATGCCCCGCGCCACGACGCCCCGGAGGCCGACGAGCTCGATCGCGTCGGCGATCGCGAGGGTCGTCTCGACCTCGGTGGGCGCGTACGCGTGGTCCAGGACGGATGTGACACCGGCTCGCGCCGCCTCGACCGCCGAGAGCTTGACCGCGGCGACCGCCTCGTCCCGGGTGATCGAGGAGTTGTACGGCCACTTGAAATCCCTGAGCCACGGCCACAGCGACAGCCCCTCGCCGAGGCCCCGGGAGAGGCTGTTGAACAGGTGATTGTGGCAATCGACGAGTCCGGGCATGACCACGCATCCCCGGCAATCGACGGTCCTCGCCGCGTTCCAGCCCTGGTCGCCGTCGGGGACGGTGTCGACCGCGACGATGCGGTCCTCGGCGACGGCCACGATGCCCGGGTCGAGCACCCGCCGTGCACCGTCCATCGTGATGACGGCTCCCCCCGTGAGCAGGAGATCGCAGTCGGCTCGGTCCCCCATTCGGCTCCTCCCACCGAAGCGAAGCGCTTCGCGTCCACACCCGATCGCTGCGCATCTTCGCAGGTGCGCCCTCGACGATCGGCCCGGGCCCGGCGCGGGTGCGGCGCCTGGGAACTTGACAGAGTGTTGAAGCGGTTCCTAAGCTCGCGCTTCCCGGAAGCTGCGAAGGGGGAGCGATCAAGCCGCCGCCGTTCCTGTACGCCCGGCCCGCCTCTCTCGAGGACGTGCTGGCCCTGCTGGACGAGCATGGCGACGACGCCAAGCTGCTCGCGGGGGGCCAGAGCCTCCTCCCGCTGTTGAACTTCCGCCTGGCCCGGCCCACGGTCCTCGTCGATCTCTCGCTCGTTCCCGAGCTGGCGAGGGTCGCGCGCGATGACGGAGTGATCCGGGTCGGGGCGATGGTCAGGCAGCGCGACGTCGAGACGTCGCCACTGTTCGCCCAGGACTGCCCGCTGGTCCCGATGGCCATCCGCCACATCGGGCACTTCCAGATCCGCACGAGGGGGACCGTCGGAGGGAGCCTGGCCCACGCCGACCCCGCCGCCGAGCTTCCCGCCGTCGCGCTGGTGCTCGGCGCCGAGTTCGAGGTCCGGAGCAGCGACGGGACGCGCACCGTCCCCGCCGCGGAGTTCTTCGACGGCCCGTTCACGACGGCGCTCGGCCCACAGGACGTCCTCACGGAGGTTCGTTTTCCGGCCCGGCCGTCGAGGGTCGCCTTCGCCGAGCTGGCGCGGAGGCGGGGGGACTTCGCCATGGCGGGGATGGCGGTGGCCCTCGAGCTCGTGCCGGGCTCCCGCCGGGTGGCATCCGTCGCCCTGGCCGGGCTCGGATTGGGGCCGACGGCGCTCCGACTCGGGGGCGCCGAATCCGAGCTGCTCGGGAAGGAGCTCGAACCCCAGGCCATCGCCCAGGCGGCGGGGGCGGCTTCGAGCGAGGTCAGCCCGTTCACCGACCTGCACGCGGACGAGGACTATCGCCGTCACGTCGCCGGCGTGCTCGTCTCGCGGGTGCTCTCGGAGGTGGCCGCATGAACCCCATCACGAAGCCCGTCGCCGAGACGACGATCGATCTCTCCGTCAACGGGCGGCAGGTGACCAGGACGGTCCCCGTCCGAAGGACGCTCGCGGACTTCCTGCGCGACGACCTCGAGCTCACCGGAACGCACCTCGGGTGCGAGCACGGAGTGTGCGGAGCGTGCACCGTGCTGATCGACGGACGTCCGTCACGATCGTGCATCCTGCTCGCGGTGCAGGCGGACGGGTGCGCCGTCACGACCGTTGAGGGCATCACTCCGCCCGAGGGGCTGAACCCCATGCAGCAGGCGTTCAAGGATCATCACGGTCTCCAGTGCGGGTTCTGCACACCCGGTTTCCTGATGACCCTCACGGGTTCGGACCCGGACGACTACCCCGACGACGGCGCGATCAGGGAGCTGCTCTCGGGCAACCTGTGCCGATGCACCGGCTACCAGAAGATCGTGGAGGCGGTCCGGGACGCGTGGGGCCGGGACGGCTCGTGACGGACGGCCAGCTCGCCGGCCGGCCCGTGTACATCGGCGCCCGGCTTCCGAGGGTGGAGGACGAACGGCTCCTCGCCGGGCGCGGGAGATATGTCGCCGACGTCCACCTCCCCGGCGCCGTCGAGATGGTCGTGCTGCGGAGCCAGCTCGCGCATGCGAACGTCCGCGTGGACCTGTCGGCGGTCAGCGCGGCGGACGGCGTGGTCGCGGCCGTCACCGCGGACGACCTCGTCGGCGTGTCGCCCATCCCGGACTTCTTCACCGACGCCCGACCGGTTCGTGAGTTCCTTCTCCAGCAGGGGCGCGCCCGCTACGTGGGGGCTCCACTGGCCGCGGTGGTGGCGGCCGACCGCTACCTGGCCGAGGACGCACTGGAGCTCGCTCAGGTCGAGTACGAGGATCTGCCGGCCGTCACCACGATCGAGGATGCGCTGGCGCCCGGTGCCCCGCTGCTCTTCGACGACTGGCCGGACAACCGCGTCGTCGTCATGCCCGACGACGACCCGGAAACGGATCGCGTGTTCGCGTCGGCCTGGGGGGTCGTGCACGGCCGGTATCGGATTCAGCGGCACACGGCGGTCCCACTCGAGACGCGAGGCGCGATCGCCGAGTACCGCGACGGGCGCCTGACGGTCTGGACCTCCAGCCAGATCCCGCACATCCTCCGCACCCTGATCGCGATGGTCCTCCACATCCCCGAGCGCGACATCCGTGTGATCGCTCCGGACGTCGGCGGTGGGTTCGGAGCGAAGGCGCAGGTGTTCCCCGAGGAGTTCCTGGTCTGCTGGCTGGCCCGGCGGCTCGGGCGTCCGGTTCGGTTCGTCGAGGACCGGAACGAGCACCTGCAGGCCACCGGCCACGCCCGCGACCAGCTGATCGACCTGGAGGCGGCGATCGATGAGCGGGGTCGCATCCAGGCCGTCCGCGGGTCGATCTTCCACGACGTCGGTTCGGGCGAGATCTACCCCTGCGGGTTCAATCCCTCGGCCGTGACCTGGTCCGCCATCACGGGGCCGTACCGAATCGCCCATCAGCGCGTGGACGTGACCTGCGTGGTCACGAACAAGACGCCGAGCGGCGCCTATCGGGGCTTCGGCAACCCCGAGGCGGCCTTCGTCATCGAGCGGCTCATGCAGAAGGCCGCCGTCGCGGCCGGCGTGGATCCCCTGGAGCTCCGGCGCTCGATGCTGCTCGCCCCGGATGACCTGCCGTACACGACGCCCACGGGGTCGATCGTCTCCTCGGGCAGCCACCGGCCGGCATTCGAGGCGGTGATCGAAGGCGGGAAGGTCGCGGTGGAACGAGCCAGGGCACGGTTCGCGGGTCGGTCGGACGTTCGGATCGGCCTGGGGTTCGCCAATTACCTCGAGGGCACCGTCCCGTCGTACTTCCCCAACACGGGGAACTGGGGAGGTCAGGACTCGGTGAGCGTGCGGTTCGAACCGGACGGCGGGGTGACCGTCGCGTCCGGCGTGACGACGACCGGACAGGGCGTCCGAACGATGCTGGCCACCCTGGCAGCCGACACGCTCGGCGTCCCGCTGGAGAGCATCCGGGTCGTCATCGGCGACACGGACGAGGCCCCGTACGGCCTCGGTGGCTGGGGCAGCAGGTCGACCGGCGTCGCCGGGGGGGCGATGCTGAAGGCGGCCGGGACCGTTCGAGAGAAGGCACGCCGGATCGCCGCACACCTCCTGGAGGCCGCCCCCGAGGACGTGATCGTCGCGGACGGCGCGTTCCGGGTCGCCGGGAGCCCGGAGTCCTCGGTGACCTGGCGGGACGTTGCGACCGCGGCCTACGTGCGGACGCTCGACCTCCCGACCGATGTGGAGCCGGGCCTCGAGTCCACCGCGACGTTCGTCCCACCGGGCATCGACCACCGGCCGAGGCCCGACGGGCGGATGAACGCCTGCGCGACCTACACGAACGCGAGTCACGCGGCCGTGGTGAAGGTGGACCTCGGCACCGGTGCGGTCACGGTCCTCGAATATCTCGTGGTCCACGACTGTGGAACGCTCATCAATCCCGTCATCGTGGAGGGGCAGATCCACGGCGGCGTGGCGCAGGGACTCGGGGGCGCCCTCCTCGAAGATCTGCCCTACACGCCGGAGGGCCAGCCCATGGCGGTCACGTTCATGGACTACCTCCTCCCCTCGGCGACCGATGTCCCTCCGATCTCCATCGAGCACTTCGAGTCGCCGGATCCCAACATGCCGTACGGCGCGAAGGGCGCGGGGGAGGCGGGAATCATCGGACCGGCGGCCGCCGTCGCATGGGCCGTCGAGGACGCGCTGGCGGAGTTCGAGATCGACGAGATCACCGAGACGCCGGTGACGGCACCCTTCGTGTGGCGGAGCCTGCAGGCCGCACGCGCACGCACGTCGGCTGCATCACCCGTCGGGACCCGGTGAGGTGAAGAACGCATGGCCGTGACCGAGGCGACGAACGCCAACGAGCTCGACGTGCAGGGGGAGGCCCGCCTGTACCGGGCCCTGCGCCGGTTCTGGCACCCCGTGGCCTCCGCCTCCGAGCTCACGGACCGCCCGATGAGGGTGGTGCTGCTGGACGAGCAGCTCGTCGTGGTCCGGCTGGGTGGGGCGATCAGGTGCTTCGCCGACCTGTGCGCCCACCGGGGCACGGCCATCTCCCTGGGGTGGGTGGAGGACGACCAGATCCGGTGCGCCTACCACGGCTGGACCTACGGTCCGGACGGGGTGTGCACCGCCATCCCGGCGAGGTTCGGCTCCAACGTCCCCCGACGGGCCCGGCTCCGACCGTACCTGGTCGAGGAACGCTACGGCCTGATCTGGGTGTGCCTGGAGGACGACCCCGTGTACCCGATCCCGGA